>CAYYLR010000023.1:0-19833 GCA_964472485.1 uncultured Coriobacteriaceae bacterium
GCCCTCATCGCCGAGCTCTCGAAGCCCGGGGTCTACGACGAGCTCGAGCGCAAGGGCGCACGGCTCGAGGCGGGGCTGCGCGCCGCGGTCGAGGCGGCGGGGGTCGACGCGTGCCTCACGCGCGTCGGCTCGATGGCCTGCATGTTCTTCACCGCCGAGCGGGTGCGTGACTGGGCCACCGCCGCCACGAGCGACACCGCACGCTACGGCGAGTACTTCCGGGGGATGCTCGAGCGCGGCATCGTGCTCGCGCCCAGCCAGTTCGAGGCGACGTTCGTGGGACTCGCGCACAGCGACGACGACATCGACGCGATGACGGCGGCCGCCGCGGAGGTGATGGCGCGATGAAGGCCATCATCCCCGCGGCAGGTCTCGGCACCCGGTTCCTCCCCGTCACCAAAGAGCAGCCGAAGGAGATGCTGCCGGTCGTGGGCAAGCCGGTCATCCAGTACGTGGTGGAGGAGGCTGTCGCAGCCGGTGTGGACGACATCCTCATCATCACCGGCCGGGGCAAGCGCGCCATCGAGGACCACTTCGACCGCTCGGTCGAGCTTGAGGATCTGCTGGAGCGCGCCGGAAACACCGAGAAGCTCCGGCAGATACGCAACCTGCCGACCATCGCCAACGTCTTCTACGTGCGCCAGGGACGCCCGCGCGGCCTCGGCCATGCGGTCATGTGCGGCGGTCCGCACACGGCACGTGAGCCGTTCTACGTGCTTCTTGGCGACGTCATCCTGCCGGACAACTGCTGTCTGCCCAAGCTCAAGGAGGTCCACGACCGGTTCGGAGGCGCGTCGGTGATCGCCGTCAACCCGGTGGAGCCCGAACTCGTGAGCCGGTACGGCGTCATCGCCGGTCATGAGGTCGAACCCGGTGTCTGGAAGGTCACGGACCTCGTGGAGAAGCCGCCGATCAACGACGCGCCGAGCAACCTCGCCATATTCGGCAGGTACCTGCTCACGCCGAAGCTCATGGAGATCCTGCCGACGATCGAGCCGGGTCGCGGCGACGAGATCCAACTCACCGACGCTCTCCGTGAGCTGCTGCGCTCGGAGGACATCTACGCCATCACGATGGGCTGTTCGGGTTATGATACGGGCAGCATCCTGAGCTGGATCGAGGCGAACGTGGCGCTCGCGCTGGACACCGACGAGTACGGCCCGGCCCTGCGCGACAGCCTGACGCGGATGCTCGGATAGGCCTGGAGGTGGTCGCCGTCAGGGGACCGATGACGCGCGGGTGCGCGCGGTGGTGATCGGCGAGAGCGGGTCGGTTCGGCACGGTTCGTGCAGTGCCGTGGGCTTGAGCCGGCGCGGTCGCGTGCCGATAACAGATGCAGGTTCCGGCCACGTTATCCGGCCGGTCGTCACACCAAGGGGCGCTATGGCACGCCACAGCAGCACGGCCCGCGTTCGTGTCACCTCGATCGTCGTCTCTGCGGCGATACTCATCACCGCGCTCTCGTTCGCCGCTCCCGCGCCGCTGGTTGCGCCCGCGTCGGCCACCTGGACGGTCAGCACCGTCAGTCGCACGCCCGCCGATGTCCGCGCCGTCTACCAGCAGCTTCGCCCGACGTATACAGGCGGCGCCTACGCCGTCACACCGAGCTGGACCGCTCCGTACGCGCCGGGCGCGGTCCAGACCGGGTTTCTCGCCGATGGCGTCAACACCATCAACTTCGCCCGATACCTCGCGGGTCTGCCCGCCGACGTCACGTTGAGCGCCACGCGCAACGAAGACGCGCAGTACGGCGCGGTCCTGCTCGCGGCGAGCAACTTCAGCCACTACCCGGACAAACCCGCCGACATGACCGACGCGTTCTATACGCGCGGCAGGGCGTCGACGAGCAGCAGCAACATCGGTTCGGGCTACACCGACGCCGAGAGCTTCCAGATCGGCTGTCTGCATGATTCCACGGCCGGCAACATCGCGGCGGTCGGTCATCGCCGGTGGCTGCTCAATCCGCCGATGAAGGTGACCGGCATCGGGTTCGCCAACAATCGCCTCACGACCTACGCGTTCGACCGGACGCGCACCGAGACGGTCGACTACGGCGCCGTCCTGTGGCCGTCGGCGGGTGTCTTCCCGGTCGACGGGCCATCCAACGGTTTCTTCACCGCTGCCACGCCATGGTCGATCACGCTCAACCCGGCCACGTACGAGTGGGACCCGAGCGGACACCGCGTGACGCTGAAGCGGATCTCCGACGGCAGGACGTGGACGTTCGACGCGAGCGACACCAACACGGGCGGCGAGTTCTTCGCCGCCAACTTCAGCGGCTACGGTGTGCCGAACGCGTTCATCTTCCGCCCCGACCCGGCGAGCCTCGGCGCCGGCGGCTACAAGCCCGGCGACGTGTTCGAGGTGACGCTCTCCGGCGGCATCTACACCAAGAACCCGCGTACGCCGGCCTCGGTGACCTACCGCACCGCGTTCTTCTCGCTCGCCAACCCCGGCTCCGATCCCGCGGTCCCCGCGCAGCCCGGCGCTGGCGACCCGGCTCCGGCGCCCGCTCCGCCGAAGCCGCAGCCCACCGCCGACACGGCGCCGGTCTACCGCTTCTACAACAAGAGCAACGGCAGCCACTTCTACACCGCATCGGCCGCCGAGCGCGACACGGTCATCGCCAAGTGGAGCGCCACGTATCAGTACGAAGGTCCGGCGTACACGATCAAGACGACCAACCCGGCGAACTCCTCGCCGCTTTACCGCCTCTACAACCGCAAGAACGGCAGCCACTTCTACACCGCGTCGTGCGCCGAGCGCGACATGATCGTCTCGAAGTGGGGCGACACGTACACGTACGAGGGTGTCGTCTACAACGTGGCGGCTTCGAGCGCCGCGGCCTGCACGCCGGTCTACCGCTTCTACAACACGCGCAACGGCAGCCATTTCTTCACGGTCTCCGCCGCGGAGCGTGATACCGTGATCTCGAAGCTCGGCGCCACCTACTCCTACGAAGGCGTCTGCTTCTACATCGGTCAGTAGCACCGGGGGACCCCGTTCATGGAGCAGACCAGCGCGGCCACACGATCGCACGCCCCTGCCCGGGCGCGGGTGAGCGTCGTCATCCCCAACTGGAACGGCATGGCGCACCTGCCCGAGTGCCTGACCACCCTGCGCGCCCAGTCGTTCAGCGACTTCGAGACGATAGTGGTCGACAACGCGTCGTCGGATGGGAGCGTGGCGTGGCTCGCCGAGCACGCTCCGTGGGTCCGCGTCATCGTCCGGGAGGACAACGGCGGCTTCGCCAGGGCGGTCAACGCGGGGATCCGCGCGTCGGAGGCCGAGTACGTGGCGCTCCTCAACAACGACGTGGCGCTCGAGCCGGACTGGCTCGGCGCTCTCGTGAGCGCGCTCGACGAGCGCCCGGAGTACTCGGTCGCGTCCTCGCGCATGGTGCTCTACGATGACCGCGCTGTCATGAACGCCGCCGGCGACCGTTACAGCCTGCGGCTGCTCGCCGGCATGGCCCGCGGGCTCGGCGATCCGGTGGGCGAGCACGACCGGCCGCTCAGGGTGCTCGGCGCGAGCGCGGGTTCGGCGCTCTATCGTCGCGCGCTCTTCGATGACATCGGCCTGTTCGACGAGGACTTCTTCTTGCTGAGCGAGGACACCGACCTCAACCTGCGCGCGCTGATCGCGGGGCACCGGTGCCTCTACGTCCCCGGCTCGGTCGTCTACCACAAGTGGCACGCCACGATCGGGCCGGTGCGCTCGCCGGAGATCGCCTACCAGCAGGTCCGCAACGCGTATGTGGTGGTCGCCAAGGACCTCCCGCGGCCGGCGCGTGTCATCGCCACGTTCGTGCGCCCCTGGCGCCTGTTCCGTGACGCGGTGCCGCTCGACCCGCGCAAGTGGGGCCGCCTGCCGCAGACCCTCGGCCGCCCGCACCGCCGCGGCCGCGCAGCGGGAGGGTCTCGCGCTCGGCCGCGCCAAGCGGGCCGAGGTGTGGTCACGCCGGCGCGTCTCGACGCTTGCGATCATGCGGTGGCTGCTCCGGGGGCACGGCCCGGCGTGACGGTGCTGCCCGGTGACGCTGCCCGGTGTACAGTGAGCGCATGACCGACGGCCACCGCCTCTCCATCATCATCGTCACGTACAACAGCGCCGGGGTCCTCCCGGCGTGCCTTGACGCGCTCGCCGCCTACCCGCCGAGCTGCCCCTGCGAGGTGCTCGTCGTCGACAACGGGTCGACCGACGCCACGCTCGACGTGATCCGGGCGGCCGGTGAGCGGGTGATACACGTGCCGAACGCCGGGAACCTGGGCTTCGCGCGCGGGAACGCGCTCGGCGTCACACGGGCGTCGGGCGACCTGCTGCTGCTGCTCAACCCCGACACCGAGGTCACCGCGGGTGCGCTCGATGCGCTCATGCACGCACTCGCGGCCGAGGAGCGCCGCTGGGTGGCCGGCGCCTGTCTGCTCGCGCCCGACGGCACGCCCGCCACCTCCTGGGGCGACTTCCCCGGGCTCGGCTGGGCGTTCGCCAACCTCGCGCCGTGGCGCCGGCTCGGCCTGCCGGTGCGCTCGCGGGTTCGGCTCGACCGCACGTGCGCCGGGATCCGCGACATCACGCCGGTGGACTGGGTCTCCGGCGCCGCGTTCCTGATACGCCGGAGCGCCTGGCATGAGTTCGGCGGTCTGCACACCGGCTTCTTCCTCTACTTCGAGGAGACCGATCTCTGTTGGCGTGTGCGTGAGGCTGGGGGCCAGGTGGTGCTGACGCCGCAGGCGCGCATCATCCACAACGAGGGCGCATCGGTGGGTCAGCTGAGCGCGCGTCAGCGACTCTGGCTCGCCGACGGCTTCTTCCGCTACCTGCGCCGCACGCACGGCCGCGCGCAGGCGGTGCTCGCGCGCGCGTACGTCGCCGTCGTGAACGCGCTGCTGCTCCTCGCGGCCACGCTCCTCGCGCCGTTCTCGAGGGCGGCCCGTCGCGACTGGCCGAGGTACGCCGCGACGGTCCGGCTCGCCCTCGGCATACTCCGCGGGCACCCCGGGACCTGGTAAGGGAGGCGTGATGGCCGAGGACGGACCGCTCGACACGCGTGTGACGCCTGATGCGCCCGGGCCCGCCGGCGTTCCCGCCCCCCGCGTCACGATCGTGACGGCCGCGTACCAGGCGGCCGCCACGCTCGGTGAGACGATCGACTCGGTGGCGGCGCAGGCGATGGACGCCTGGGAACTCGTGATCGTCGACGACGGCTCCACCGACGCCACCCGTTCTATCGCCGAGGAACGCGCGGCCGCCGACCCGCGTATCCGCGTGCTCGCGCAGGCCAACGCGGGGACCGCCGCCGCCCGCAACGCCGGATGGCGCCAGGCGCGCGCCGGATGGCTGTGCTTCCTCGACGCCGACGACACCCTCGAGCCGCGCTTCCTCGAGCGGCTGCTCGCTGCGGCGCCCGGCCCGCCGCCGGCCGACATCGTCTCGTGCAACGCCGACTACCTGCTGCCCGACGGCACGCGCACGTCGGTCTGGCACGCGCGCAACGACTTCGGGGCGCGCGACCTCACCGTGGTCGACCAGCTCCGCGAGAGCTCGATCCTGCTCATGAGCCTCGTGCGCCGCGAGCTTTGCGAGCGCCTCGGCGGCTTCCGGGACCTCCACTCGGAGGACTACGACTTCTGGCTCCGCGCGCTTGCGGTCGGCGCTCGTCACCGGTACGTGGACGAGGTGCTCGCCGTGTACCGGCGGCAGGAGGGGAGCAAGACCCGCGCGCTCGTGGCCTCGGCCGAGAGCATCCTGCGCATCCTGCTCGACGCGCGCGACATGCCCGAGCTCACCGATCGCGAGCGCGCCGAGGCGGGTGTGGCGATCATGCGCGCGAGCGAGATCGTCGAGCGGCGCAAGCTCGAAGAAGCGCTGCTGGCGGGCCGCTACGACGGAGCGCGCGGCGCGTACATCCGGCACCGTGCGGCGTTCCCGGATCCGCTCAAGTACTGGGTCGGCTTCGCGATCATGATGGTCAGCCCCGCGCTGTACGCGCGCGTCAAAGCCGGACGGATGATCTGAGGAGGCCTCGATCGCTCGGGTGTGTGCCCGTGGGCCGCGCACCCCCCATCCCACCATCGTCCCGCGTGCCGGGCGGTCCGCACACTGGTACCATGATGTGGCTCCGCCCACCCCCGTCCCGAAAGCACGGTGAGACCACCACCCATGAGACTGCTCATCACCGGCGGCTGCGGCTTCATCGGCACCAACCTCGTGCGCCACGCGGTGCTCGAGTGCGGCCATAGCGTCGTCAACGTCGACGCGCTCACCTACGCCGGCAACCGCCGATCGCTGGCCGATCTCGAAGGCCGCGACGACTACGAGCTCGTCGTCGCCGACATCTGCGACACGGAGACGATCGCCGCGACGCTTTCGCGCACGCAGCCCGACGCGATCCTGCACCTGGCCGCCGAGTCGCACGTCGACCGTTCCATCGACGGCCCGGGCGCGTTCGTGCGCACCAACATCGAGGGCACGTTCTCGATGCTTCAGGCCGCCGAGGCGTACTGGCGCGCTCTTCCCGCCGAGCGCGCCGCGGCGTTCCGCTTCCTCCACGTCTCAACCGACGAGGTCTACGGCAGCCTCGGCCCGGACGATCCGGCGTTCTCCGAGGAGACCCGCTACGACCCGCACTCGCCGTACGCGGCGAGCAAGGCGGCCTCGGACCATCTCGCGCGCGCCTGGCGCGACACCTACGGGCTCCCGGTGCTCGTCACCAACTGCTCGAACAACTACGGCCCGTACCAGTTCCCCGAGAAGCTCATCCCGGTGATCGTGCTCAAGGCGCTCGCTACCCAGCCGATCCCTGTCTACGGCGCTGGTGACAACGTCCGCGACTGGCTGTTCGTCACCGACCATGCCCGCGCGCTGCTGCGTGTGCTCGAGGCGGGCACCGTGGGTCGCACGTACAACGTCGGCGGCGACAACGAGATGCGGAACATCGACCTCGTGCGCACCGTGTGCGCCATCCTCGACGAGATCGCCCCTGCCGCTGACGGCCGTCCGTACGCCGAGCTGATCACGTTCGTGACCGACCGGCCGGGCCACGACAAGCGCTACGCCATCGACGCCTCGCGCATCCGGGGCGAACTCGGCTGGGCGCCGACCGCCGACCCGGATGCGGCGCTTCGCGAAACGCTGGCGTGGTATGTGGAGAACCGCGCCTGGTGGGAGGACATCCTGTCCGGCGACTACCGCCTCGACCGCATCGGCCTTCGTGAGGCGGCCGATGCCGAGGGCCGTCCCGTGACAGCCGCAGGGGAGGGGGCCCGGTGAAAGGCATCATCCTGGCGGGCGGAGCGGGCACGCGGCTGCATCCGATCACACTTGCGACCTCGAAGCAGCTGCTGCCGGTCTACGACAAGCCGATGATCTACTACCCGCTGTCGGTCCTCATGCTCGCCGGCATCCGCGAGGTGCTCGTGATCACCACGCCCCACGAGCAGGCCGCGTTCCAGCGGCTGCTCGGCGACGGCTCGCAGTGGGGCATCGCCATCGAGTACGCCGTGCAGCCCACCCCGGGCGGTCTGGCGCAGGCGTTCCTCATCGGCGAGGAGTTCCTGGCGGGGAGCCCGGCGTGCCTCGTTCTCGGCGACAACATCTTCTACGGAACCGGCATGGGCGGGATGTTCCGCGAGGCGGCCGAGGAGGCCTCGGCGGGCGGCGCGGTCGTCTTCGGCTACAAGGTGCGCGATCCCGAGCGCTACGGCGTGGTGGAGTTCGACGCCGAGGGCCGGGCGCTCTCCATCGAGGAGAAGCCGACGAACCCGCGCTCGAACTACGCGGTCACGGGTCTGTACTTCTACGACGCGCGCGTGTGCGAGCTGGCCAAGCAGGTGCGGCCGTCGGCGCGGGGTGAGCTCGAGATCACGACGCTCAACAACCTCTATCTCGCCGAGGGGACCCTGAGCGTCCGCATCATGAGCCGCGGCATGGCATGGCTCGATACCGGCACACCGGACTCGCTGCAGGAGGCCGGCGCGTTCGTGCAGACGATCGAGAAGCGGCAGGGGCAGAAGATCGCGTGCCTCGAGGAGATCGCCTACCGGATGGGCTTCATCGACCGGGCCGGTCTGGCGCGCGCGATGGAGGGCACGAACTCCGAGTACTACGCCTACCTCGCGGACCTGGATCGCTAGCCGGTCACAGGCCGAAGATGTCGTCGGCCGTGATGACGATCGTTCCCTCCGGGGCGCCGGTGACTTCGCGCCGCGCGCACAGAGCGTACTGCATCTCGGAGGCGTGACCGGGTAGCACAGCGGCGTTCCGGGCGAGCTTCGCCAGCAGCCGGCCGCCGTCCGCCGAGCGGGCCCACTTTGCCTCGCCGGCCAGGAACGGGACGCGCTCCCGGCCGGCCAGCGCGACCGCGTCGATCTCGATCGTTCCATCGGCGCTCCACCACGGACCGATCGCCACCGCCGGACGGGTCAGTCGACCTCGCACGGCCAGCAGGGTGAGATGCTCGCGGAACGCGGCCTCCCACGCGGGGCCCATGTGGTCGTCGAGCGCGGACAGGATGACGTCGACCACCGGTCCGCCGAGTCCCCGCTCGATGGCGCCGATGTGCGGGTCCAGCACCGTGAGCCAGAATCGCAGGAAGTTGTCGGCGATGGCGTAGCGGACGCGCTTGGACCTGCCCGCATCGGTCACAGGAAGCCGACGTTCGATGAGACGGAGCTCGGCGAGGGCATCGAGCGTCCGAGCAGGCTGCGTTCCGATCGCATCCTGGATCTCGCCGTACTTCGTCCTGCCCGCGCCGATCGCGCGCATGACCGGACCCGCGATGCCGGTCGCCTCGCCCTCCGTGGTGAGCAGCAGCCTGCCCTCCTGGAGGAGTCGCGCATCGGGCGTCGCGAGCAGCCGCTCCACGTTGGACCTGACCGGCGCCGACTCGTCCCACCAGGAGAGGTAGAGCGGTGTCCCGCCGACGAGACCCCATACGAGGGCACGATCCTCCGGCGACAGCGACGGCAGCATCATCGCGGCTTCGTGCGGCCGGAACGGCTCAACACGGATGATGGTGCTGAAGCGGCCGAAGAGCGGTTCGCGTTCGGTGATCATCGACGTGAGCGTGCGCACCGCCGACCCGCTGATGACGATCTTCAGCCGGGTGTGCCCTCGCGCGCGGTCCCAGAACGCTCGTAGGACCCCGGGGAGTTCGGGGCTTCTGCCCGTCAACTCCGTGAACTCGTCGAGTACGAGCAGCAGCGGTTCGTCGGCGGTCAGACGCCCGAGCACGTCGAACGCCTCATCCCAGTCGCGGAAGGGGTTCGCGCGGAAGTCCCGGAACCCGTCGCGGAGCCCCGCGTCACGTGCGGCACGCGACAGCAAGGCGAGCTCGTCGGTGCGCGGCCGGTCGGCTCCGGTGTGGAAGATGGCCCGGCGTGTCTCGGCGAAGTGCTGGATCAGTGCCGTCTTCCCGACGCGCCGACGCCCCCACACCAGCGCGAGGTCGGCGCCGGCGTCATCCCACCATCTAGTCAGCCGCTCGAGCTCATCGACCCGGTTGACGAAGCGCGTGGCACCCAACGCTCACCCCTCCCTCATGGCCTCCTCGCAGTGTAACTTACGCGCCTGTAACTTACAAGCATGCAAGTAATACGGCGGTCGCTACCGATGTCGCGACCCATGCGGTAGCATGAGGCAGTTCACGGCCCACCCATCCCGCGGAGGTTGCGCTCATGATCGACGGCGTGAAGGTCAAGGATCTCACGGTCATCCCGGATGAGCGCGGGCTGCTCATGGAGATGTGGCGGAGCGACGACCCCGACTTCCAGGCGTTCGGCCAGTGCTACGTCACGATGGTCTACCCGGGTGTCGTGAAGGCCTGGCATTACCACACGAAGCAGACCGACCACTTCGTCTGCGTCGCCGGCGTGGCCAAAGTCGTGCTCCACGACCGCCGCGAGGGGTCGCCGACGTTCGGCGAGACGAACGAGTTCGTCATCGGGTGGCAGCGGCAGCGCATGGTGATCATCCCGAAGGGCGTCTACCACGGCTTCACGCCGGTGGGGACCGAGCCGGCGATGATCGTGAACATCCCCACTGAGCTCTACGACTACGACGAGCCCGATGAGTTCCGTCGGCCGTTCGACGATCCCGAGATCGGCTACGACTGGAGCGTGAAGAGCGGGTGAGCGCACTGCTCGTCGCCGGCGCGGGCGGGATGCTCGGCACCGCGCTCCAGCGGGTGGCGGCCGCGCGCGGGATCCGCATCGAGGCGCCGTCCGAATCCGGCTTCGACATCACCGATGAGGCGGCCGTCGCGCGCGTGGTCGCGGCGTTCGCCGACGGGCTCGCGCCGGGGGAGAGCGGTGTGCTCGTCAACGCCGCGGCGTACACCAACGTCGAGCGCGCCGAGGACGAACCGGAACTCGCCTACCGCGTGAACGAAGAGGGCGCGCGCATCGTCGCCGAAGCTGCGCGCGAGCGCGGACTCGGCTTCGTGCACGTGTCGACCGACTTCGTCTTCGACGGCGCCAAGGTCGGCCCGTACACCGAGACCGACGCGCCGAATCCGCTGTCGGTCTACGGGGCGTCCAAGCTTGCGGGCGAGCGCGCGGTGGCGCGCGCGTATCCGGGCGCGCTCACGGTGCGGACCGCGTGGGTGTTCGGTCCGGGCGGCGTGAACTTCCCCACGAAGATCCTCGGCTTCGCGGCCAAGCGCGACACGCTCTCGGTGGTGACCGATGAGGCCGGCTCGCCGACGTACACGATCGACCTGGCCGCCGGCATCCTCGGATTGGCTGACGCCGGCGCTAGCGGGCTCTTCCACCTCACCGGCTCGGGTTCGTGCACGCGCTTCGACTTCGCCGGCGCGATCCTGGCCGCCGCGGGCATGACCCGGCACCTCGAGCCGGTGAAGGCGGCCGCGTTCCCCTCGAAGGCGGCACGCCCGGCCAACTCCGTGCTCGACTGCGCCAAGGCCGCCGCGTTCGGCGTGACGATGCCGCACTGGCGCGACGCGCTCGAGCGGTTCATGGCCGAGCGCGAGGCGGGGGAGGCCGCCGACGCGCCCGGGCGGGACGCCTGACGTGCCGGTCGACGTCATCATCGTGAGCTTCAACACGCGCGACCTCACGCGCGCGGCGCTCCGGTCGCTTGAGGCCTCCGAACTCGCGCCGGAGCGCGTCATCGTCGTGGACAACGCGAGCGCGGACGGGAGCGCCGAGATGGTGGCCTCCGAGTTCCCGGACGTCACGCTCATCCGGGCGGGGGAGAACCTCGGCTTCGCGCGGGGGAACAACCTCGGCTTCGAGCGGTCGGAGGCGCCGTACGTGCTGCTGCTCAACAGCGACGCCGAGGTGGCGCCGGCATCGATCGGCACGCTTGCCGGCGTGCTCGACGCGGATGCGACCGTAGGCGCCGCCGGACCGGTGCTGCGCAGCCCCGACGGCTCGGTGCAGTTCGAAGGCGGGCGGCACGATCCGTCGATCACCGGCGAGTTCTCCAACATCACGGGGCTCAATCGCCGCGCACGGCCCGGCCGGCTCACGCACTACCTCATGAACGACTGGGACCACCTGTCCACCCGCGAGGTGGAGGTGCTCTCCGGCGCGTGCATGCTGCTTCGCCGCGACGCGCTCGGCGGGCGGCTGTTCCGCACCGACTTCTTCATGTACGGCGAGGACATCGACTTGTGCCAGCGGGTGCGCGACAACGGCTTCCGGCTGCTGTACTGCGCCGAGGCCGAGGTGCTCCACCATGGTGGGGCGTCGTCGAAGCAGGCGAGGCTGAAGATGCGGGTGGCCGGCGTGATCAGCATGGCGCAGGTGCTCGGGCGGCGTCGTGGGCGGGTGTATGCCGCGGGCTACGTGCTCATGGTGCCCGTGGCGCTCGCGGTGGGTGCGATCGTGAAGCGGCTGCCTGCGCGGGCGCCTGCGCGGTAGCGCGCGCCGAGCGCCTGGAGCGCAAGGCATCATAGCGCCGAGCGCCTGCATTGACCCGTGCCGCTCCCGAGGCGTACGCTATTCCGTACGTGAAGGGAGCGGACCCATGAGTGCCAACTACTCCACGACCGAGGCGCGCAGGCACCTCTACGCGCTCGTCGACCAGGTCCAGGAGTCTCACGAGCCCGTGTGGATCACCGGCAAGCGCGGCAACGCGGTCCTCGTATCGGAGGATGACTGGCGCGCCGTGCAGGAGACGCTCTACCTCGTCTCGATCCCCGGCATGCGTGAGTCGATCCTCGAGGGCATGGCGACGCCCGTGCGCGAGCTCGAGAGTGAGCCTGACTGGTGAGCTGGCGTGTCCTGTTCACCAAGGCGGCCGTCACGGACGCCCGGCGGCTCGCTGAGACGGGGCTCAAGCCGAAGGCCGCAGCGCTCCTCGAGCTGCTCGCCGAGGACCCGTTCGCCTCGCCCCCGCCGTTCGAGAAGCTCGTGGGGGACCTCGCCGGAGCCTACTCGCGGCGTATCACCCTCAAGCATCGCCTTGTCTACCAGGCGATCGAGAATGAGCGGGTCGTGAAGGTGCTCCGCATGTGGAGCCACTACGAGTAGAACACCCGCACCCGCACCCGTTAGCACTTCCGACCGCTCGTCGTCCGATTGTGACGATTGGGCGGAATCATCCGTCCGTCGGGCGCTTTCACCCGGTTCCGGTCACATCCAGGCCGATAATCGGATGCAGGTGGGGGTATCCGCGCCGGCGCATCTTCGCGCTCGCCGGATCACGCGGGCCGACCGCCGAACGGGGCACGACCGCAGGGATGGACGCGGCGGAACGCCGGGGGGCGCCACGCCGGGTTCGGGGACCACCGAGGGGGTACCCATGAAGGCTCGACTGGACTCGACCGTCAGCGGTGCGCGTCAGCGCATCTTCCGCCCGAGGCTTGTCGCAGGGATGTGGGTGTTCGCGCTCGCGCTCAGCCTCTTCCTACCGACGCTGGCTGTGGGGGCGCCGAACAGCGCCCTCTTCAACGACGCGTTGAAGAAGTCCACGCTCCGGGCGGAGCCAGTGATCACGTCGGGGACGGAGAACCAGCTGTTCTGGACGCGCCCTGAAGTCGTCGATGGCTACGAGATCGAGGTCGCGCTCGACGACAAGTTCCGGCCGAACCACCTCACCGCGTCGGTGGCCGTTCCGTACACCACCGATCGCTACACCTTCGGCGGGCTGAAGGTCGGCACCACCTACTACTACCGCGTGCGCTCGGTCAAGGCCGGTCGTAAGGGGCCGTGGTCGGAGCCGTGCCGCTCGATCCAGGAGAGAAGCTCCAGCGTGAACGTGGCGCCCAAGTCGCGCCCCGGTCACGAGTACAGGACCGAGGTCGGCAGTCCGATCGTGCTCGACGGCTCGCTCTCCTTCGACGTGGACGGTTTCGTCGTCCGCTACGACTGGGACTTCGACGGCGACGGCGTCTGGGACTACAGTTCGCCGCTTCCGGCCGCCGTCACGGTCTTCCGGGCAGCCGACAACTACCGCACGCAGCTCCGCGTCACCGACAACGAGGGCAAGTGCGACGTTCACTGGACGTGGGTGCGCGTGCTGACCGACATCACGCCGCCGGTGGCCCGGTTCTCCGGTCCCGCCGAGGCGATCGTCAACGAGAGCGTCACCCTCGACGCGTCGGCGTCGTACGACCCCAACGGCGCGGTCGTGTCCTACTCGTGGGACTTCGAGGCCGACGGTGCGTACGACCTCGTCACGACCGACCGGGTCATCACCCGCGCCTGGGCCACGCCCGGCGAGTGGGTCGTGGTGCTCGACGTCCGGGACGCCTTCGGCAACGTCGGCTCGACGACCGGTGTCGTCATCGTGAAGACGCAGTCCGACGTGGCACCGGATCTGCCGGCCAACGTCGTGGCTGTCGATACGCCGAACGTCGAGGGCGGCAGCGTCACCGTGACGTGGGACGCGAACACCGAGGACGACCTCCGTGGCTACCGCGTCCGACGCGCGCTCTCCGGCGACGGGCCGTTCGAGCTCGTGGGCGATTCGGCTGACACCTTCTTCATCGATCACGGCCTTACCGACGGCGTGCGCTACTACTACGCCATCACGGCCTACGACGCGGCCGGCCTCGAGAGCGAGTACTCCGTGCTTGCCAGCGCGGTCGCGGCCGACAGCGTGGCTCCCGCAGCGCCTGCCGCCGTCACCGCTGCCGACGTCGCAGGCGATGAGTCCGGCGCCGTCGTCATCGCCTGGAGCGCGTCTGAGACCGCCGACACGGTCGGCTACAGGCTCTACCGCGACGGCGTCGAGATCGCCGATACCACCGGACTCACCTACACCGATACCGGCCTGACCGAAGGCGCCACCTACCGCTACACCGTTGCCGCCTACGACGAGGTCCCGAACCTGGGCGAGCAGAGCGAGCCTGCAGCCGCGAGCCCGGCAGACGACGTGGCCCCGACCGCGCCGACCGGCCTTACCGCGGCCGACACGCAAGGTGATGACGGGGGCTCGGTCGACCTGGCCTGGACCGCGAGCGCGTCAGGTGACGTCGTGTCCTACACCGTCTACCGCAACGGCCAACCGCTCGCCGCCGGTATCACCGGCCGCACCTACACCGACACCACCGCCGATCTCGGCGTCACCTACGTCTACGCCGTGACCGCCACCGACGACGCCGGCAACGAGAGCGAGCAGAGCGCGCCCGCAGACGGCGCCTCTCGCGACGACCGCGCGCCGGTCGTGCCGACCGGACTCACCGTGACGCCGGTCCCCGCGGGCGGCGCGCTCGAGCTTGCCTGGGACCCGATCGCCGACGCCGAGAAGTACACCGTCTACCGCGACGGCGTCTTCCTCGCCCACGTGACCGGCGCGCCCGCGCTCCTCGACGAGGGGCTCACCAACGGCACCACCTACAGCTACACCGTCTCGGCGACCGACGCGGCCGGTAACGTCAGCCACGAGTGCGATCCGGTCGAAGGCACACCGGTTGACACCGTCGCCCCGGCGGTCCCGGCGGGCCTCACCGCGGCCGACGTGGCCCCCGACGAGGGCGGCGTGATAGCGGTCGAATGGAACGCGAACACGGATGACACGGTGGGCTACAAGCTCTACCGCGACGGCGTCGAGATCGCCGACACCACCGGGCTCTCCTACACCGACACCGGCCGCACCGACCGGGTGACGTACCGCTACACCGTGGCTGCCTACGACCTCGCCGGCAACACGAGCGCGCCGAGCGGAGCGGCAACCGCCGCGTCGCGTGACGACATCGCGCCGCAGCCGCCGAGCGGGCTGGCGGTCACCGACCATCCCGATGATGAGGGCTACGTGCTCGACCTCGCCTGGGGCGCGAGCCCCTCCGGTGATGTCGTCGCGTATGAGATCGTCCGCGACGGTGCGGTGCTCGCCACGGTGAGCGGCGCGTCGTATGTGGATCTGGGCGCCGGACGCAACGAGCGCACCTACGCGGTCGCCGCCATCGACGGAGGCGGCAACAAGAGCGCCGCCACGAACCCGGTTACAGCCCGGCCGATCGACAACACGCCTCCGCCGAAGGTGACGCAGGTCAAGGTCAGAGACATCCCGAACGACAACGGCGGCTGGCTCGCGATCGAGTGGTACTACGTGCCGCTCGTCGACCTTGCCCGCTACGAGGTGTACTGCGACGGCCGGCTTCTCTTCACGACCACCTCACCGAGCTGGGCCTTCGAGGTTCCTGACGGCGCGGACCACGAGTTCTACGTCGTCGCCGTTGACACCTCGGGCCTGATATCCGTGCCGTCCGAGGTCGTCGTCGCGCGCGCGGTGGACAACATCGTGCCGGTGGCGGTGGCTTGGATCGACGCATCCGACACATCCGGTGACAACGGCGGTTCGATCTCGGTCTCCTGGGCTGCCAACAACATCGAGCCGGACCTTGCCGGCTACACCGTGAGCTGCTACGACGCGGCCGACGCTCTCGTCTCCCGCCAGGTGCTGACCGGCAGGCAGACGGCCTTCACCGGCCTCACCAACGGCGCGTGGTACACGTTCACCGTCGTCGCCAGGGACCGATCCGGAAACAGCAGCCCGTCCGCTCCGGTGGCCGGCGCGTCGGCCTCCGATGACCTCGTCCCCGCGATCCCAACGGGACTCACCGCAGCCATCAACTGGGACCTGTGTGAGATCGACGTGAACTGGGACGACAATACCGACCCGGATCTCGCCGTCTATCGCGTCTTCCGCGCGACCGGTTCGGGCGCGTGGGAGCTGCTAGCCGAGACGTCCGTGTCCGAGTACGTGGACGTGCATCCGACCGTGGGTCAGCAGTATCGCTACCGGGTGCAGGCCGTGGATGCGGCGGGGAACGTCAGCTTCTTCAGTGATGAGGCTGCCGTTGACACAACCGACGAGAACCCGCCCACAGTGCCGACCGGTCTTGTGGTCACGGGGCGCACCAGCAGCTCGATCAGCCTGACGTGGGCCGAGTCCACCGATGACTGCGGTGCGGTCAGCTACCGCATCGAGCGGCGCGCAGCCGGTGCTGGCGCATGGCAGGCAGTGGGCACCGCCGAGTCTGGCATCTTCACCGACAGTGGTCTGCCGTCCGGCAGGACCTACGACTATCGCGTGAAGGCTGTCGACATGTCGGCCAACTCGAGCGACTGGTCCGAGGAGATCATGACCGCCACGCTCAGGTTGGATTCGGCTCGGTATGAGAACACGCACGCGAGCATCGCGTATACCGCGGGATGGTTCGTTGCACAGAACTTCTACTACCAGACCTACGCGTCCGGAGACTCGGTCAACCTGACCACCTCAACCCTCGGCGGAGAAGCCGGAGTCACGTCTGCGACCTTCACGTTCGAGGGCACGCAGGTGACATGGCTGGGTATCAGGGCCTCGAACAGGGGTATCGCGGCGGTCTATCTGGATGGTGTTCTCATCCGTAACGTCGACTGTTACAAGCCTAGCCCGGTGTGGCCTGATGACTACGAGTACCAGGCACCGCTCTACACGAGCCCAATCCTCCCGTACGGGAACCATACGATCAAGATCGTCTACACCGGAATCAAGAACGCTGCGGCGGAAGACCGCATCATCGACATCGACGCGTTCGATGTTGTGACCTCGCAGGACGTGGATGCGCCGGCGACCCCCGCGAGTGTGATGGCAGTTCCGACCCAGGTGCCTGAGGGTGGAGCAGCCACTCTGTCTTGGACGGCGAACGCGGAATCCGACCTCGGCGGCTATCGCGTGTACCGCTCGACAGCCCTGGATGGTCCGTACGCGACCGTCGCCACGCTGGGCAAGGTCTCGACGTGGAACGACACCGGTCTGAACAACGGCACCACCTACTACTACCACGTTGCGGCGTTCGACGGTGCCGGGAACATGTCAACGCGGTCCGTCCCTGTGGCATGCACGCCCTTCGCGGCGCCCACAGGCCTGGGCGTCACGGATCAGCCGGGTGATGAGGGCACCGCGCTCGTCCTGTCGTGGAATCCGAGTCCTGAGCCGAGTGTCGTTGGCTATCGCATCTTCAGGTCCAGCTCGAGCGGCGGCACCTACGGCCTCGTCGGGACGGTCGAGGCTGAGACGACCTACGTCGACGGCAGCCTGCCGAAGCTCGGCACCGGCTACTACAAGGTCGCTGCGATCGACGCTGCCGGCAACCAGACCGCTCTTTCGCCCGTGGCTACCGCGACGGCTGTCGACGATCTTGCGCCTCAACCTTCCATCATGACGGGGGTTCAGGATTTGCACAAGGTCGCCGGTGGAGCAGTGGCGGTGACCTGGACGTCGGTCACAGCGCCTGACCTCGCGGGCTACAAGGTGTACCGTGCCAAGGCCCCCGAGGGCACGTACGCTGCCGTAGCGACGCTCGGCAAGGTCACGAGCTGGACTGACACCGGCCTGATCGATGGCGTCAGCTACAACTATGCAGTGACCGCGTTCGATAGCTCCAACAATGAGTCGGCCATGTCCGCTGGAATGGCTGGCGCGTCGACGTCAGCCCCCGCGACGAATCTGAGCGCCCGGACGGCTCCGTATGCGACGGGTGTCGTGGGATTGGTCTGGAGCCCGAGCACCGGTTCGGACCTCACCGGCTACAGGGTGTACCGCTCCGATTCCGCTGACGGTCCGTTCGCTCCCGTGGCGACCCTCGGGAAGGCCACGGTCTACTCCGATGGCGGACTCGTTCCGGGGCAGACGTACCGCTACAAGGTTGCAGCGCTTGGCGCTTCAGGCTCTCTCTCCCCTGAGACCGAGGTCGTAGGGGTGACTGTCGCGGAGACCGCGACGGCTGCCACACGTTTCGAGAACACTGATCCGGCCGTCGTCTTCACGTCGGGCTGGGTGCTCGCGAGCAACTTCTACTACGTCGACCATGCGTCCGACGGCTCAGTCAAGCTCACCACCTCTACTCTCGGCGGAGTAGCCGGGGTCACGTCCGCCACCTTCACCTTCGAGGGGTCGTACGTTACCTGGCTCGGTATCAGGGCCTCGAACCGGGGTATCGCAGCGGTCTACATCGACGGCGTACTGATGGGGAACGTTGACTGCTACAAGCCCAGTCCTGTGTGGCCCGATGACTACGAGTATCAGGCACCGGTCTACACGAGCCCCGTGCTTCCGTACGGGCAACACACGATCAGGATCGTCTACACCGGAACCAAGAACGCTGCAGCGGAAGACCGCATCATCGACATCGACGCGTTCGACGTGTACCAGTAGAGGCGAGGCGTCGCGCGGCTTCGGACACAGCCCCGTCTGCCTCCAGGCAGGCGGGGCTGCTGCTAGTCGACGTTTCGTGGGGGTTTCAGCCGGCCGGCCGCTCTTGAGGCCGGTCGACACGGCCCGCGTGTCCGCATGTGACAGCATGGACGAACTCAGCGATGAACTCCTGCCTCTGAGCTTCCCACGAGTGCTGGTAGCTTGCGGCAAGCGAGCGGCTCTTCATCTCGTCGACGGCTGATGCCGGAATTGCGGCCAGCTCGTTGAATGCGGCTGCCCAGCTCTCAGGCGTGTCATCGGCCACTAGTAGGCCGTTGCGGTGTGCACTGACCAGGCGGGAGATACCCGGAAGATCGGAGCCCACGATGGCTAACCCGGCAGCCATGTAGGTGAAGATCTTGGAGCTGGCGGATCGCCTGCTGTTCTCGTTGCGATTTCGAATGGACACGATTCCCGCGTCGTACTCAGCGGCGACTCGAACGATGTCGCCGGGTGGGCATGGTTCGAGGATTCGCACTCGATCGCCGAGACCCAGTTCAGCGATAAGCCGCCGGGGCTCATCGTCGTGCCAGTAGTAGTCGCCTCCCTGGAGCGTGATCGACACCTCTGGCGCAGCCCCAACACACGCCTTGATGAGCTGGAGAGTGAGGCGATCCGGATGAAGCCCTCCGAGGAAGATGAGTCGCCGCTCTCGTCCTGTCGGCACGATTCTAGCCACGCGGGTTTCCGGCGTGTTGTCGTGCACGGCGGGACGACGGAAACCCGGCATGTGTCCGAATCGCTCTTCGTAGTAGTCGGCATAGCCCTCGTAGGCCGTAACGAATCCGGCTACATCGCGCATCAGCTCTGCCTCCAAAGCCAGTGCGCGCTCGCGAGCGCGTCCCTCGAAGTACGCTTCTGGATCGAGGTCGATGGTCTCGTATACCAAGGGAGTGCCGCTTCTGCGCGCTACCGGTGCTGCGCTCTTGAGACACCGGAATCCGACTGCCCAGAAGACGTCCACCTCGGGTGCGAGTCGACTGAGAACGACCCGGTCATCGTGATCCGCACCGAAGGCAAGATCGCTCGCGGCGACGAGTGTGGTACGCAGAGCATTACGCGCGATGTTCTCGACAACTCGCCTCGGCCTCCAGGCTGCGTGTGAGGCCGGGATGAGCCGGCTCAACGACGGCCCTTCATGCAACTCGATACTGACGTTGGCCAGCGGTACCTGGGGGTCAT
>CAYYLR010000024.1:0-19549 GCA_964472485.1 uncultured Coriobacteriaceae bacterium
GTTGTAGATCTCGCGCACGTCGCCGATATCGACGGCGTACCACTCCTCGCCGAGGCGGAACAACAGAAGCCCGATCGTGTCGCCGCTCTCCGCGGCCTCTTCCGCTTGAGCGAGCGACGCGGCTCGGCGCCGCAGGATCTCGATCATCTGCTCGTCGCCTTCACGCTCGGTCGGGGACAAGTCGTCGGTCACGGCGCACCTCCCGTCGTGCCGGCCGCCGCCAGGGCGGCGTCGGGGACAAGCCGTTCGATGTCGAGCACGAGCAGCAGCCCTCGGTCGAGTCGGCAGACGCCCACGATCTTGTCGGCGAGCGAGTAGAGGCCCGTGGGGGGTTGCACCGCGTCGTGATCGATTTCGACGACGTCCTCGACCGAGTCAACGATCAGGGCGACCGATCGTCCGCGGACGACGCAGAAGACCATGGGGGTCTCCAGCGTGTACGGGCGAGGGGGCAGTCCCACCAGGAGCCGCAGATCGAGGACGGGCACCACAAGCCCACGGACGTCGATGAGGCCCATAAGCCCGGGCGTGTCGTCCGGAATCGGCCGCAGTTCGACGATCTGTTGGATCTCCTGGACCCGGCCGATCGGCAGACCGTAGAGTTCGCCGTCGAGCCGGAAGGTCACCGCCCGGCTGCCGTCGAACGCGTCATCGGCGCACTCGGCTCGGTCCTCGGAGATCTCGTCCCCGCAGACGGCAGGTACGGCGACCGGCTCGACCGCCGGTTCCGTCTGCTCGACCTCGGCCTTCTTCTTGCGCGGCACGCGCTACTCCTTCACTCGGCGAAACGCAGGACGCGATCGAGTTCCTCCGCGCTGACGTCACCCGACGCCACGCGCGCCAGCCCGGCCACGATGAGCGGGCGCATCCCGGCGCCCTTCGCCGCGGCGGCGATCTCCGTCTCGGTGGAGCCGCGGCCGACCGTGGCACGAACCTGCTCGGTGAACGGCAACACTTCGTGTATCGCGGTCGCACCCCGGAAGCCCGCCTTCTGGCAGTTCGGGCAGCCCGAGCCCGCCTTGTCGCGCAGGCCTGCCGGAGCGCCGGGGATCCGGGCCGCGAGCGCGCCGTCGGTCTCGCTGGAGCAGTTCGGGCAGTTGAGCCGGACGAGACGCTGCCCGACGGCGAGCGTAAGCGCGGCGGCCAGACCGTGCGGTTCGGCTCCCAGGTCGAGCATCCGCCGGACCCCGGAGGCGATATCGGCAGCGGGGAACGTGGCGATGACGAGCTTGCCGAGACCCGCTGCCTCGACCGCCAGATGCACGTCTTCAACAGTCCGAAGGCCGTCGATGGCGATCACGTCGGTGTCCTGCCGCATGCCGGCGGCGATGTAGGCGGCGGGCGACGGTCCACCAGGCTCGATCATCACCTGAGCGACGGCGGGTATCTCGAACTCGACCGATTGCTCAACGGAGTACGCGGTCTTCCCGGCGGCCGCGGCGTGGGCGAGAAGGGCGTAGTACGTGGAACTCGCGCCGCCCGCTACCGGCGCGCATACGAGCAGGACGCCCCGGCCTCGCTCCACCATCGCCTTCAGCGCCCGCGTCTCCGCCTCGGGTATCCCGAGTTCCTCGAACGAGCGCGGCTGCGGCTTGAACGGCGCGATCGATACGACGAGGCGCTGGCCGCTGATCGTCGGAACGACCGACACGGTCAGCACAAGTTCCTTGTCGGCGATATGAGAACGGACCCGGCCGAGCGCGGGACGGAACGCGGGGACCCCGCCGAGCCGCGCGAACGACTTGAAAGCGTCAACGAGCGGACCCTGCATCGACAGCGGTGCGCTCGCCACCTTCTCGAGCGCGCCCTTGACCCGGTACACGAGGAAGAAGTCCTCCTTGTACGGCAGCAGATGGATCCTGCTCGCACCGCGCGTCACGGCGTCGTGCATGATGTCGGCGACAAGCACCGTGACCTTGCGGGCATCCGCGACCGCGAGGACGTCGAGGTCGATGCTCCCCGTGCCCGAGACGGCGGGCGGCGCGGCGGCGATGTGCTCGATCGACTCCCCCGTCACGGCGGGAGCCGTGACGGGCGCGGCCTCGGCCACCGGCGCCACAGGGACCGCGGGGGTGTCATCGGCGTCTTCGAGGTACGCGGCCGTCTCCGGTTCGGGACGGTCTGCGCGCTCCAGCTCGGCGGCCGGCGGCGGCGCGATCCCGATCACCGTGGGCGGCGCTCCGTAGTACTGGCTGAGAGCCGCCTTGAAAGACGCACCGTCGGCCAGGACGGGTTCAGCCTCGAGACCGATCTGCGCGGCGAGCGAGTCGATGGCGAACACATCCATCGGGTCTCCGACCGCGACCGTCAGCATCCCCTCGATCTCAAAGAGCGGCAGGACCTTGTAGCGATGCGCGTCCGCGGCCGGAACAAGAGCGAGCGCGTCATCCTCAGGGGCGTAGCTCGACAGGTCGACCTGGGGTACGCCGAGATCGTTCTCGAGCACTGTGACGATGTCGAGCGGCGACACCAGATCGCGCTCGGCGAGCACCGTACCCGCGTGGACGCCGCGTGCTGACGCTGTCTCGGCCACGGCGGTGATCTGCTCAGCGGTGATGAATCCCGCGGCAAGCAGCCCGTCGAGAACGCGCGTGGTGATGTCCTCTCCGGCGGGCACGCCGACGCTACCCTTGCGCCTTAGCGAGTTCGTCGGCCACGGCTGAGAGCAGTGTGTCTGGATCGACCGGCTTGGTCAGGTACTGGTTGGCGCCGGTTCTGATGCCGGTCGCCATCGCCTGTTCCTCGGTCTTGGCGGTCAGCATGATGATCGGGATGCTCTTGTAGTTCTGGTCGAACTTGAGCAGCCGGCAGACGCGGTAGCCGTCCAACTTGGGCAGCATGACGTCGAGCAAGATGAGGTCCGGACGCTCCGCACGCGCGGTCTCGAGCGCCTCGGCCCCGTCCGTCGCGGTGATCACCTCATAGCCACCGGCGAGCAGGATGGCCTTGATCATCTCCAGGATGGTGGGGCTGTCGTCAACAGCCAGGATCAGCGCGCCTGCCATGCCCTGTCTCCCTCCCGTGCGGTGCGTCGCCCTCGAAAGGCGCACGGCACCGCGCTCATCATACGGTCCCGGCCGCCTTGCGACACTCTATCAGACTGCGTTCGCACGTCCTCACCAGCAGGTCCGCCTGGAATCCGCCGGAGAACTCCGTCCACGACCCGTCGGGGCACTTCCTGAGCGCCCGCAGTGCGTGCTCGTACTCCTTGGCCGACGCGTCCCATTTGCGCTGTGCCTTGTAGATATTCGCAAGGTTCAGGTGCGCCAGCGCGAAGTCAGCATCGATGTAGATAGTCTTCTTGAACTCGCTGACGGCGCGGACCGTATCACCCTCACGCTGGTAGATGATGCCCAGGATGTACCGGGCGACCGGCAGCAACGGGTTGATCGCCAGTGCGCGGTCGCACGACGCGAGCGCCGCGTCGTAGTTGCCGGTGTCGGCGTGCATGTACGCCGAGAGGAGGTGCGCGTCAGCGTTGTCCGGCCGATCGACGAGTACGCCCGCGACCAGCTCGAGCGCCTGCGCGGTCTGACCCTGGGCGAGCGCCGCGCGCGCGTCCATCAGCATCTGATCGACGTCATGCGCGACCGGCTCGAGCGCTGCCGGAGCGGCACGCCCGGACCTCGGTTGGCGCTCCCTCTCCGTATCCGGGGGTGTGGCGCGCTGCCAGCGCGGACGTGCGATGATGTCCGGCCGCGTGATCAGCGCACGCGGCTTCGCCCTGAACTCGGCGCCGATGCCGGCCACCGGAGTCCTGCGCGCCTTGCGGTAGAGGAAGACGCCGCCGATCTCGATCGGTTCGAATTCGTCGCTGATCGACGTCAACGTCTCGGAATGGCCGACGAAGAGGTACCCGCCGTCATTCAGGCTCTCGAAGAAGTTGTGCACCACTCGCCGCGTCGACTCGACCTGGAAGTAGATGGTCACGTTCCGGCAGAAGATGACGTCCCAGTTGCCCATGAGCGAGAGCGGATACGGCTCCTTGATCAGGTTGTGGTAGCCGAAGTCCACGAGCGACCGGGGGTGCTCGGCGATACGATGCTCACCAGTCGTAAGCTCCTCGAAGTGGCGGGTGAGGATCTCGGGAGGGACGTTCGTCATCGCACGCTTCCCGTAGACACCCGCCTTGGCGCGCGACAACGCACGAGTCGAGACGTCGGTCCCGAGCACCTGCGGTTTCCATCCCGATCCCTCGATGCCCATCTCGATGAACGACATCGCGATGGAGTACGGCTCCTCGCCAGTGGAGCATCCGGCCGACCAGACGCGGAGCGCGCGGTTGGTGGCCGAGCGCTCGGCCATGATCTCCGGCATCACGGTGTGCTTGAACGCTTCGAACTGTCCGGGGAACCGGAAGAAGCTCGTCTCGTTGATCGTCACGAGGTTCAGCAACTCGTTGAACTCGTGGTCGTCGCGCTCGAGCGCGTGATAGTAGTCCGTGAGATTGCCGTAGCCGAGTCTCGTGGCGCGCGTTACGAGCGAGATGCGCAGCGAGTCGAGCTTGACCTCCTCAAGGAAGATGCCGGACTGGCGATGCAGGAGGTCGCGGAATGCGCGGAACTCCTCGAGCGTGAGGTCCTTGGCGAGGTTCTCGTTCAGCACAGCGTCTCCGGGGCGCCGATCACGACGCGGGAGCGGCGTCGCCGAGGCGCTCGATCAGCCCGGCGGCGTACATGCCGTAGAGGATCTTCGAAGCCTCGAAGTCGTTATAGCCGGTCAGATCGACGAGTTCCCGTACCGTCCGTCCATCGTGCAGATAGCACAGGAGCATCCATTCCCGCGGCTTGAGATGGATCTCCATCGACTTGTCGCCCGGCGCCGAGGCCATGACGAACTCGGTCTCAAGACTCGGGATCTTCTGCTTGATGCGATCCCACAGCTCGAGCCGGCGGGAGGCCTCCATGATGATGTTCTCGACCGACACGGCGATGCCGATGTCCTCGTCGTCGCATGACTCCTCAGGCTCGAAGCGCAACTCGCCGTCATCCCAGCGGAAGAGATCGAACAACGTGTCGTTGATCTGCTCCTGAATGAAGCTCTCGAGTACCCGACCGTCAAGGTAGCCTTCGTCGACGAGTATCTGGCCGAGTCTGCGCTCGGCCTTCTCCTTCTTCTGGATCTTCTGCAGACCAAGGGCCTGCCGGAGTTGCTTCTCTGAGATGACGCCGGCCTTGACGAGCCGACGGCCGAGCGACTCGCGATGCCAGTTGGAGCTCGCGAAGAATACGCGCCCCTTCTTGAAGCACACTTTGCCCTGCGCATCCGAACGCTCGAGATACAGGACACCGGTCTTCCGGCCCGAGGCCAGAAGCCGGAACATGTCGGCTATCGAGAAATCCCTGAGGTTACCCTCGAGTGCCACGTTTGCTGCCCCTCTTCCGGGATGCCGCCACACCGCCAAGACACGACCACCCGCCAGGGCGGCGGCGGGTCAATCGTAGCACGTCAACAGGGTCGCTCAAACCAGGAGCACCGCCCGGCCGAACGCACTCCTGAGCGCCTCGGCGGCACCCGTCACGCCATGTGCCGCTCCTCGGAGTCCGTACGTACGAGTAATCGGCACAGATGGTGAGAGGCACAAGACCGAACTCCCGGTGACGCCTCGACGCCGGCCGCACCGCCTTATGGTCGACGGGCCGCCCCGACGGCCGCAACGAGCGCGTCCACCTGCGACGGCTCCGTGATTCCTCCGTCATCCGAGAGTATCAGCGCCCCATCTCGAGCCAGTACGCCGGCCGAGATCCCGATGGCCACCGCGCGCATCGGGTCACGCAACTCCGCCGTGAGCAGCCCACCCATCACCGACAGGCCGGCGTCGTGCGCGACCGCGTACATCCCGACGAACGCGTCGAATCCGAGCCCTCCGCCCGCATGTATCCCGCTGAACCCCGCACGCTCGATCGCGGGTATGAGCGGACGGATATCGCCGTCGGAATGGAACACCGACGTCAGACCGCGCGCCATCGCGTGCTCGACCAGACGCGCCACCCGCGGGAAGTACTCGGCGATGGCGAAGTCGGGGGCCACGAGCGGACCGTCCGAGCCGGCGAGGTCCTCGGCAAGCACGAATGCGCGGGCTCCCGCGTCTGCGCCCCGGTCGATGAGCGCCTCGAGGACCGCCATCCCCGCGTCCAGTTCGGCGCCGACATCGGCCGGCCTGGTGAGCGTCTCACGGAGTCCCTGGAGCACGCCGCGCCGCTCGATGATGGGCCACAGCGGACCGGCGCACGCCCAGAACGGGGCCCGCTCCGCCTTGAGCAGGGCTGAGAGCGCCTGTTCCGCCCAGGGCTCGGCAGCGGACACGAACGCGAACGCCGCGTCGAGCGCGACACACGCGTCGACGAGGTCGTTGGCCGGACCGCGGAGCCGACCGACGACAGGACCGAAGGCCTCAGGCGGGATGAACGTCAGACCGAAGACGATCGACGTTCCATCCTCGCGCAACCCGTCCACCGTCAGAGACTCCGCATCCCGAAGCCGACGAGTTCGGATAGACCCCAGACGAGGAAGAACGCGGCGCAGACGCCAAGAGAGACGGCGATGAACGCCCGCTTCGGCTCCATGTCGAGCAGCCATGCGGCCGCCGTCCCGGCGTAGGCGCCGGTGCCGGGAAGCGGTACGGCCACGAACACCGCAAGACCCCAGAAGCCGTACTTCTCCACCAGCGGATGAGCCTTGGCGCGGATCTTCTCGAACTTGCGGTGCAGCCAGCCGCCCTCCGGGAAGCGCTCGTAGACGAACTCCAGGAAGTAGAAGCCCGGCCAGAAGATCGCGAGACTGGCGAGCATGATGATCGGCAGGTAGACCTGCTCGCCGGCGGCCACCGCCCACGGGATCGCGGCACGCAGCTCGATCGTGGGGATCCACGAAACGACGACGTACTTGAGCCAAGCGGGAAGCTCGCTGAGGAACTCCGGCATGTTATCGCTCCTGTGTGTACGCGGCGTAGATGCGCTCCACTTCCGCGCGCCAGTACGCCTGAGGGTCCGATACGTCACGGCCGAGCCGCGCCGCGTTGCGGAAGTAGCCGTCGCCCGGCATGCCGGTGTCGGCCCGGACGACGAGTGACGCCAGCATGATGCCGTGCGCGGCGTCGGCCTCGGTGCAGATCTCGTTCAGGAACCCCATGATCGCCCACGAGCGAGGCCTAAGTTCGACGGCGCCGACCGCCCGGCATATCTCGGCGTAGGTGATGGTGCCACGCTCACGAGCACGCTGCTCGAGCAGAGAGGCGGCCTCGGCCTTGGCGGCCTGCCACGCGTCGGCGGGAAAGCCGTATCGGGTGTTGTCGGGCATGTCGGCAGTATGCCACACACTCGCGGGTACAATGGCGGTGCCATGAGCGAGCCGTACGACATCCCCGCCGACGACGCCGATCTCCTCGCCGAGTGCGAGGTATGGACGTTTCGCGCGAGCGGACCCGGCGGTCAGAGCGTGAACACCGCGGACAGCGCAGTCCGCGTGCGCCACCGTCCGAGCGGCATCACCGTCGTGTGCCGTCGCGAGCGGAGCCAGCTGCTCAACAAGCGCGCGTGCCTGGAGCGGCTCCGAAGGCGGCTCGAGGCCCACAACGACGAACTCGCGGCGCCTGAGCGCGTGCCCACGCGCAAGTCGCGCGCCGCCAAGGCCCGCCAGGTGGAAGCCAAGCGATACCGCGCGCGGGTGAAGCGCACACGCGGGAGGGTGGACGCCGGCGAGGAGTGAGACGCGTGGGCCGAGGCGTCCCGGGCCGGCGGTGCGGACGGCGACGTACGTCAACGCGCCCGCCCGCGTGACGCGGACAGGCGCGTGAGGTGTGTGGTGGAGGCGAGGAGAATCGAACTCCTGTCCACGACAGCCCCCTGGGGAGCATCTCCAGGCTCAGTCACATCTTGGCATTCGGTCGGGGCGACACGGTGTGACGAGCGTGCCCTCTCCTAGCTGGTTCGATCTTTCGCGGCAGCATACCGGCTACGTCCGCCGCGGCATTCCCCTCAGTGGCGTCAGGTCCGGCGACGGGGATGCGCGCCGGGTGACGTCGCCGCTCTAATTAGGCAGCGAGAGCAAGATCATTGTCGACGTTTGAGCGTCGTTTGCCCCTGTTTAGCGAGGTAAGGCGACCTCGGCCTGCTTCTCCCCTCAGAGCTCCCGTGTCGAAACCAGTCGCCCCCGGAAGGTGAGGTATGTGAAGGTCCTCTCCCGCGCCGCTCGCGCGGGGTGCCGAGTATAGCACCGTCGGCCGGCCGCGGGACACACGCGGACGCGAGCGAATCGGGTGCCATGACACCGGGCTCACGCTCCGGTGCTCTCAGGGGCGGCCGGTACGCTACTCGCCCTTCGTTCGCTCCCGAAGGGCGCGTTCGACGTCGCGCCGCTGATCGCGTTCGGCGATGGCGTCTCTCTTGTCGTAGAGCTTCTTGCCGCGCGCGAGCCCAAGCTCGACCTTCACGAGATTCGAGGGCGAGAGGTAGACCTTGAGCGGCACGAGCGTGTAACCCCGCTCCTTGGTCTTGCCCGTCAGATAGCGGATCTCCGCCTTGCGAAGCAGCAGCTTGCGCTCGCGATCGACCGGTACGTTGCTCCGGTTGCCGTGACTGTACGGCGAGATGTGCACGTTGTGCAGCCACACCTCACCCCTGCGGATGGTCGCGAAGCTGTCGCGCAGGTTGGTCTTGCTCTCGCGGAGCGACTTGACCTCGGTCCCGGTGAGCACGATGCCCGCCTCGAAGGTCTCATCCACGAAGTAGTCGTGATAGGCCTTCTTGTTCGTGGCTATGGTCTTCTCTTCGCGGGCCATGCCTGGACGTCCTCGATCGCGGTCCTGTGCGGGTCTGATGCTAGCATGATGCCGAACGTGCCCGAGGGGAAGGACATCTCGCCGTGAACATGCCCGTGTATCCTCATGCCGCCCCGCGCAACGATCCTGAGTACGTCGCCTACCTCGAGCAGCGCATCGCGTCGCTCGAGGCGCGCCTACCACAGACCAAGGTCGTGAGCCCGAGCTTCTTCGCACGCGCGTTCGCCATCTGGGGACACTACTTCGTCGCGCAGTTCATCATCGGCGTCGTCTTGGGAGCGGTCGCGACGCTGCTCGGCATCGTCTTCGCCGGCAGCATGGCGGCGCTGTTGGCTCCGATGCTTGAGAGCATGGGGACGTACTGAGGTCGTTCACGAGTCGTCGTTCACACGTCTGGGGAGGAGAATCTCCCATCGCCGCGAAGACTCGGCCGCTTCGTAGCGCTCCGATACCCACGCCTCGAGACCATCGCGGGCCGGGTCGTACCCCGTCACAGCGCTGTGTTCGAACACCCGGCGCACCGGCCACCCCCGGTTGCGGATCACTACATCCGGCTGGCGTGCCGAGACACCACGGATGATCATCTGCGTCGCCTCAACTGCTCCGATGGCATCGTAGTCGACCGTGATCAGCATCGGAGATGAGGGCTTGGCTCGCGTGTACAAGTACCCTCCGGGCAAACCGTGGTACGAGAGCACGAACCCGGCCTCGGGCGCCAGCCTGTTCAGAGCTGTCCAGAGAGCCTCCGACTCCTCAGCGTTGACTCGAGTGGTACGCAGGCCCGCGTGCGGCCCGGACTTCACGACCGCTGTGAGCTCAGCCGGGGGGCGGTCCCGGTATGAGTCCGCCGTCCAGTTGGTGACGGCGACGGCCGCGATGATCGACAACGCCCCGAGAAGGTGGGCCGCTTCCCGGGCTCGATCGCTGCAACGCCCGCGCATCGCGGCATCGAGCCGAGCGATCAACGCGCCGACCGCCATCGGCATGGCTAGTACCGCGCCGAGCCCGGCTGTGATAGCCCAACCGAGTCCGCTGGTGGCTGTCCAGGTCACGATGCCGCCTAGCCCGACGATCGGAATGGACTTCACCGCACGCTGCAACTCGGCCTGCGGCTTGCTGACGCGGCCGGTGAAGGTGACGAGCGAAACAGTGATGAGCGCGCTGAAGGCTATCGCGAACGTGTACAGCTCAGAGGTGTAACCGGGATCGACGATGATCACGAACGGCGAGAGCGCCACCAGCACCATCATCCCCATGACGAGCCACCACGGTACCGGCCGTCGCATGATCTGAACGACAGCGATGGCGATCGCCAGCCACACCGCTGGGTGTCGCAGCATGAGATAGGCCTGTGAGTACAGCTTCGCAAGCAGCCCGATCGCCAGGCCGCTCGACTGGGCGCCTCCCCATCCGTACACGGGCGCCAGCGCCCGTATGCCCTCGAGGACGCCGCTCAGGCCCTCGGCATGAGGCAGAAGAACCGCGGCGCCCAGAAGGGCCACGCTCAGGCCTCCTCCCGCGAAGAAGGTGGTGTCACGGCGTGACCGAGTAATCCAGTAGATCAGGCCGATCGCGGCGAACGACAGAACCGCGAAGGTCGGGTACGCGAAGGTCGCCACCCCGAAGCACACGCCGGAAGCCGCGAATACCCAGGAACGCCGTCGCTCGGCAAGTACGCCCTGAACGATGAGCGCACCACCCGCTGACAGGCCGAAGATGACCAGCGTGTTGTAGCTGGGTGCCGGAATCATGTATGGAATCACTGCAACCGTTGCCGCCGGCGACAGCACAGCGGCGATGCCCCAGCGGGCCTTGCGCAGCGCGGTGAGCCAGAGTGTCGCCACTCCTACGCTTAGCGCGAACCACACCATTCGGAGGCTGAGCAGCAGGCCGGTGGTATCCCCCACGATCGCGAGGTGCGCCTTGACGTAGGGCGTCATGAGCAGGGCCGCCGTCTGGTGTGCATCCACGTCATCGATGAGCGGTACCTGCCCGAGCGCGAAACGGTACGAGGTCGCCGCATAGAACGCCTCGTCGATGAAGTCCGCTCCGTAGAACATTCGCGCGAATGTCGAAACGACAGAAAGCCCCAGGAGCAGATACGCCAGCGTGACCGCCGTGCGGCTGTAGTAGCGGGTGTGCGTCACGGCGTGAAGTCGGTGCCGGGTTCGAGGCGCCGAACGAACGCCGCGAGCAGCTTCGCGGTGTTCTCGACATCCGCGAGCGCCAGCACTTCCGTCGGAGTGTGCATGTAGCGCAGCGCCACGCTCACGAGCGCGGCGGCCTTGCCCCCGCGTGCCAGCTGGATCGCGTTCGCGTCCGTCCCGGTCCCGCGGGGCGCGCCCTCCACCTGATACGGGATGCCCTCGGCCTCGGCCGCCTCCACGAGCAGCCCGAACACCTTCGGGTTGATGTTGGCGCCGCGTGACAACACCGGACCGCCGCCGCACGTGACCTCGCCGAACTTGCGCTTGTCCACGTCAAGGTAGTCGGTGGCGTGCGTCACCTCGACGGCGATACCGACGACCGGGTCCTGGCTGTACGCGGACGTGATGCCACCGCGAAGCCCGATCTCCTCCTGGACGGTGCCCGCGACGATGAGATCGCTCGTCGCCCCGCCCGCGTCTTTGACGAGCCGCATAGCCTCGGCGCAGATCCACGCGCCCATCTTGTCGTCGAACGCCCGGGAGACCGCCATGCCGTCACCGAACGTCTCGAGGCCGATCCCGTAGGTGACCGGATCACCCACCCGCACCTTCTTCTTGACGTCGGCGCCGCTCATGCCGAGGTCGATGAACATGCGGTCCATCTTGACGACCTTCTTGCGGTCCTCGTCCTCCAGCAGGTGGATCGGGAGGCGGCCGAGCACCCCGCGAAGCACACCGGTCTTCGCGTGGACGTCGACGCGCATGCCGGGCAGGATCTGCGGGTCGTGACCGCCGATGGGCGCGAAAGCGCAGTAGCCATCGTCGGTGATGTACGTGACCATGAAGCCGATCTCATCGATGTGTCCGGCGAGCATGACGCTCGGACCCTTCTTCCGGCCCTTCGCTTTCAGCACCGCGTGAACGGAGCCCATCACGTCGGTCGAGACCGCGTCCGCGATCGGCGCGAGGAACTCCCGCAGCACCGCGGCTGCAGGCTGCTCGTATCCGGACGGGGACGGCGCTTCGACGAGCGTCTTGAAGGACTTCAGGGATTCGCGGCGCATGGACCGGCCTCCTCGGTCTGGAGCGGATGGCGTGTGTCAGTGTAGCGCCGAGGCTCGGCCGAGGCCAGGGATTGCGCCGTGATCGTGTTGCCGGCGAGCGCTCCACGGAAACGCCCGGCGACGCGTCACGCGAGTTGGAAGTCCAGCCGCCGCTCGGCGATATTCGCGTCGAGAACCCTGACCCGCACCCGTTGCCCGAGCCGGAAGGTCGCCCCGTTGTTCTCGCCCCGGAGCATGAACCGCTCGGCATCGAGCCGATAGTAGTCGTCGGCCATCGATTCCACGTGGACGAGACCCTCGGCGGTGTTGTCGAGTTGCACGAACAAGCCGAAGCCCATCACGCCCGTGATGATGCCGTCGAAGTCCTCGCCGAGGTGACCGGCCATCAGCGCCACGAGCTTGACCTTCTGACTCTCGCCCTCGGCGGCCTCCGCCTCCCGTTCCATCGTGGACGAGTGCTCGGCGAGCCACTCAAGTTCGGGGACCATGAGCGAGGTCGGCGGACGGTCGAGCATGCCGGCGAGTTGCGCCTTGAGAAGCCGATGCACGATGAGATCGGGGTAGCGCCTGATCGGACTCGTGAAGTGCGTGTAGGCCGCGCTCGCCAGCCCGAAGTGCGAGCCGAGGTAGTGCGCGTATCGCGCGCGCTCAAGCGCGCGGAGCAGGAGCGAGTTGATGAGCCGCTCCTCGGGGCGCCCGTGCGCGAACGCGACGATCTTCTGGAAGGTGCGCGGCCCCGCGCCGTGCATGTCCTGCACCGGGTACCCGAACTCCTTGAGCACAACGGCCACCTGCGCGAGCGCATCCGCATCGGGGTCCTCGTGGATGCGGTAGACCATCGGTGCGCGAGCCGCGGACATGTGTCCGGCGACCACCTCGTTGGCGAGGATCATAGCCTCCTCGATCATGGTGGTGGCCTCGGTGCGCGTCCGCAGCACCACGCCGGTCGGCTCACCGCGATCATCGAGCGTGACCCGGGCCTCGACGGTGTCGAAGTCGAGACCGCCGCGCGCGACACGCCGTTCGTGGATCGCGCGCGCAACCGTACGGAAGTCCCCCACCGCCGACTCGATCGCCTGGTCAGGGAAGCCGCCCGAATCGAGCCACCGCTGGACCTCGTCGTAGTCGCAGCGCCGGTCGCTCCTGATCACCGACGGATAGCATTCATAGCGCTCGACGAGCCCGGTCTTGTCGAGCAACATCTCGACGGTGAACGTCAGACGGTCCTCGCCTGGATTGAGTGAGCAGATGACGTTGGACAGATGCTCCGGCAGCATGGGCAGCACCCGGTCGACCAGATAGACGCTCGTCGCGCGGTGGCGCGCCTCGACATCAACGACCGACTCCCACGGGACGTAGTGGCTCACGTCAGCGATATGCACCCACAGCCGGAAACCCTTCCCCTCCCGCATGACCGAGATCGCGTCGTCGAAGTCCCGGGCGTCGGCGGGATCGATCGTGAAGGTGTGGAGATCGCGCAGGTCACGACGTCCGCGGGTGAGCTCGCCGCCGATGTCCTGTCCCAGCGACTCAGCGGCCTCGACCACCTCCGGCGGGAAGTCCGTCGCCAGCCCGTGCTCCCGGATGACCGTCTCCACGTCGACCCCCGGTGCGCCCTCCGGGCCCAGCACGTCGGTGACCACTCCCTGCATCGCCTCCCGGCGGTCCGCGTACCGGGTGATGCGCGCCACCACGATGTCGCCAGGCCGCGCCTCCGCAGGCGCGCGTCCGAGGTCGACGAACACGTCGCCCCGGATGCGGGGATCGACCGGCACGACGATGCCCAGCGCGCCGTGACGCTCGAAGCGTCCCACGACGTCGGAGACGGCCCGCTCGAGCACCTGGACGACCTCACCGGCACGGCCGAGACGCGTCGCTCGTGACTCGAGCCGCACCGCGACGGTATCGCCATGCATGGCGCCGCCCGTATCCCGCTTCCCGACGTACACGTCGCCGAGCGGCGTTGCCACGAAGCCGAACCCGCGGCGGTTCATCGACAGCCGGCCGACCGTCAGGTTACGCTCACGAAGCGCCACGTACGTGCCGTTGCCGAGCGGTGCGGCGCTGCCGGAACGCTCGAGCTGCCGGAGCGCCACAGCGATTCTCGTCGTATCGAGGCCCGCCCCTCCTGTGGCCTCGATACGGCCGGCGATGTCTTCTGCCGAGAGCGGTCCGTGCACGTCTCTCAGGACCCTGTAGACGAGCTTCTCCGGCCGCATCCACCCTCCACTCCTACCCGCCGACCGCTCGGCGGACGGCTCCCGGTCCCGCTTGTCGGCGGGGTAGAATCCACGTATGGTGCAACCTTACACCGCCCGACCGTCAGCCAGGAGCCGCCATGGAAGCCAGCCGCTCGATACCTCCGCTGCTTGTCGGTGACGGGACGCTCATCCACCCGCGCGACATGCTGCGCGCCCTCGAGACGGTCGAGGGGTTCTCCTACCGCTACGTCGCCGACGGCGAGACCATCTCCGAAGGCCGGGCGACACTCGTTCGTCTCATGATCGACGACGAGTCCGCCAGCGTCCTCGTCAACGGATGCCTGTTCCTCAATGTGAACAGCCTGCAGTACCTCAGCTTCTACACCGACACCGAAGGTCAGGCGCGGTTCATCTGCTATCTCCCGGGCGCGACGCTCGAGATGACGCCGATCGACGAGCCCGATGCGCGCCCGGGCAGACGTCAGATCATCCGCATCATGGATGAGAGCGTGTTCGACGCTGACTCGTTCGTGTCGCTCGATGACGACGATGATGAGTGACATCCGCGCTGTCAAGTGAACAGACGGCCCGCTGGCGATGCCAGCGGGGGCCTTCGTATCATCGCGGACCTCCCGGGTCATCGACCGATCCAGAACGCCGGGCCCTCGTACGTATACGTCGCCGAGAGCGTCGCGCGCACCTGTTCACGCTCCGCCTCGGACGCCGTGAAGAAGTGGCTCCCGTTTCGCGTGTTGTAGAAGCGGAACACCGGGATCCTGCCGGCCCCGGGAGCGGTCGAGACGCGGTACGTCTCACCTTCATATGTGTAGACGTGCGGATACCGCGCGATCACCTGGTCACGCTCGGCTGACGACGCCGTGTAGAAGTGGCTCCCGCTGCGCGTGTTGTAGAAGCGGTAGAGCGGCTGCGAATTGGCGAGGCCGTCGAGGTCATACGCGACGCCCTCGAAAACGTACAGTCCCGGCCACCGTACGATCACCGTGTCGCGCTCGCTGGACGACGGCGTGTAGAAGTGCGTACCAGCGCGGGTGTGGTAGAAGCGGTACACAGTGACGGGCTCGTGGCGCACCGCGATCGAGACCGTCGCGACCTCTGAGTCGGCCAGCCCGTCGGCGACCCGGTAGGTGAATCGGTCGGTCCCCGTCCATCCGGGAACCGGCGTGTAGGTGAACGATCCGTCTTGTTTGAGGTCGAGCGTCCCGTGCTCCGGGCCGCCAACACGCGACGCGCCGAGCGGGTCTCCCTCGGCATCGGCGTCGTTGGCAAGCACGCCGGGAGCCCCTGTCACGAGCGGGACGCCCTTGCGAGTCTGGTACGCATCGCCGGTCGCGCGGGGCGGGCGATTCGCCGCGACGATGGCGCCGTACGCGTTGAGCCGACCGCCGCTGACGCACAGGCCCGAGAGAGCCGGGACGGCATCCGCGCCTGCGATCATCGCCGCGGACAGATCGGTCGCGCTGAGAGACGGATTTCGCGCAAGGAGGAGCGCCGCTACACCACTCGCGTGCGGCGCGGCGGCCGAGGTGCCGTTGTCCCTGCGATAGGCCGACTCCGGGTCGGGCTCGGCGATCCACGGCTCCTGGCCTGCGGCGGGATCGAGGTCGAATACTTCGGCGTCATCGACCCAGAGGCCGTCGAACCCTTCGGCCGAGCTCACCGAACCGTCGGACCATATCTCGAACCACAGGTACACGTCACCCTGTCCTGCATAGTCGGAAAGATCCTCCAGGCGCGTCTCGAACACGCCACCGGTGCTGCCCGAGCGCATCCCGAGCGTGAACGAGCGTGCGGCCGAAGCGTCATGGATCCCCCATGCCGCAAGATCGAAGCCGGGCTCGAGATCGCTCCTGATGCGGAAGCGCAGCCCCGGGTGGTCCGCCGCCGACAGGTCGAGCGGGATCCTCTGCCGCAGCTGCGCGCGCTGGTCGTCGGCGTAACCGACGTTGGCCGCGCTGTGCGGGAACGATGAGTAGGCCGCGGCCGAAAGCGCCCACGGCCGGAATACGTAGCCGGGGTACGAGTGGTTCTGCCAACCGCTGAGCGTCACGAACGCATCGGTGAACAACGTTCTCGCGGAGACGCCTTCAGCGACACGGACCCGGGACGGGACCGGCACCGCGCTCAAGACCCCCACACCGGGGGCGAAGAGGTCGACGCTCACCGCTCCGCGATTCGACCAGGAGGCCGGAGCGTCTTCATCGCCGGTCGCGCCGACGGAGAGGATGTTCGGCAGATCGTACGCCGCTGGATGGTATGGCGCGACGTCGCTGTCGGCGCCCTCGTTCCCGGCCGCGCATACGAAGAGCGCCCGGCTCGCGGCAGCGATAGCGTCTCGTTCGGCCCGGTCGACCGGATACGGCCCGCCCCACGAGCAGTTGATGACGCGCGCGCCCATGGTCACGGCGTAGTCGATGCAGTCGATGACCCGCGCGGTCGTTCCTGAGCCGTCGGCGTCGAGCATCTTGAGCGCCATGATCGCCACGCCCGGGCTGACACCGGCTATGCCGACCCCGTTGTCGACGGCCGCGCCGACGATCCCGGCCACGTGGGTTCCGTGACCGCTGCCATCCTCCGGATCGCCGTCGCCGTTGACCGCGTCCCAGCCGTGTACGTCGTCCACATAGCCGTTTCGGTCGTCGTCGACGCCGTTACCCGGTGTTTCCCGGCCGTTCACCCACAGATTGGGCGCCAGGTCGGGGTGCGTCCGGTCGATTCCGCTGTCGATCACGGCAACGACGACCCGCTCATCACCCCGCGGGACACCCCATGCCCTGAGCGCGTCGATATCGGCGCCAGCGGCGCCACCGGTCTGACCGGTGTTGTCAAGCGCCCATTGCTCGCCGAACCGGGGATCGTCCGGCATGCCGGCCGCACGTTTGATGTAGTTCGGCTGTGCGTATCGAACGCCGGCCATCGCCGAATACAGGGTGACCGCCTTCATCACGCTCATCCCACGCTTGAGGCGCACCAACTCGAGACCGCGCACTGAGCCGAAGGCCCGCGCACCGGTCGCTCCGGTGATCGCGTGTGCGGCGCGAACGCTCGCGGCCGAGATCAACGGATCGAACCGCACGATGACTTCTCCCGGAGCGTACGGCTGGTCACCCGAAGGCGCAGACGTCGCCCGCCACGGTGACTCCGAGACCGGGACCCGCTCCGGCAGGAGTTCGGCCGGTGGGGCATCCACAGCCATCGCGCTCGCGGGTGCGAGTGTGAGCGTCAGCAGGCACGCGACACACGACCGCGCGATCCTCGACACCGGACGGCCGGTCACCACGCCTCCCTTCGCTGCAAGCGACGTGCGGCCACTCGCGGCCGCTCCGCCCCGCACCGTGGCCGCTAGAACTCGGCGCGCAGCACCTCGATCGCCTTCTTGAGCTGCGTGTCGGTCGCCTTGTCGCGCTGCAGTTCGGCGTCCATCGTGACCACGACGTCGGGCGTGAGGCCCTTCTTGTTGATCTGGTTTCCCTTGGGCGTCAGGTAGTGGGCGATGGTGAGTTTGATGCCGCCGCCGAACGTGAGGTTCTCGATCTGCTGGACGCTGCCCTTGCCGAAGCTCTGCTCGCCGACCAGCGTCGCGCGATCGTGGTCCTGCAGCGCACCCGCGACGATCTCGCTCGCCGAAGCCGAGTTCCCGTTGACGAGCACCACGACCGGCTTGTCGGTCGCCGTGCGGCCTTTCGCGCGATGCTCCTCGATCATGCCATTCCGGTCCTCGACCCGCACGATGACGCCGTCGGCGATGAACAGCGAACTCACGTCGACGGAGGATGACAGTAGGCCGCCAGGGTTGTCGCGCAGGTCGAGCACGTACCCGCGGGCGCCCTGCGAGTCGAGATCCTCGATGGCCTCGCGCACGTCGCCGACCGCGGGCTCACTGAAGCTGTAGAGGCGCATGTAGCCGACGCCTCCATCGAGCAGCTCCGACTCGATGTTGGGCAGATCGATCTTGGCGCGCGTGATGGTGAAGTGGAGCAGATCCTCCTCATCCGCCCGAGCGATGCCGAGGGTGACGTTCGTCCCCTCAGCCCCCCGTATGCGCAGAACGGCTTCGTCGACATCCCATTTCATACGCGTCTCGCCGTCGATCTCGACGATGACGTCGTCAGCCTTGAGTCCCGCACGTTCGGCCGGCGTGTCAGCGATGACCGACGCGATCACGAGCAGGTCCTCCTTGTTCTGTATCGTCACGCCGATCCCGTAGAACGTCCCGGAGGTCTGCTCATTGAAGTACTCGAAGTGCTTCGGATCGAAGTAGTTCGCATACGGATCATCGAGGGCCATCATCATGCCGGTGATGGCGCCCGCGGTGAGCGACGTCTCCGAGGCGGGTTCGAGCGCCTCCCGGTCGATGATCCCGGCGACCTCGGCGACCGCTCCCGCGAGGCTCGCGCGATCCTTGAGCGGCGGGTGCCAATCGAGGTTCTGACGCTCGAAGACGACGCCCCCGGCGAATGACACCACAGCCACGATGCCGACGGCCGCAAGAGCGCCGATCAGCTTGAGGGCCTTGTTCATGGGTTACACCTTCAGGTAGCGGCGGAGCGCCAACCCTGACCCGATCAGGCCCATGATGATGCCGGCGGCGACGAGCACGGCGGAGACCTGGAAGGCGACGCTGCCGGACAGCGACAGCGGCAGGAAGGGCAGCTCCTCCTTGACGGCAGGAAGAACGTAGAGCCACACGAGCGCGAGCGTGCCGATGGCGATCGTCGCACCGATGAGGCTTTGAATCACGCCTTCCAGAAGGAACGGCGTGCGGATGAACCAGTTCGAGGCGCCTACGAGGCGCATGATACCGATCTCCTTACGCCGCGCGTAGATGGCAAGACGGATGGCGTTGTTGATGAAGATCAGACTGATGACGCCGAGCATCGCGATGAAGACCGCGCTCGCCAGTCGCATGATCCTCGTGAACGCGAACAGCTGATTGACGATCTGCTGGCCGTACTTGAGCGATTTCTCCGGGTTGTCGGGCCTGTCGGCGACGGCGAGGAAGCTCGGGTTCGTCTTGATGGTGTCGACGACACCCTGCACCGTACGCGGATCGACGAGGTCGACGTCGAGCGACGCCGGCAGCGGATTGCCCGGCAGCTGGTCCACGATCTCGGGAATGTCCTGCGCGTACTCGGCCTTGAAGTCCTCGAGCGCCTTCTCCTTCGAGGTGTAGACCACCTGACGCACACGGTCGTCGGCAAGCAGCTGGCGCTGGAGCGCATCGACGTCTTCGGGCACCGCGCCGTCTTTGAGGAAGATGCGAACCGAGACCTTCTCCTCGACCGAGGAGACGACCTGGCCGAGGACCGCACCCGAGCCGAGGGACAGCCCGACGAGCAG
>CAYYLR010000025.1:0-16851 GCA_964472485.1 uncultured Coriobacteriaceae bacterium
GGTCGTGATCGAGATGAATCCGCGCGTGTCGCGGTCGTCGGCGCTGGCGTCGAAGGCGACCGGTTTTCCGATCGCGAAGATCGCGGCCAAGCTCGCGGTCGGTTACACGCTCGATGAGATCCCGAACGACATCACCAAGGCCACGCCCGCGAGTTTCGAGCCGTCGATCGACTACACGGTCGTCAAGGTGCCACGCTGGGCGTTCGAGAAGTTCCCCGGCACGGACACGACGCTCACGACCCGCATGAAGAGCGTCGGCGAAGTCATGGCCATGGGTCGCACGTTCCCCGAGGCGCTCGGCAAGGCGATGCGGTCGCTCGAGAACGGACGCGCCGGACTCGGTGTCGACGGGATGGACGCGTTCGATGAAGGGCACTTCGACCGCTACCTCGCCGAGCCGAACGAGCATCGTCCCTACTACATTATCGAGGCGATGCGCCGGGGACGCTCCGTCGAGGAGGTTGTCGATCTCACGCAGATCGACCCCTGGTTCGTCGGACAGATTCAGCGTGTGGTCGAGGTGGAGGGTGCGTTCCGCGGCAGTACGCTCGACCAGGTGGACGAACCGTTGATGCGCACGGGCAAGCAGCACGGGCTCTCGGACGTGCAGATCGGATTCCTGACGGGCAGCACCGCCGCTGACGTGCGGGCACGAAGGCTCGACCTCGGCGTGAGACCGACGTTCAAGGCTGTCGACACATGCGCGGCGGAGTTCGCCGCAGCCACTCCCTACTACTACAAGACGTACGAGGAGGAGAGCGAAGCGGTCGCCTCAGACCGGCCGAAGGCGATGATCCTCGGCGCGGGACCGAACCGGATCGGTCAGGGAATCGAATTCGACTACTGCTGTGTGCACGCGAGTTACGCGCTGGCCGACGCCGGCTACGAGACGATCATGGTGAACTGCAACCCGGAGACGGTGTCGACCGACTACGACACGAGCGACAAGCTCTACTTCGAGCCGTTGACCTTCGAGGACGTGATGGACATCGTCGAGGTCGAGCGGCCCGACGGAGTGCTTGTGACCTTCGGCGGACAGACTCCGCTCAAACTGGCGCGTGAGCTCGAGAGAGCGGGCGTTCCGATCCTCGGCACTCCGCCTGAGGCGATCGATCTCGCCGAGGACCGGCGACGCTTCGCGGACCTGCTTGACCGGCTCGGGATCCGTTATCCGGCCGCCGGGACGGCCCATACCCTTGAGGAAGCGGTGGAGGTCGCCGGGCGAGTCGGCTATCCGCTGCTCGTCCGGCCGAGCTACGTGCTCGGCGGACGCGGCATGGTCATCGCTTATGACGAGGAGTACATGCTCCGGTACGTGGAGCGGGCGACGGCGGTCTCGCCTGATCATCCCGTGCTCCTCGACCGGTTCCTTGAGGGTGCGATCGAGGTGGATGTCGACGCGGTCTGCGACGGGGAGAGCGTCTACATCGGCGGGGTGATGGAGCACATCGAGGAGGCCGGCATCCACTCGGGGGACTCGGCGTGCTGCATCCCGCCGTTCTCGCTTGGTGACGCGACGATCGAGGTCATCCGTTCCCACGCGCGCGCGCTCGCGCTCGAACTCGGCGTGCGCGGACTGATGAACGTGCAGTTCGCGGTGAAGGATGAGCAGGTGTACGTGCTCGAGGTGAATCCGCGCGCGAGCCGGACGGTGCCCTACGTCTCGAAGGCGACCGGCGTCCCGCTCGCGAAGGTGGCGGCGCGCGTCATGGCGGGCGAGCGCCTTTCCGACATGGGGTTGCCGCCCGAGGACCGCGAGCTCGGACGCTACTGCGTCAAGGAGGCGGTCATGCCGTTCGGGCGGTTCCCCGGAACCGACAGCGTCCTCGGTCCGGAGATGAAGTCGACCGGCGAGGTCATGGGCGTGGCGGCGGACTTCCCGTCGGCCTACGCGAAGTCCCAGCTGGCGATCGACTACTCGCTGCCCACCGGAGGCGCGGCGTTCATCTCCGTGTGTGACCGGGACAAGCGCGCGGTGGTTCCCGTCGCGCGTCAGCTTCACGGGCTCGGATTCCGCATACTCTCGACGAAGGGCACGGCGCGGCTGCTGCAGGCCTCCGGCGTGCCTGTCGAGCAGGTTCGCAAAGTGCATGAGGGCCGTCCCAACATCGTCGACGCGATCGTCAACGGTGAGGTCCAGCTCGTCATCAACACGCCGTTCGGACGGGAGACCCGCTCGGACGGCTACCACATCAGGACCGCGGCGGTGCAGCATGGCGTTCCGAACATCACGACGCTCGCCGCGGCGCAGGCCAGCGTGCAGGCGATCGAGGCGATCACCGGGGGCGGCCTCGGCGTGATCGCGCTTCAGGATCTCGGCGGAGCGGGATCGTGACACACGAACCGGCCGGATCGCTGCTCGAGCGGGTGACCGTCGTCGCCAACGAGCGCTTCGCCGAGGGCGTCGGGCTGCTTGCGCTCAGTGCGCCGCGGATCGCCGCGTCGGTAGCGCCGGGGCAGTTCGTACACCTCCGGATCGCCGCCGGCGCTGACTTCATCTTGCGCCGGCCGTTCTCGGTCTTCCGTGCGGGCGGCGGCCGCATCGAGATCCTCTACCAGGTGGTCGGTCGCGGCACTCGCGCGCTCGCCGAGTTGCCCGCGGGTGCGACGACCGACGCCATCGGGCCGATCGGGACGGGCTGGCGCGTCCCGGCCGGCGCGGCGCATGCGCTCGTCGTCGCGGGCGGCCTCGGCGCGGCGCCGATGGGGATGCTCGTGGAGGAGCTCGCCCGACGCGGTGTCGCCGTGACGCTCGCGCACGGGGCGCCGAGCGAGGATCGCCTTCTCGCGCGGGATCTCTTCGAGGCGACTTGCCGGCGCACCGAGGTCGCCACCGACGATGGCTCGGCCGGAACCTGCGGCTTCGTGACCGCCCTGACCCCGGCTCTCATCGAAGCGGACCGCCCCGACATCATCTACGCCTGCGGGCCGGAACCGATGCAGCGTATCGTGGCCGCTCAGGCCGCCGAGGCGGGCGCGCCGTGTCAGGTCTCGCTCGAGCGTCTCATGGCGTGCGGCGTTGGCGCGTGCCTCTCGTGCGTCGTCTCGACTCGCCAGGGGCGCAAGCGCGCGTGCGTCGACGGCCCGGTCTTCGACGCCGCCGATGTGCTGTGGGACCCCGCCGAGGATCCCGATGCGCGGTCGGCGGAGTCCGGACGGGCCGTTCGGCAGGGGGAGGGCGTGTGACGGCAGCGGTCGACATGCGCGTCACCGTTGCGGGCCTGACGCTGCGGAGTCCGGTCATGACCGCGTCAGGCACGTTCGGCTCCGGCCGCGAGTACGCCGCGTTCGTCGACCTGTCACAGCTCGGCGCCGTCGTCACCAAAGGCGTGTCGGTCGAGCCGTGGGCCGGGAACGACAGCCCGCGCATGGCCGAGACGCCGAGCGGCATGCTCAACTCCATCGGACTGCAGAACCCCGGCGCCGAGGCGTTCTGCGCGTCCGACCTGGCGTGGCTCGCCTCCCAGGACGTCCCGGTGATCGTCAACCTCGTCGGGCACAGCGTGGCCGAGTACGTCGCCGTCACCGAGCGGCTCGAGCGCGAGGCCGCGATCGCGGCGTTCGAGCTCAACATCAGCTGCCCGAATGTCGATGCTGGCGGCATGGCCTTCGGCACATCCTGCTCCGCCGCGGCCGACGTCGTTCGGTCGGTTCGAGCGGCGACGCGCAAGCCGCTCATCGTCAAACTGAGCCCCAACGTCACTGACATCGCCGAGATCGCACGGGCGGTGGAGGCTGAGGGCGCCGACGCCGTGAGCCTCATCAACACGCTGCTCGGCATGGCCATCGACACGCGCACCTTCCGCCCGCGACTCGCCCGAGTCGTGGGCGGGCTCTCAGGACCGGCGATCCGGCCCGTCGCGGTCCGGATGGTCTGGCAGGTCGCCCGGGCCGTGAGCGTGCCTGTCATCGGCATGGGCGGTATCCTTACCGCCGAGGACGCGGCCGAGTTCATGCTCGCGGGGGCGACCGCGGTCGCGGTGGGCACGGGGAACTTCGTCGATCCGACGGCGACGATCCGCGTCACCGAAGGACTGCGACGGTACTGCGCCGAGCGCGGGATGACTCGAGCAGCGGAGCTCATCGGAGCGGTCGACATCTGACAGTGAGAGCGGGACCCGTGGCGGCAGCCGCTGGCCTGCGGACGGAAGGGACGCCATGCGGGATCGACTCATCATCGCGCTCGACCTGCCCGACGCTGATCGCGCGCTCGAGGTCGCCCGCCGGCTGGCCGGGCAGGTCGGCTGGGTCAAGGTCGGCATGACCCTCTACTATGCCGAGGGTCCCGCGATCGTGCGTGAGCTGCGCTCTCTCGGCTTCAGGGTGTTCGTCGACCTCAAACTGCATGACATCCCGCATCAGGTCGAGGGGGCGTGTCGCACGCTTGCGCGTGGAGGCGCCGACATGCTGACCGTGCATGCGGCCGGGGGGTCAGCGATGATGCGATCGGCCGTCGAGGCGTGCTCGGCGGCGGCCGAGAAGTTCGGCGCGCCGCGTCCGCGGGTGGTCGCCGTGACGGTGCTCACAAGCCTCGACGACGGTGCGCTCCTGGCGACGGGAGTCACGCGGTCTGCGGCCGAGCAGGTCGCTGGGCTCGCTTCGCTCGCGCGCGAGGCCGGTTGCGACGGCGTGGTCTGCTCTCCGCGGGAGGCGGCCGCCATGCGTGCACTGCTCGGACCGGAGGCGCTCGTGGTGACTCCCGGCGTCCGGCCGTCGGGCGATGAGACCGGGGATCAGGCACGCGTCGCGACACCCGCGGAGGCGCTCGAGGCCGGCGCCTCGCACCTCGTCATCGGCCGTCCGGTGACGGGCGCCCCCGACCCCGTCGCGGCGGTGCGGACGATCGTGGAAGGAGCTGCGCCATGAGCGCGATGAGCGACGAGCAGGTCCGCGCGGAGCTGGAGCGCGCCGACGCGGTGTTGCACGGCCACTTCCAGTTGACGAGCGGCCGGCACTCCAGCATGTACGTTCAATGTGCGCGTGTCCTTGAGGACCCTGCGCTCACGACGCGATTCGCCGAGAGCATCGTCACCCGCCTCGGCGGTCTGCATGTCGACGTGGTCGCTGCGCCGGCGGTGGGCGGGATCATCATCGGGTTCGCGGTCGCGCAGGCCCTGGGGGTCAAGTTCATCTTCAGCGAACGCCAGGAGGGGGCCATGACTTTCCGGCGTGGCTTCGCGGTGCGGCCCGGCGAGCGTGTCCTTGTGGTCGAAGACGTGGTCACGACGGGTGGCAGTGTCGCGGAGGTCATCGACCTCGTCCGTGCGGCGGCCGGGGAGGTGGCCGCGGTGACGTCACTCATCGATCGTGGTGGTACCAAGGCTTTTGAGGCGCCGTACTTTCCTCTACTTCGACTTGAGGTCGAGTCTATGGCGCCGGGAGAGTGCCCGCTGTGTGCCGCCGGTCGGCCGGTCGACTCGCCGGGAAGTCGGCGTCTTTCGGGCTGAGGCTTGGCATCTCCGCAGGTCAGGGGTAACATCAACGTCGCTGCGGTGCGACTGTCGGAGAGGCCGGCGATCGGAGGCACCGACGCGACGCATCTGAGCGAAGGAGCGAGGAGGAACCATGGCACTGCCCAAGCTTTCGGAGGCCGATCGCAAGAAGGCCCTGGAGAAGGCCGCGAAGGCCCGCCAGGACCGCGCGGAACTGCGCGGCAAGATCAAGAACGGATCACTGTCGTTCGCGGAGGTCATGAAGCGCTCGGACGACCCGATCGTCGCGCGGATGAAGGTCTCGACGCTGCTCGAGAGCCTGCCGGGCTTCGGCAAGGCGAAAGCCGCCAAGATCATGGACGAGTTCCAGATCTCGGAGAGCCGTCGCGTGCAGGGGCTCGGCGCTCGCCAGCGCGAGCTGCTCATGCGGCGTCTCGGCTAGAGGCGCCTCGCTCACGCATGCCGGAAGGCAACCTCGTCATCATCTCCGGGCCCTCGGGCGCCGGCAAGGGGACTCTGGTCGACCGCCTGGTGGCCAGGGTCCCTGGTCTATGGGTGTCGGTGTCGGCAACCACGCGCGCGCCCCGGCCGGGCGAGGCGCCTGGCGAAGACTACGTCTTCATGAGCGACGAGGCGTTCGCGCGGCATGTCGGTGAGGGCGCCTTCCTTGAATGGGCCGAAGTCCACGGACATCGCTATGGCACGCTGCGATCCACCGTCGACGAGCGGCTCGGCCGTGGGGACGACGTGATCCTGGAGATCGATCCGCAAGGCGCCTTGCAGGTGAAAGCTCGTATACCCGAGGCCGTTCTCGTGTTCATTCTCGTGCCGTCCCTGGCCGAGCTAGAGCGGAGGATCCGACGCCGCGGCGCCGAGACGGACGAGCAGATCACGACCCGTCTGGCGACCGCCGTCCGTGAGCTTGACCTTGTGGGGAAGTACGACTATGTGGTAGAAAACGACGATGTGGCCCGCGCCACCGACGAGCTTGCGGGCATCATCGAATCCCTCCGCAGCGACAAAGGACGTCATCCGCATGGTCATCAAGCCTGATATCGATCTGCTGCTCTCGAAGGTCGACTCGAAGTACACGCTCTGCATCATCGCCGCCAGGCGCGCGCGCCAGATCAACGACATGATCCACGGTGTGCGCGACCAGGCGCTGCTCACGATGCAGGCTCCCCAGATCGCCCAGATCACGAGCACGAAGCCCCTCACGCTTGCGCTTGACGAGATCGCCGGCGGTGACGTGAGCTACGATCGCGTGAAGGACAGCTACAAGTAGCCTCACCGCTACGCGTGCGTGCTGATGCCCCGCTGCCGCGTGACGGCGCCGGGGCATCGTTGTCGAACGGGGGACCGGTGGACCGTGTCGTGCTCGTGCACTACCACGAGATCGGCCTCAAGGGCCGCAACCGCGGCGCGTTCGAGCGACGGCTTCAGCACAACCTGCGCTGGGCGCTCCGCGACCTCGGCGTGACCGGTGTGGGACGGGTCGCGAGCAGGCTCGTCGTGACGCTTCCGGCTGACGCCGACACGGAGGCGGTGCTCGCCGCAGTCGCGCGGACACCCGGTGTGTCGTACCTCGGGGTCGGTGTGGTAGCCGAGAGGGAGCCGGCCGCGATCGCGGAGGCGGCGCTGGCGATGACGGCCGAGGAGCGGGCGCGTCTCGGTGGCGCCGCGGCCACCTTCAAGGTGGACGCGCGGCGTTCGGCCACCGACTACCCCGAGCGCGCGCTCGACATGAACGACCGTGTCGGTGAGGCGCTCCGCGTCGCCACCGGCCTGCGGGTCGATCTCAGCGCGCCCGACCTCACCTGCCGGATCGAGGTGGTCCAGGCCGCCGCCTACGTCTACGCGCGCCGCGAAGAGGGCCGGGGCGGACTGCCGGTCGGCGTGTCGGGGACGGTCGTCGCGCTGCTCTCGGCCGGTATCGACTCGCCGGTGGCCGCGTGGCGGATGATGAAGCGCGGCGCGATCGTCGTCGGCGTGCACTTCAGCGGCCGACCGCAGACGCCGGGCGCGTCGGAACACTACGCGACCGAGATCGCGCGGGTCCTTGGGGCGACCGGCGGCATCAGGCGCCTGTGGGTCGTGCCGTTCGGCGACGTCCAGCGCAGGATCGCCCTTGACGCGCCGGAGGATCTGCGGGTGCTGCTCTACCGGCGATTCATGGTGCGCGTCGCGGAGAGGCTGGCGGCCCGGGAGCGCGCCGGCGCCCTCGTCACGGGAGAGAGCCTCGGTCAGGTCGCCTCGCAGACGCTCGAGAACATCGGCGTGGTGGACGCGGTCGCCACGATGCCGGTCCTCCGGCCGCTCGCCGGTTCCGACAAGCGCGAGATCACCGCCGAGGCGATCGCGATCGGGACGTACGCGCTCTCCACCGCCACCGATGACGACTGCTGCACGCTGTTCATGCCGCGGCGGCCCCAGACGCACGCGCGGATCGCCGAAGTCGAGGCGGGGGAGGCGGACCTCGACATCGAGGGTCTTGTGACCGACGCGCTCGCCGGCGCTCGCGCGGTCGACATCGATTCACCTGTGGCCCCCCCGAGGACGGGACGAGAGCGGTGAGCGGCGCCGGCCGGTCCGCGCGCCGCGTGCTCGTGCTCGAGCCGTACCACGGAGGCTCACATCAGGCCGTGCTCGACGCGCTCCTGCCACGGCTGTCGGCCTCTGGCTGGGAGCACGACATGCTCGCGCTTCCCGCGCGCAAGTGGAAGTGGCGCATGCGCGGAGCGGCCATCACGATGGCGGAGGAGGCGCGCGGGCTCGCGGAGCGGTGGCGTGCGGGCCATCCGGGTGGTGAGGACGGGCATGCGCTCCCGGAGCGGCGCTGGGACCTCATCTACGCAAGCACGTTCGTGAACCTCGCCGAGTTCGTCGCCCTCGCTGGGGAGGCCGTGGCCGGGGTGCCGCGGATCGTCTACTTCCACGAGAACCAGCTGCTCTACCCCAACCGCCATACCGCGGAGTGGGACTACCAGTTCCCGCTCACCAACATCACGAGCGCGCTCGCCGCCGATCGCTGCCTGTTCAACACGCGCTGGAACCTCGACGGGTTCATCGGCGCGATACCCGCGTTCCTCAGGCAGTTCCCCGATCATCACCCGGCGGGTGTGGCCGAGCGGATCGCGGGGAAGTCGGCGGTCCTCGCGCCGCCGTTCGACCCTGCGCCGTTCGAAGGCGCCTCGATCACACGGGGGCCGAGGGTCCGCATCGTCTGGCCGCACCGTCACGAGCACGACAAGGACCCGGGCACGTTCTTCGCGGCGGTCGGCCGGCTTGCCGCCGAGGGACACGACTTCGAGGTCGCCGTCGCCGGTCAATCGTTTCGTGAGACGGCGGGGTCGATGGCCGAGGCGGCGTCCGCGCTCGGCGACCGCCTCGTGCATCTCGGCGAACCCGCGTCGCGGGCCGAATACGCGGCGCTCCTCTCGAGCGCCGACGTGGCCGTCTCGACCGCCCGCAACGAGTTCTTCGGACTGGCCATGCTGGAGGCGGTGTACGCGGGATGCACTCCGCTCGTGCCGGATCGGCTCGCATATCCGGAGCTCTACCCCTCGGAGTACCGGTATCGGACCGCCGGGGAGCTTGTGGCGCGCCTCAGGGGGCACGTCATGCACCGCCCAGCGCCGAATGCCGCGCGTGCCATCGCCGAGCCGTTCACGATCGACGCGCTCGGACCGCGCTATGCCCTGCACTTCGACGAGGTTGCCGACGCGGTGCGATAGGAGCGGGCGGAACGGGTATCGTTGACACTCGTGGACGATCGGCTGATGGGGAGGCGTGATGGAGGAGTTGTTGTCGCTACCGACCCCGGTCCTCGTAGCGCTCGGGGCGCTCGCGGCGGTCCAAATCGGCGTCGAGGTCTGGGCGCTGGTCGTCCTCGTGCGCACGCCCGCGGAGCGGCTTGTGTTCGGCAGGAAGTGGCCGTGGGTGCTCATCATCCTGCTGGTGAACCTCGTTGGCGCGATCGTGTTCCTCGCGGCCGGTCGCATTCAGTCCGCCGTCCGTGACCCGCTCGCGCCGGAGGCGGGCGCCGCCGAGGCCGCCGGACGGGCGGAGCGCGCCGTCGAGGCCCTGTACGGCTCATCGTCCGACGGCGGCGGTACCCGGTGACCGGCGCACCCGCGATCGAGGTCCGCGGGCTGACGAAGACGTACGGGGATGTCCGCGCGCTTGATGGCGTCGACCTCGATGTCGCGGAGGGCTCGGTCTTCGGCTTCCTCGGCCCGAACGGCGCGGGCAAGACGACCGCGCTGCGCATCCTGACCGGCCTTGCGCGGCCGAGTGCAGGCACCGCGCGGGTGTTCGGCGCCGACGTCGTCTCGGCGTCAAGCGAGGTGCGCGCGCAGATCGGCTTCCTGCCCGACGTGCCCGGCTATTACGGCTGGATGCGCGCCGATGAGTTCCTGGCATTCGCCGGCGGGCTGTTCGGACTGCGCGGACGGACTTTGGACGTGCGCGTCACGGCGCTGCTCGACCTGGCCGGGCTTGCCGGCGTGACGACGCGCGTCGGCGGGTTCTCACGCGGCATGAAGCAGCGGCTCGGCGTGGCGCAGGCGCTCATCAACGCGCCGCGACTGCTCATGCTCGACGAACCGACGTCGGCGCTCGACCCGATCGGTCGCAAGGAGGTCCTCGAGATGATCGGGGCGCTCGGTGGCCGGACGACCGTCTTCTTCAGCACGCACATCCTCTCCGACGTTGAACGCGTCTGCGACACGGTCGCCATCCTCGATCACGGCAGGGTCGTCACGCAGGCGCCGATCGGCGAGCTCAAGCGCCGCTACGGGGCGTCGCGGGTCACGATCGATGTCGCCGGGAGCGTCGACGCACTGGCGCAACGGCTCACGGGTGCTCCGTGGGTGACGTCGATCGAACGCACATCGCACTCGGTGCTTTCCGTCTCGGTGACCGATCACGACCTCGCTCAGCGCGCCGCGCCGGCGCTGATCGCCGAGGAGGGACTCGGGCTCAAGCGCTTCGAAGCCGCGGAGGTTTCGCTCGAAGACGTGTTCGTCGACCTCGTCAGCGATACGCCGCCGCTAAGCCCCGTGGACGCCGTCCGCGGAGACGCCCGGGCATCGGATGACGGAGGAGGGGCATGATGCGAGGATTCGGCGCGTTTCTCGGCAAGGAGGTCAGCGAGATCGGCCGCACCTGGCGGATCTGGGTCCTCCCCGGCATCGTGCTCTTCTTCGCGCTCTCCGGTCCGCCGCTCGCGATGGTCACGCCCGAGCTTGTCGGCACGCTCATGGCCGACCAGCAGCCGGGCGTCGTCATCCAGCTGCCGGATCCCACCTACGTCGACGCGTACCTGCAGTGGACGAAGAACCTGGCGCAGATCGTCCTGTTCACCGTGATCATCATGTTCGGCGGCGTCATCTCCGCCGAGAAGCGCCAGGGCACGGCGGTGCTCGTGCTGACGAAGCCCCTGTCCCGCACCGCGTTCGTGGTCGCGAAGTTCGTCTCCCAGGCGGCGCTGCTCGTCGTGACCGTGTGCGGCGGCGCGGTGCTCACCTGGGGGATGACGCTCGCGGTGTTCGGGGAAGCGCCGATCGGGCCTCTCGTGGGCGCGACCGGAGCCTGGATCGTTCTTGGCGTCATGTTCGTCGCCCTCATGGAGTCGCTCTCGGCGGCGCTCGACTCCCAAGCGGGTGCGGCCGGCATCGGGTTCATGGCGTTCATCGCCCTGTCCGTGATGAGCATGTGGGGACCCGCGGTGCGCTACTCACCGGCGGCGCTCATCGGAGCGCCGACCGAGATCGCGATGGGGGAGAGCGTCACGCTGCTCTGGCCGGTCGCGACGGCGCTCGCCGCCACCGCGGTCTTCGTCATCGGCGCCGTGGCGGTCTTCAGGCGTCGCGAACTCTAGAGGCCGTGGGGCGCCCTCCGGGCTCGTATCCTCAGCCTGCCGAACCTCGAACGTAGCGCAAGGCGAGTTCATCGAGCGTGATGTGGTCGGTCTCGACCGCCGAGACGGCGCTCCACACCTCTCGCAGACGTTCGCTCGTGGCACGCGCGGCGAAGGTGGCGTAGAGTCCGGCCGCGCGGTTCTCGCGTGTCAGTGACTCCTCGATATCGGTAGCCCATGAACCGGTCGTCTCACCAGGTTGGCCGATGTCCGCCGGCATATCGATGCGCGCGAGCGTGCAGAACAGCTCGGCATGCTCCGTCTCGATCGCGGCGAGCCGTTTGTACGCCGAGCGGAGCACGTCGTTGTCGCGCCGTTCCGCCATTCCGAGGTAGAAGCGCGCGTTGGCGCGCTCGAGTTCGATGGAGCTCTCGAGGTCGGCGCGCTCGGTCTCGGTCAGCTGCACGTCGTCGATGCCCGCCGGGTACTCCTCGGAGCGCGCAAGGTGCTCGACGTGCGCGCCGCAGAAGGGGCAGTTCTGGGGCGGGGCGTAGCCGAGATAGACCTCGCCACAGATGCGACAGCGGTACATCCTGAGCTGCATGGCGGTTCCCTTCGCAACGGGGTCCGATGACGGGTCGGGCGGGGCGTGGGTGGCTATGACAGTCCGAGCGCGTCGGCGATCGCGCCGCCGAAGTCATGCGCGGCATCCGGGCCATCGGCGGTGATGATGCGACCGTCGACCACCACCGGCGCGCCGGTCCAGACAGCGCCGTGTGCCGTGAGATCCTGGCGCTGTGACGCGAACGCCGTGGCGCGCACACCGTCGAGCAGGCCCGCGCGCGCGAGCGTGGAGGGTGCGATGCAGATCGCGGCGACCACGCGCCCGGTCTCGTGAGCCGACCGCGCGAGTTCGTGTGCCTGCGGATCGTTGAAGAACACCGCCGAGCCGGCCCCCCCGATGAAGATGATGGCGCCGAAGTCGGCCGGATCGGCGTCCGCGACAGCGAGCGTCGCTTCGGCCGTCATGCCGAGCGTGCCCGTGCAGACGCCGGGCCTCGTCGACGCGGTGACCACCTCGGCTCCGCGCGCCTGCAGGACCTCGCGAGGACGAGCGTATTCCTCGTCACGGAACGCCTCGGGTGCGATGATCATGAGAGCCTGGGCCACGTGTCACCTCCGGGATGTGCCGGGAGTACCGGTCCGTTGGTTGATACCCGTTGGGCCGTGCGGCCTAGTGCTCGTCGCTCTCGTCATGGGACTGTCCGGGGACATACCCCTCGATGATCGAGGGGTCCGCCAGATAGGCGGCGACGAACCCGCGGATCTCGCCCGGTGAGGTTCCGTAGCGGTCCTTCAAGCTCTTGAGCTGCAGGTCCGTCTCCGAGGACGGGATCCCGTACACGCGCTCGAACACGCCGGCGGGGATGCCGGTGACCTCGATGATCTCGTTGAGGGTCGTGCTGCCCTTGATCAGCGAGGTGTCGAACGCCCGGCCGTCGGGTCCGGTGACGGTGGAGCCGGCAGATCCGCCGGGTCGACCCTCGGGCAGGTCGATTCCCGGGAGGCCGCGCTCCGCGCCGCTCACACGCTCGGCGAGCGTCGGCTGCGTCCAGGCGAACGCCCCGGTCGCGGTGGCAAGGCCGACTAGAGCCGCGAACAGGACGACCGGAAGCGTGGCCGAGGCGATCGGTGTGAGCCGGGTCCCGCGCCGCGTGGTGACGGCGAGAGTGTCGGCGACCGGGCATGCCGCGACACACTCGCCGCAGTCAAGACAGTCAGCGTGGTCGACCGTCTCGGCGGTGGAGACCGCCAGACCGGAGGGGCAGGAACGATCGCAGCGACCGCAGTCGATGCACGTCTCGGCGGAGCGGCGGACCTTGAAGAGGCTCACCTTCGAGATGAGGCCGAGGAAGGCTCCCATCGGACACGCGTACGTGCAGAGGAAGCGGTCGAAGAAGAACGAGCCTATCAGCACCACCAAGAGCACCCCGAAGCCGATGCCGAACTCAGTGAGCAGCTCGGGCGTACTGAGGTGCTGGTAGGCCGCCCAGGGATCGTACGGCCGGATCACGAGTTCACCGGTCCTCCACGTGAAGTAGAGGATGATGGCGAGGACGACGTACTTGAGGTAGCGTGCCGGCCGGTCGAGGACGCCGGGCACCGGGCGTCGGCGCTTGAACGCGAGCCGGCCGAGACGCTCGGGAAGTTCCTGCAGGAAGCCGAGCGGACAGATGCGGCCGCAGAAGGCCCTTCTGAACACGAGCGCCGTCACGAGGGTCACACCGAACAGCAGGAGGCTCGAGAGCGCGATCCGTCGGACGAGGAAGCCGCCGGTGAGCAGCGTGCCGAGCGTCTCGAGCCCCCCGAAGGGACAGAGCGCGTCCACGCCGACGGGTTTGCCCGCGCCCATCGTCTGGTGCAGAACCCCGAGGGCGGTCACGAACACGAGCACGGCGCCGAGCACCACCCAGCGGATCGTCTGGGCGGCGCGGCGCGGTGCTTGAGGGGCCTTCTCGTACGTCATCGCTCCTCCACGACCTCCCGGTCTTCGGCCGAGTCTCACCTCGTCACCGCGCAAGCGTAGTCAAGGCGTGTGAACACGGACCGAGCGAGATGTGGTGTTCCTGTGGACCGAGCCTATCCGAGCGTGGCGACGACCTTCGCGTACGTGCCCGGGCGGTCGTTGAGCCCGTCGACGATAGCCCGGTCCAGCACGGCGAGCGCGTTGAAGCGGTCGGCGAGGCCGTTGCGCCGTTCGGTCACGGCGTTGTAGTCCGCGATGAGCGCGTTGTATGGGTCGACGAGGGCGTTGTACTCGGAGATGCGACCTGACGAGCGGAGCTGGTCGAGCGTGCTGCGCGTCTGGCGGACCTCGGCTTCAAGCGATGCGAGTTCGGCGTCGGCCTGCGCGATCTCGGCCTCGAGCGCCCCGGCGCGGGCGATCGCTTCCTCCCGGCCGTCGAGTATCCGCCGGACCTGAGAGCCCGACCCGTACGGGGTCGTCCCGCCGAGGTGGAAGACCCGCGGCTGACTCGAGAGCGTGATGCCGCCAGCGAGCTCGTCGGGTACCATGCCGACGAACCCGGGCGCCGTGGTCTCCACGAACGCGTAGCCGGTGCCGAGGTAGCCGATGTCGTCCGAGCGCAGGCCGAGCGACACGTGGCTCTCCGCCTCGAACAGCATGATCGCGACGTCGTAACCTTCGCGCAGCAGCAGCGCGGAGAGCAGGAGCGTCTTGTCGTCGCAGTCGCCGGCGCCGTCGACGAACGTCTCGACGGGGAACTTGGGCGAGAGGTCCACGGGATCGGTGCGGTACGTGATCGACTGCGCGTAGACGGCAAGGAGCTCGGCGTACCGGTCGGCGTCGAGCCCCCGGGCGTCACGGACCGCACGGAACCGCTCGATGAGCGCGTCGTAGAAGCCGTTCTGGCGGGGTTCGTGGATGAACGCGGGGTAGTAGTCGTCGATCCAGTCGTTCTCGCGTGCGTTGCCGAAGCGCGTCACGCTCTTCTGCGCGCCGGACGCCCCCGCATAGAGCGCGCCGTCGACGACGAGATCGAAGGTGACCGGCGTGCCCTCGAACATGAAGTCGACGCTCACCGTGTGGTCCGCGGCGACGGTCTCGTCGAGGGTGATGGAGGGGTAGATCACGCCCTCCGGCAACGCGGGCAGCCCGGGGACGCACGCCGCGAGCGCGGTCGCGGTCAGGACGGTCAGCAGAGCGGACGCGATGCGGCGCACGGAGAGCTCCTGTGTCGAGGTAATCGCGAGGATACCGGATGGCGGCCGCCGAAGGGTACATCATCATCGGGTGCGTTCACGAGGTCAGGAGGGGTGATGTCTCCACGGTTCGGCTACACACCGGTCGTGCCGCCATTCGCGGGTGCTGGACAGAGCGAGGCGGTCGTCGCCTCGTATGCGGCAACGCTCGGGCGGCTTGGAGGAGCGCGGCGTGAGCCCGAGGGGTACGACGACCCCGCGCCGCTCGTGCTGCTGGTCGCGACCGGCGGGACCGAGGGCGTCATCATCGAGCGCCACTCCGAGCGGCAGGATCGCGTACCCGGGGAGCCGGCGATCCTCGTCGCGCACCCCGGGAACAACTCGCTGCCCGCGTCGCTCGAAGCCCTGGCACGGCTTCACCAGGACGGGTACCCCGGACGGATCGTGTACCTGGAGACACCCGAGGACCCGGCGGGCCTTGCAGCGCTCTCTGAGGCGCTCCGTGACGTCGAGGTGCGGCGCACGTTGCGCGCCACCCGTATCGGTGTCGTGGGAAGCCCGTCGGACTGGCTCGTGGCAAGCACTCCCGACACAGAGACGGTCCGTGCCGTCTGGGGACCTGAGATCGTCCCGATCGATCTGGCCGAGGTCACCGACGCGCTCGTTGCGGTGCCCGAGAGCGCTGTGTCCGCGGCGGCGGCCGGCCTCATCGGTGGTGCCACCGACGTTCGTGAGCCGACGGCGGAGGACGTCTCCGACGTGGCACGGGTCTACGCCGCGCTCGATTCAGTCGTACGCGCCCACGGTCTCGGTGCGCTCACGGTTCGCTGCTTCGACCTCGTGCTCGATCGTTCGACCACGGGTTGCTTCGCGCTCTCCGAGCTCACGGACCGTGGTGTCATCGCCGGGTGCGAAGGCGATGTCGTGAGCACGATCGGCCTGCTCTGGGCACGCGAGCTCACCGGTCAGGTGCCATGGATGGCGAACCCCGCCAGCGTTGATGTCGATCGCAACAGCCTCGTGCTGGCGCACTGCACCGTGCCGCGCGGGCTCGTTCAGCGGTACCGTCTGCGATCGCACTTCGAGTCGGGACAGGGAGTCGGCATCCAGGGCGAATTGCGGTGCGGTTCGGTGACACTCCTCCGGATCGGGGGCACGCTCATGGACGAGCTCTGGCTTGCCGAAGGCGAGATCACCGCCAGCGGGGATGCCGAGAACCTGTGTCGGACGCAGGCGCACATCACGCTCGGCACGGGACACGTGTCCGAGTTGCTCGACCATCCGCTCGGCAACCACATCGTGCTCATCCGAGGGCACCACGCCGAGCGTCTGCGCCGCTGGTGGGAGACGATGCTATAGGCGCGCGGAACTGAGAGACCACGCTGCGTAGTCCTCGCGCGGGGCCCTCGGCCGTCGCGCCGCTCATTCGCGTCGCTCCGGCCTTCCCGCGCTGCGGAGTGACTCCGCTCGGGTCTCTCAGCTCCGCGCGCCTCGGTCGACCCGCCTACCCGAACTTCGCGAGGATGTCCGAGATGTCCCTCGGCCGCTCGGCGTGTTTCCACATCGGCCGATCGAGCTGGGGAAGTCCGTCCTGGTAGGTGAACGAGTCCTCCTCGCGGTAGAACACGCCTATGGGGATCGTGCACTCGTCGGGCGCGCACGTGAGCTCGTGGAACGTCGACATCGAGACATCGAACGCCTGCGTCCGGTCGGACGGGTCGTACCCCGGCGTCTCCTCGAGCTTGTAGACACGCTCGCGGAACCACTTGAACGTGTTGACCTTGTTCCACGTCACGCACGGCTGGTACACGTCGACGACCGAGAACCCGCGGTGCT
>CAYYLR010000025.1:16861-19413 GCA_964472485.1 uncultured Coriobacteriaceae bacterium
CACGAGCGCGAAGCCCTCGTGCGCGAGCGCCTGCCGGTAGAGGCTCTTCAGGTGGGCGACGTCGCCGGCGAACGCCCGCGCCACGAACGTCGCGCCTTGCGCGATTGCCACACCGACCGGGTTCACGGGCTCCTCGACGACGCCTCCAGGGGTGCTCGGCGTCTTCATGAACTGCTCGGATGTCGGGGAGGCCTGGCCGGTCGTCAGGCCGTAGATCTGGTTGTTGTGGAAGATCGCGGTCATGTCGATGTTGCGGCGCACCGAGTGGATGAAGTGGTTGCCACCGATGCCGTAGCCGTCGCCGTCGCCCATCTCGACGATGACCTTGAGCTCCGGATTCGAGAGCGCGATCCCGGTCGCGAGCGGCAACGCACGGCCGTGCAGTCCATGGAAGCCCTGCGCCTTGTAGAAGTCGGCGCCGTTGCCATGGCACCCGATGCCCCAGACCATGACGTACTCGTGGAAGTCGAGACCCAGCTCGGCGAGCGTCTCGGAGAGCGCCTTGTACATCGAGAAGTTGCCGCATCCCGGGCACCAGGTGGGTTCGAGCGCGTCCGTGAACTGCGCGGCCTCAGGCATCGTGCGTCACCTCCCTGAGCTTCGCGTAGATCTGTTCGGGGCTGAACGGTCGCCCGTCGTGGCGGTGCAGCGTGTCGTCCACGTCGCGCAGGCACTGCTCGCGAACGAGCCCCCGCAGCTGACCGGTGTGGTTGCCCTCGACGATGAGCGTTCGCCGTGAGCCGCCGAGGAACACCGACACCTCCTCGTCGGGGAATGGCCAGAGGGTGACGACCTGCATGACCGCCACCGGCACGCCCTCGTCCGCGAGCCACCGGACCGCCTCGAGCGCCGGACCCTTCGTCGTGCCGAAGAGCAGCAGCGAGACCTCGGCGTCGGTCGGATCCGGCCCGAACCTCGCCGGACGTGGCACGAGCGTCCGGGCGATCTCGAGTTTGCGCATCCGCTTGTCGTTCTGAGCCGCCCGCACCGCCGCTTCTTCGCCGGCCGAGCCGTACCCGCACTCGTCGTGCTCGTAGGAGTTGCCGAGCTGCGTCGCGCCCCTGACGCCGGGCAGCGCGCGCACCGAGACGCCGTCGTCGGTCAGCTTGTAGCGGAGGTACGCGCCGTTCACGCCGAGCGCCTCGGGGTGCTCGGCGATGTCACCTTCGGGCACGAGCTTCCCGCGGTCGACGACGACCGTGGCGGTATCGAACGCGGGCACTGACGCCCGGTTGTCCGAGAGGTAGCTGTCACCGAGGATGATGACCGGTGTCTGGAGCTGGTCAGCGAGGTTGAACGCCTGCCACGCGAGCTCGAACGCATCGGTGCGGTCACCGGGCGCGAGCACCACGCGCGGGAACTCGCCCTGCGCCGCGTGGATGACGTAGCGGAGGTCGCTCTGCTCGGTCCACGTGGGCAGTCCGGTGGCGGGGCCGGGTCGCGTGAGCACGCCCACGACGACGGCGCTCTCGCTCACGCCGGCCATGCCGAACGCTTCCACCATCAACGCGAAGCCGCCGCCTGCGCTCGCGCACATGGACCGGGCGCCCGTGAAGGCGGCTCCGACGACCATGTTCATCGCGGCGATCTCGTCTTCGGTGTGTTTGACGACCACACCGGCGGCCCGCTCGTGCGCGGCCATGAAGTGAAGGATCGAGCTCGCGGGGGTCATCGGGTACGCCGCGTAGAAGCCGATACCGGCCGCCAGCGCTCCGAGCCCGATCGCCTCGTTGCCGTCCACGAGCAACCGGTCGGCGGGCGCGTCCCCCGGGGCGAGGCGGAGCCAGAACTCAGGGATCCCGGTCCGGACATGCGCGTAGCCGGCCGTGGCGGCCGCGGTGTTCTGCTCGGCGATCTCCGGCGCCTTCTGGGCGAACTGGGCGGCCAGGGATTCGGCGAGGTACGAAAGCGGGAAGTCGACGAGCGCCAGGACCGCGCCGAGTGCGACCGTGTTGCGCATGATCGGACCGCCGGCCTCCCTCGCCATCTGCGTGAGCGGGACGGGGACCGGTGTGACGCTCGCGGCCGCGCCCCATTCGGCGGGGTCGGTTTCGGCGGGGTCGTAGATGACGGCGCCTCCTTCGACGAGCGCGTCCAGGTGGCGGGTCACGGTCTCGGCGTTGAGCGCGACGAGGACGTCGACACACTCCACGTGGCTCGATATCGGCCTCGGGCTGACCCTGAGGGTGTAGACGTTGTGACCTCCGCGGATCAGCGACGGGTACTCGGTGAGGTCGAATACCTCCAGTCCCGCGTGCATGAACGATCGGGCGAGGGTCTGTCCGGCGGCCTTGATGCCGAACCCGGCCTCACCACCTATCCGCACACGAAGCTCGGATCCTCGTTGTGGCGCCGGCACGGGCACGCCTCCTCAGGACGGGGTTTCGATCACCGGGGTTCATACCCCAGCGTAGCTCGTGAGCGAGGGCGCCTCGCTCCGGGGCGACAGCTCGACGCGGGCCGGTGTACCCTTGGGCACGGAAGGAGAAGCGCGTGGCCGAATCCGCACATCCTAAGACGGTCGTCGTCGGCGTGACCGGCGGCATCGCCGC
>CAYYLR010000026.1:0-18857 GCA_964472485.1 uncultured Coriobacteriaceae bacterium
CCCAGGCGCGCAAGATCGGCACGATTTCGTACGAGGAGATGCTCGAGCTGGCGGCGAGCGGGGCTGGCGTACTGAACCTCCGGTCGGTCGAGTTCGCACGCAATCACGGCGTGGTCATCCACTGCCGCTCGAGTTTCAGCGAAGTACCCGGGACGATCGTCACCGACGCGGGAGGCACCATGGAGCAGGCCATCATCTCAGGCGTGGCGCACGACACCTCGGAGGCCAAAGTCACGATCCGGGATGTGCCGGACCGGCCCGGCGTGGCCGCCACGGTGTTCGGAGCCATGGCCGAGGCGAACGTGAACGTCGACATGATCATCCAGAACGTCTCCGAGGCGGGGCGCACCGACATCTCCTTCACGACGCCGCGGGCCGACCTCGTTCGTGCCCGGCGCGCGGTCGGGGCGGTCGTGGCTGAGCTCGGGGCGCGCGATTGGGCCGTCGATGAATCGATCGCGAAGGTGTCGCTTGTCGGAGCCGGCATGAAGACGCACCCAGGCGTCGCCGCCCAGATGTTCAGGGCGCTTTCGGACGCCGGTGTGAACATCGATCTCATCTCGACCTCCACGATCAGAGTCACGTGCGTGGTCGAGGGCGGTCAGGTCGAGACCGCGGTGCGCGCGCTTCATGAGAGTTTCGGCCTGGCTGACTCGGAGATCATCGTCGAGGCGGTTCCGGCGTGCGGGGACGGTGAGCGAGCATGAGCTGGAGTCATCCGATGCCACCACGCCCGGTCGTGGCCGTCGCGGGGGCGACCGGCGCGGTCGGTCGCGAGATGCTGAAGGTGCTCGAGCAGCGAGCGTTCCCGGCCGAGCGCGTGGTGGCGCTCGCCTCGTCGCGCTCGGCCGGACGGGCCATCCCGTTCGGCGGCACGGAGCTGGTCGTCGAGGAGATGACGCCCGCGAGCTTCGAAGGCGTCGACATCGCGCTGTTCAGCGCGGGGGCGGGCGTCTCACGCGAGTACCGTGACGCTGTGACCGCGGCCGGGTGCGTCACGATCGACAATTCCTCGGCGTTCCGCATGGACGGCGACGTGCCGCTCGTCGTGCCAGAGGTCAACGCGGACGATCTGACGTGGCACTCCGGCGTCATCGCGAATCCGAACTGCTCCACGATCCAGATGGTGGTCGTACTCGATGCGCTGCGACGGATCGCACCGATAACCCGCGTGGTCGTCTCGACGTACCAGGCGGCGTCCGGCGCCGGACAGGCGGCGATGGACGAGCTCTACACCCAGACCGGCGACCTCCTGGCCGGGCGGACGCTCGTGGCCGAGGCGTTCGCCCACCGCATCGCGTTCAACTGCATCCCGCAGATCGACGTCTTCCTCGCCGACGGCTCGACCAAGGAGGAATGGAAGATGGTCGCCGAGACGAAGAAGATCATGCGGCAGGACGACCTGCGGGTCGCGGCGACGTGCGTCCGTGTGCCGGTGCTCAGATGCCACTCAGAGGCGGTCAGCGTCGAATTCGCCGCGCCGGTCACTGTCGAGGCCGCACGCGCGGCGCTAGCATCGGCGCGGGGCGTCACCGTGCTCGACGACCCGGGAGCGCGCGAGTACCCGATGCCAGCGATGCTCGAAGGAACGGACGACTGCTACGTCGGCCGACTTCGGGCGGACGTAAGCGTCGAGCACGGTCTGCAGCTCTGGATCGTCGCCGACCAGCTCCGCAAGGGAGCGGCGCTCAACGCGGTTCAGATAGCGGAGGCGTTGCTCGAGCACTAGAATGGAGCCGCGGGACCCGCGGGAGCCGACGAAGCGTGTCTGAGGAGGTGCGTTCGTGCCACAGGCCACGATACTGCTCGTGGAGGACGATGAGACCATCGCACGCTTCGTCGAACTTGAGCTGCAGCACGCGGGCTACCGGGTGCTTCGAGCGGCAGAAGGCGCCGCGGCCGTGGAGACGGTCGAACGCGAGGACGTCGATCTCGTCGTGCTGGACCTCATGTTGCCGGGGATCGACGGCCTCGATGTGGCGCGGTTCATCCGCAAGACCGGCAAGACGGTGCCGATCCTCATGCTGACCGCGCGTGCCGAGACCGGTGACGTGGTGGCCGGCTTCGATGCCGGAGCCGATGACTACCTGCGCAAGCCGTTCGAGATGCCGGAGCTTCTCTCGCGGATCGGCGCCCTGCTCAAGCGGACGACAGGTTCGCAGGCCCAGACGGTCTACGAGGCGGCCGGCATCACGATCGACACCGAGAAGCGTCTCGCCACCAAGGACGGCGAGCCCCTCGAGCTCACCGCTCGCGAGTTCGATCTGCTCGCCTACCTCGTGGCGAACTCGGGGCGGGTCATCTCGCGTGACGAGATCCTCGAGGCGGTGTGGCACACCTCACGCGCGACCGAATCGAACGTGATCGAGGTCTTCGTCTGCCACCTGCGGACGAAGATCGGTGACCGTGACAACCGGACCATCCAAACGATCAGGGGCGTCGGCTACTTCTTCGCGAGGGCGTAGTGCGCTTCCGGTCGATCCGCACGCGCGGCATCGTACTGGCGGCCGTCTTCGTCGTCATCATCGTCGGGTTCGTCATGACGGCCACCTACTACTTCGTGGCCGACGGCATGATGCAGTCCGCCGCGGACGTGACCGATCGGCTCGGCACGGCAAGCGGCCGGCTCGTCGCGCAGGTCACCGCACGGGCGGTGGAGCACGCCGAGCAGATGGGGCTCACGAACGAGGAGGCCGAGGAGCTCGTTAATGCCACGGTGGTCGACACCGTTTCCGTCATGCTCGGCGAAGGGCTCGCGGCCGACAGCGTCTACACCCTCCTCGTCATCGATGCGCCTGGCCTTGCTCCCCGCGTTGCGTGGACGAGCGCGGACGGACCGGCTCCTGCGCCCGACCCCGGGTGCCTCATGGCGCTCGAACTCGGGGATGTCGTCCGGCAGTACCCGAGCGGTCCGCCGTCCCTGCGGGGGATGTTCCAGCCCACCGACCTCGGCGTGTACGTCCTGCATCTCCCCGTCGACATCCCCGGCACGCATACGGCGGCGATCGATATCCGCTACTCCCCCGAGCGCGAGGAGGCGATGCTCGACGCCTCGCGGCGTCCGATGGCGCTTGTCGCGGTCGTCGCGCTCGTCGGCGCGGTGGTCGTCGTCAACCTCATCATGGGGTGGATCCTGTCGCTCATCACCACGCTGAAACGCGTGGCCGATTCGATCGAGGCGGGCAAACTCGACGTGCACCTGCCGGAGCAGGGGGAGAACGAGGTGACCGACCTCGCCCGCTCCCTCAACCGGCTGATCGATGACCTGCGTCACCAGAACGAGATCCAGGCGCGGTTCATCGCCGACGCGTCGCACGAGTTGGCCACGCCGGTCGCGGGTATCCGCGGCTATGTGAACATCCTCCGTGCCTGGGGTGCCGACGATCCCGCCCTTCGCGATGAGGCCATGCGCGCGATCGACCGCGAGTCGAGCCGCATGGCCCGCCTGTGCAGCGACCTGCTCTCGGCGCTGCGAAGCGAAGAGGCGGTCGGTCTCCGGTGGGCGACCTTCGATATCAACGTGGTGTGCCGCGAGGTGCTCGCGAGCGCTGCGACACGCTACCTAGGCAAGGATCTCGACTTCGCGGGACCAGAGGACGACGTCTCGATCACGGTGGTGGGAGATCCCGACCGGATCGAGGAGGCGCTCGGCATCCTCGTCGATAACGCGTGCAAGTACACGCCGACGGGGGGCACCGTCCGGGTCAGCACTCGACCGGCGGAGGACGGCGCGTGCATCGTCGTCGCTGACACTGGGATCGGCATCCCGGCCGAGGACCTGCCGAACGTCTTTGAGCGCTTCTATCGCTCGGACGCGTCACGCTCCAAGGAGACGGGCGGCTTCGGATTGGGGCTTGCGATCGCGAAGCGTATCATCGAGGCCAATGGGGGCACGATCGGCGTGACGAGTGAGCGCGGAGTGGGCACCACCTTCGAGGTGTGCCTGCCCGGCCATCGGCCAAGGGAGCTCTAGGCGATGTCAGACAGCAGGGCGCTCGCGCGCGCGGGCGTGATCGCGGCGGCATACGCGGCCTTCACGCTCGCCGTGATCCAGCATCCGCTCGGTTACGGACCGGTTCAGTTCCGGCTCTCCGAGGCGCTGACGGTCGTGGCCTGCCTCACGCCGGCCGCCGTCCCTGGCCTCGTGCTCGGGACCGTGCTCGCCAACGCGGCGATGATGGGTCAGTTCGGAGCGCTCGCGCTGCTCGACGTGGTGTTCGGATCGCTTGCGACCGGACTCGGAGCGTGGTGGGCGTGGCGCCACCGGAGCCGGTCCGCGCTCGCGCTCGCCGGCCCCGTGGCGGCCAACGCGCTCATCGTGCCCGCGTACCTGCCTATCATGCTCGCCGGCGTGGCCGGTGTGGACTTCTACCGTCTGCCGGCGCTCGGCATCGACGCCAGCGGAGCCTGGCTCTCGATGTACCTGTTCGGCGCCGTGTTCGTCGGCATCGGGCAGGCGGTCGTCGTCTACGGGCTTGGACTGCCGCTGCTCGCCGTTCTCCGCCGGATCGGCGTCGGTCGCATGCCGGGTGATCAGTCGTGATGGGGGAGGGTGCGTCGTGACAACGCCGATGACCGGACGGGCGCCCCTTATCGGGCATGACTCGAGTTCGTGCGCCGAGTGCTGGGGCTGCGCGCGGTACTGTCCCGTGCGCGCGATCCGCGTCGTCGACGGCCACGCGGAGATCATCGCGGAGAAGTGCGTCGCCTGCGGCCTGTGCGTGAACGAGTGCGCCCGAGGCGGTCACACCGTGCGTGACGACACCGACGACGTGCGCATGCTCCTGCACGCCAAGCGGCCTGTCATCGCGATGCTCGCCTCGGAGTTCATCGCTGCGCTGCACCCCATGACCATCCCGCAGATCGAGCGGGGACTGGCCAGCCTCGGCTTCCACGCGGTCGAGACGACGCTGCTCGGCGAGGAGATCGTCGCCGCCGAGTACGAGCGGCTCCACGCTCGCGGCCACGCGCTCTTCACGCTGCGCTCGACGTGCCCCGTGGCCGTCGACTTCGTACGCAAGTACCACCCCGGCTTCGTCTCTGCGCTGGCTCCTGTCGTGCCGCCGTACGTCGCGCAAGCGCGGCTCGTGCGCGAACTCTACGATCAGGAGATCGCGATCGTGTACGTCAGTCCGTGCTACGCCCGGAAAGATGAGGCGCTCGCCCCGTCTCTCGAGGGCGTCGTGGACGCCGCCATCGACTTCTCCGAGCTCAAAGCGATGCTCTCCCGCACTACGGACGTGCCGGCGGCGGCGCGCACGACGCTGCCCGCTACCCGGCGGCCCGGTCTGCTCAAGGAGGTATCGCTCACCGACGGATTCCCGCGTCAGACGCTCGCCGAGCGCGACATGACCGACGCGAGCGTGCACGTGGTGCGTGGGATCCCCGAAATCGACCGGCTCTTGCGCGCCATGACCGCGGGGGAGGTCGCGCCGAGGATCATCGACATGCTGAACTGCGAGGGGTGTATCGACGGCCCGGCGGTCAACCCGGGGCTCTCGCTGTACGCGAAACGCACGATCGACGCGGCCGCACGGCACACGCCGGGCACGACCCGCGTCGGCACTCGCGCGATGCTCGACGTGTTGCCGTCGGTGGAGACGATCCGCTCCTTCTCGCCTGAGCCCGTGGTCGTTCCGCTGCCGACCGGCGCCGAGGTCGACACGGTGCTCGCGGCGGGCGGCTTCACGCGGGAGACCGCGCTCGATTGCGGCGCGTGCGGATGGACGACGTGTGTCGAGCACGCCATCGCGATCCACCGGGCGGAGTCATCCTGGGACTTGTGCTTCCCACTGCAGCGCTCGCGGATGCGAGAGGTCGAGGCGGTCGCCGCCGCTACCGTCACGCTCGACGAGCTCACGGGCCTGTGGAACCAGCGGTCGTTCTCCGATCGCCTCGACATCGAGATGGCGCGACACGCGCGCTACGGTTCGGCGCTCTCTATGGCGCTCGTCGACATCGATGACTTCCGCTCTGTCGGGGACCGGTTCGGCGATGAGGTGGCCGACGCGGTGCTCGTCGGCGTCGCCGAGCGGATCGCCGGCCTCCTCCGCTCCACCGATCTCGCCGCGCGCTGGACAGGGGACCAGTTCGCGTTGCTGCTTCCCGGAATCGGGAAGACCGCCGCGTTCGCCGTTGCCGAGAAGCTTCGTCAGGCGCTCCGCGAGAGCGCCATCGAGGTTGAAAGCGGCGGGTATACACACGTGGTGGAGGTGACCCTGTCCGCGGGCGTCGCGTCAGCGGCGCCGACCACGACCGATCCGCTCGACCTCGTCGAGGGTGCGGATACGGCCCTTCACGAGGCGATGGCCGCCGGGAAGGACCAGGTGCGTCTGGCCCCCGGCTAGGAGGCTCGATGCGCGAGGCGGAACTGTGGGAGCGTGAGGACGGACGCGTCCACTGCCGGGTGTGCCCCAACGATTGCCGGATCGCCCCCGGCGGTCGTGGCGTATGCGGCGTTCGGGAGGAGCGCGATGGGATTCTCGTCCCGCTCACCTACGCCCGCGTGTCGTCGGTCGCCGCGGATCCGATCGAGAAGAAACCCGTCTATCACTACCGGCCCGGTACGGCGGTGTTCTCTCTCGGAAGCGTCGGGTGTTCGATGCGATGCGGACAGTGCCAGAACTGGCAGATCAGCCGCGATCGGCCGGGCGGCGGCGTGGCGCTGCAGACGCTCGAGCCGGACGCCGCCGTCGCGCTCGCCCGTGAACATGGGTGCGCGGGCATCGCGTTCACCTACAACGAGCCGGTGATCTGGATCGAGTACGTTCTCGATACCGCGTCCGCGGCGAAGGATGCGGGGCTGTACACGGTGATGGTGACCAACGGCTACATCACCCCGGAGGCGCTCGATCTGATCGGACCGGTCATCGATGTCTGGCGTGTCGACGTGAAGGCTTTCGATGACGACACGTACCGGAGCCTGTGTCACGTGCGCTCCGTGCGGCCGGTCCTCGAAGCGGCGGTGAGGGCGCAGCGCCGGTGGGGGATGCATGTCGAGGTCGTCACCAACGTCATCCCGACCGTCAACGACGATGACGACACGCTGCGCGGCATCGCCGAATGGATCGCGTCGGCGCTCGGCCCCGCGACACCGTGGCATCTCACGCGGTTCTTCCCCTACCTCGAGCTGGCGCACCTCCAGCCGACCCCGCTCGACACGCTCCGGCGCGCGCGCTCCCTCGGCGTACGGGCCGGTCTTCGGCACGTGTATCTCGGCAACACGAGGGAACCTGAAGGCTCGGATACCGTGTGTCCGCGATGTGGCGCGGTCGTCATCGAGCGGGACGGGTACGCGGTCGAACCGCTCGGGCTTCGAGGAGACGCGTGCGAGGCGTGCGGGGAGCGGCTCGGCATCGTCAGCGAGGAGGTCTGATGGACATCGGGACGCACGCGCACCGGGAGGGCTCCGCCGAAGTCACGCCGCGGATACTGCTCTTCTTCGACTACACATGACCGTTCTGCTACGTGGACCGGTTCCGGTTCGATCGACTTGAGCGCGAGATGCCTGTGGAGCTTGTGATCGTTCCTTTCGAACTGCGCCCTGGCGCCCCGCCGTCGGGCCTGTCGGCCACCGCCGAGGGGCTCGGCCACTCCGAGCGCGTCGAGGCGCGGCTCATCGAGCTCGCCCGCGAAGAGGGGCGCGCGATGGTCCTGCCCGACCTTGTTCCGAACACCCATCGCGCCATCGTGATGGCCGAACTCGCCCGGGACGCGGGAGCACGGGTGCATCGTCCGGTGCACGAGGCGGTATTCGCTGCGTACTACGAGCGCGGCGAGGACATCGGCGACCCGGACGTGCTGTTGGCGATCGCACGAAGGACCGGACTGGATCCGGATGACGTGTCCGCCGCCTGGGATGACGGGCGCTACGAGGCTCGGTTGCATGAGTTCCTGCATCTGGCCATCAACCTTGGTATCGACACGACCCCGACCGCACTCATCTGCAATGAGCTGCTCATCGGCTCTCGGCCGTATGGTGTCGTGCGGGAAGCCGTCCAGCGCTGCCTCGTGACGCCCGCAACGCTCGACGCCGAGGAGCGCGGCGACGCATCGTGAGGGCGCGAACGGCTATCATGTGAGGGTCGGGCGGCCGTAGGCGCGGCCCCATCCGGGAAGAGGTGCGTGTGCAGCCGACCGTGATCATCCCAACGTTCTGGACGCGGCGGCAGAGCCGTGCCCAGAACCGGGCAGCGGCGCTCTTCGATCACCCTACCCCGATCGACGAGGAGGGCACGCTTCGTGACTGCCTACGCTCGATCGAGGCCGTGCGGGATCTCGGCAAGGTGGTCGTGATCGTCGCGACGACGGAGGAGTCGCTCGACCACGCCGCCGAAGACCGGGTCGATGAGATTCTCGCCGACTTCCCGGCGATCGACTCGTTCGTGCTCGGCGCGGCGGAGATGGGATCGCTGCACCGCCGGATGGAGCAGCTCGAGTTCGCCGACATGCTGGCGGGCGCGAGTCTGTCCGGCTACGGCGGTGTCCGCAATGTCGGTCTCATCGCGGCGGCGGTGTTCGGCAGCGAGTCCGTGGTGTTCGTCGACGACGACCAGATCATCACCGACCCGGACTTCCTCCACGTCGCCCACGAGGGGCTCGGCGAGGAACTGCCCGACGGGCGCCCGATCCTGGCGAAGAGCGGCTACTACACGGACGCGGACGGCTCATATCGCGCGCCGGTGACGACCGCATGGTACGACCGGTTCTGGCGTCAGACCGAGTACTACAACCGCGCGATGGCCATCATCACCGCGCCGCCGCGCGTGCGACCGAGCACGCTGGCGTTCGGCGGATGCCTCGCGCTGCATCGTGACATGTACTGCAACGTCCCCTTCGATCCGTGGGCGGTGCGCGGGGAGGACATCGACTACGTGATCAACGTGCGCATGCACGGCGGCGACGTCTTCCTGGACGACCAGTGGTCGGTCATCCATCAGCCGCCCGCACCGCCGAGCGAGGCGGCGCTGTTCAAGCAGGACGTGTACCGGTTCGTGTACACCCACCGCAAGCTCGAGTTCTCCAAGTCGCAGGTCGACCTGCGTCAGGTCACCGCCGAATCGCTCATGCCCTACCCCGGCGCGTTCGTGGACTCGTCGATCACCTGGCGCGCGCGCATGACGGCCGGGCTGCGCGCCCTCGCCGGCATCGAGCGCGGCGCGAACCTCCGCATCGCCCGCACCGCGGTGGGAGAGGCCCAGAACTACGCGCGTGACAACTGCGAGCGGTACTTCGCGTTCCAGAGGCGGTGGCCGTTGCTGCTCGACCGGCTCTGGCAGGATGTCGCGTTGCACTCGCTGTTCATCGGCGAGCGGCGCATGGACCGCGGTGCGATCACAGGGCGGTTCCCGGTCATCCGGGCGGACTGACCACGTGGACGACGCCTGGTTCCTCGCGGCACCGATCGGGTTCGCAGCCGGACTCCTCTCCGGCCAGTTCGGTGTGGGCGGCGGGGTGATCACCCTGCCCGCGATCCGGTTGCTGCTCGACCGCCCCGAGCTCATCGCGATCGGTACACCATTGCCGGTCATCATCCCGACGGCCCTTGCGGGCGCCGTGGCTTACGGCCGTGCCGGACTCGTCGATCGCCGGATCGGGGTCACCGTGGGCCTCACGGGAGGGCTCGCGAGCGTCGCCGGGGCGTCGCTCGCGACGGCGCTTGGCGGGCGGGTCGCGCTGGCGGTCGTGTCGGTCCTCATCGCGTGGATCGCCATCGACACCGCGCGCTCCGCGTTGCGGGACGACGACCCCGCTGACGCCGGATCACCGGCCGTGCCGCATCGGGGACGGGGGGCGGCCGCGCTCCTCGGTCTCGCGGCCGGTCTGTACTCCGGGTTCCTCGGCCTGGGCGGAGGCTTCGTCGTGGTGCCCGCGCTCATCAAGTGGTTCGGCTTCACCGCTAAACGCGCCGTGGGCACGAGTCTGGTCGCGGTCGCCATCCTCGCCATCCCCGGCTCGATCAGCCACTACGTGCTCGGCAACGTCGACCTCGCGCTTGCGGGCGCGCTCGCCGCGGGCGTCATACCCGGCGCGCTCATCGGCGCGCGGATCACGATGCGCTCCAGCGAGCGCGCGATCCGGTTGGGTCTCGCCGCGCTGCTCCTCGTCGTAGGCGTGCTGCTCGCCGTCAACGAGTCGGGACTAGCGGCGTGAGCCGGCCGGTGCTGACGGCCGCCTCGACCGAGCAAGTGGACCGCCTCGCGGACGTTCTCATTGCGAGCCACGCGTTCGGCAGCGTCGAGGAGGCGCTGGCCTGTCACCATGCGGACCCATGGCGCATCCAAATCACCGATAACGGTGACGTCGCCGTGCTGCGACGATGGCGGGAGCACGTGCCGTACCTCGCGGTGGAGACCATGCACTGCGCGGCGTCGCGCACGGCCGGGGTCATAGCCGAGCTCCGCGCCCTCGCGACGCCGCGGGCCTTCTCGGGTCTCGTGAGTTCGCCGGTGCCGCTCGAGCAGGCGCACCTGTGGAGACGCGGCGGGATGCGCGAGCGTGAAAGGATCGTCGTTCTCGCGTCGCGGGCGGAGCCGGACTCCGCTGCGGAGATACCCCCGGACCTTTCGCTGCGCCCGGGCACGGCGTCTGACGCCGACGCGTTGCTGGCGATCGACCGGCGTTGCTTCGAGGATTTCTGGCGCTACGATCGGCCGAGGCTCTCCGAACTCATGACCGTCGCCAGAGTCCGCGTGGCGGCATGGAACGGCACCCCCATCGGCTATACTCTCAGCACCCCGGTGCACGGCGGCGTGGTGCTCGGGAGGGCGGCGGTGGACCCGGCGTTCCGACGGCGGGGGGCCGGACGCGCTCTGGTTGCCGAGGTGCTGTCCTCGGCACCTGATGCCTCACGGGTCAGCCTGAGCATGCAGGCGGGCAACGACATCGCGCGTACGCTCTACCGTTCGCTCGGCTTCCGGGACACAGGTCAGCGCCTGGCGGTCCTTGTGGCTCCGTGACGGGTCGCCAATGAGGGAGTCCTGATGTCGACTGCACGCTCATGGGTTATCGACGCCACGCTCGTCACAGCGACGACGGTGCTGGTCATGGTCGTGCTCGCGTCGCTCGTCACCCCGGTCTCACGGCCCGTGCTCACGGTTGCAACGATCGGAATCGTGCTCGTGGCCGGCGGCACGGTCACGGCACGGCTCATCACCCGCCCTGACCATCTGAAGGCCCGACACGCGCACCACGTCCTGCGCATCGCGGACGGCTCGCTCGCGTATCTGAGACGCGGCCTGGACGCTGAGACAGCGCAGGAGGTGTGCAGGATCGCGCTTGCCGAGAGCGAGGCGGCCGCCGTGGCTATCACCGACCGGGAGCGCGTGCTCGGCTTCGCCGGCATAGGCGAGGATCATCATGAGGTGGGCGGTCCCATCCTGACGCGCGGTACGCGCGAGGCGATCGAGACGAACGAGTACCGCGTGCTGGCCTCACGCGAGGAGATCGGGTGTCCGCAGCGCGTCTGCCTCCTGCGTGCCGCGGTCGTCGTGCCTCTTGATATGCGCGATCAGCCCGTCGGGACGCTCAAGTTCTACTACACGACCCCCCGACTGCTGAACGAGACGCAGATCACGATGGTCACCGGTCTCGCGAGGCTGCTCTCGACGCAGCTTGAGCTGTCGGAGCTTGAGCGCCAGACCGCGCTCGCCTGCCGGATGGAACTCAAGGCGCTCCAGGCGCAGATCAACCCGCACTTTCTGTTCAACACCATCAACACCATCGCGATGCTCATCCGGACCGACCCTGGCGCCGCTCGGGATCTGCTTCGTGAGTTCGCCTCGTTCTACCGTCGCACGCTTGAGGACAACGAGGGCCTGGTGCCGCTGCGCCAAGAGCTTGAGTATGCGCTCACGTATCTGCGGTTCGAGCGCGCCCGGTTCGGCGATCGCCTCATCGTGGAGACGGACATCTCCGCGGACGTGCTCGACGTCCCTGTTCCAGCATTCATCCTGCAGCCGCTCGTAGAGAACTGCGTTCAGCACGGGTGGAATCCTGACCGGCCGCTGACGGTGCGCATGGACGGTGAGCGGACTTCTCAGGGAGTCCGGATCACGATCGCCGACGACGGTGCGGGGATACCCCCCGGAGACCTGGACCGTGTCATGGAGGCCGGTTTCGGCAAGGGTCTAGGCATCGCGCTCAAGAACGTGGACGATAGGCTGCAGGGGCACTACGGCCCAGGGAGCGGCATCAGGGTTGAGAGCGAGCCGGGCGCCGGTACGCTCGTGACGCTGACGATCGCCGACGCGATCGAGATCGGTGGTGAAGCGAATGCTCAAGGCGCTGCTCGTCGATGACGAGGTGCCGGCGCGCTCGGAGCTCCGCTACCTGCTCGGTGAGGCCGGGGGAGTCGAGGTCGTGGGCGAGGCCGGGAGCGCGAGCGAGGCGCTCCAGCTGATCCGTGCGATCCCCTACGACGTCGTGTTCCTTGACGTCGACATGCCCGGGCTGTCAGGTATGGACCTGGCCGAGACGCTCATCGGCCTCGATCGGGCGCCCGCGATCGTGTTCGTGACCGCGCATAGCGAGCACGCCGTCGCGGCGTTCGAGGTCGCCGCAGCGGACTACCTCGTCAAGCCGGTCGAGGCTCGACGGCTGCGCGCCGCCATCGAGCGGATCGTGCCGGCGGCTCACGCCCCCGCGCGCATCGATAGGATCCCGGTCGAGAAGGCCGGCAAGAAGCTGCTGCTCCAGGTCGAGGACATCTGCCACGTGATGGCGAAGGACGACTACAGCTACATCTACACCGACGAAGACCGCTACCTGTCCACGTTCTCACTCGCCGAACTCGAGGCGAAGCTTGAGAACTCGGGCTTCTTCCGCGTCCACCGCAGGTACCTCGTGAATCTCGCCCGCGTGCGTGAGGTCGCGCCTATGTACGGCGGAACGATGGAGCTCAAACTCGACGACGGCGCCGCGACCGCGGTGCCGGTCTCGCGCCGCCGGGCGCCCGCTCTCAAGCGCGCGCTCGGCCTGTGACGCCGCATGATCGGGATCGTTTCTGACACGCACGGCACCCTCGCGCCCGGTGTTCTCGCGGCACTCGAGGGGGTGGAGCGGATCCTGCACGCGGGTGACGTCGGCGGCTCTGACGTGATCGAGCGGCTTACAGCGGTCGCCCCGGTGGTCGCGGTCCGCGGCAACATGGACCTCGACGCCTCGGCATGGCGCTTGGCTGAGCAGGCGTCGGTCACCGTGGGTACCACGCGCATCCTCGTCGTGCATGACGGCGCGACGCGAATGCGGGCGGGGTTGCCCGACGGCGTGTCGATCCTTGTGAGTGGCCACACTCACCGAGCTAGGATCCAGATGCGCGCCGGGGTGCTTCACATCAACCCGGGCAGCGCTGGCGGCCGCAATCGCGACGGCCGCGGACCGACCGTCGCCCTGCTCGATACAGCCGCTCAACCGCCGGTCGCCCGGATCGTCGAACTCTAGACACCGTCGCGACCGCTCGGTCCGCCGGTGGATGGCGGTCTGGAAGCGGTGAGCGGCGTTCTTGACCCGTCTCGTTGTCCCCCGTGCCGTTCGCCGCTCGCACGACGCCCTCCGCCGAGCGATCGCCGCCGCGCGCGGCATCTTCGTTCCCCGCCGGTCATCGCGGTCGTAGCCTGTGCACCAGGGCGTGCAGGAGCCGCCCGTGACACGTGCTGGGGAGGTGGGATGCATGGAGGTTTGCGTCAAGGGCGCCGCCGAGGACATCAGACTCGGCGACATCGATGAGGTGTGTGTCGAGCTGGACCGGATCCTCGTTCCGACCGACGGCTCGGCGCCATCGGTGGCCGCGACCGAGTACGCGGTCATCCTTGCGAGGACGTTCGGAGCGAAGGTCCTGGCCATCTTCGTGGATACCGGCGAGAAGGCTCTCGAGTATCCCGAAGAGGCGATCAGCGAGGACGCGTTCGAGGGTGTCCATCCATCGGTCAAGGGGCTCGCCGTCGCCAAAGCGATGTGCGAGCGCAACGGCGTCGAATGTGAGGTCCGGGTCGTTCAAGGTGGCGTCGCGAAGCGCATCGTCCACACGGCTGAGGACTGGAAGGCCGACGTCATCGTCATCGGCGACACCGGGCGCACCGGCCTGAAGCGGATCGCGCTTGGCAGCGTCGCCGAGGCGGTCGTCAAGGCGTCGCCCGTGCCGGTGATGGTCGTCAAGGCCGATTAGTCCGGAGGGGTTCCGAGCAACCACGAGTTCCAGGGAGGTGTGAAAGACGATGACGACTCAGGAATCGGCCGCGAAGATCGGGGTGCACATCCGGCACGGCAACCATGTCGACACCATCGAAAGCGTTGATCTGGTCTTCCGTGCGCAGCGCAAGCTCTCGTTCACGTACGGGGCGATCTTCTTTGCGGTGACGTTGTTCATCCCCGCGTCGTCCGTGTGGTGGGAGACCTGGTACGCCGTCCCCATCTGGGGAGGCTTCACTCTGAACTACCTGTTCGTCTCGCTGTTGTACTACGTGTTCCTGTGGGTCATGGCGTGGATGTACGCCCAGAAGGCGGACAAGCTCGACGACCGCTTGGCGGATCTCGCCGAATCCATGACGCACGATGCCGCCGTCGCTTCGGAAGGGGGTAAGTCGTAGATGAACACCATAGCCATCGTCTTGGTCATCACGCTCATCCTCTTCACGATCGGCCTGTCGATCTTCTCCCGCCGGTTCACACGAACGACCGCGGACTTCTACCTGGCCGGACGCAAGGTCGGCTCGTTCTCGAACGCATCCGCGATCTCCGGCGACTACCTGTCCGCCGCGTCGTTCCTGGGTGTGGCGGCCGCGACGTACGCGTCCGGACTGGACGGCGTGTGGTTCGCCGCCGGCTTCGCCGGTGGGTTCATGGTCGTCATCATCTTCATCGCGTCGGCGCTTCGCCGATTCGGCGAGTACACGATCGCCGACTTCGCGTTCGGCCGTTTCGGCTCCGACCGCATCCGGCTCGTGACCGTGCTCGCGGTCCTGATCATCTCCATGTTCTACATGGCGCCGCAGATGTTCGGTGCGGGTACGACGTGGAGAGTCCTCGTCGGTCAGGGCATCTTGGGGCTCGATCCGTATCAGTCGGGTGTCGCTGTCGTCACCGCCATCATGATGTTCTACGTGGCGGTGGGAGGCATGAAGGGCACCACCCTCAACCAGATCTTCCAGTTCTGGTGGCTGTGGTTCGCGGTCTTCCTGCTCGCGGCGTTCACCTTGGGCGGCGGCTTCAGCTACGCCAAGTCGCTCGCGACCGCCAGCGAGTCGCCGCTGGTGCAAGTCAGGGAGTTCACCGTCAAGGACCTGACGACTGCCGACCCCAAGACTGGGAAGGCTCCGATCGACGCCGCGAAGGCCGCGATGACCCCCGAGGGCTTCACCAAGGTCGAGGAGATCGTCGCGGCGGGCGATGAGACCGCGAAGGTCGCCGTCGTCGTCCCTGCGAAGAACAAGCTGCACGAGACCCGTGAGATGTTCTTCCGTGAGCCGGGACACCGCTACAATGCTCTCGACCAGTTCTCCATGGTTCTGGCGCTCGTACTGGGGACGGCCGGTCTGCCGCACATCCTGAACCGCTACTACACCAATCCGTCAGGTTCTGCGGCGCGCAGGTCGACGTTCTGGGTTCTCATCTTCATCGGAACGTTCTACATCATGGCGCCGATCATCGGACTCGCCGGCCGTGATGTCATCGCCAACGCGGTCGCCAACGGGAACGCTCCCGCCAACGCGGCGTACGTCGACGGTCTCCTGGTGAAGTCCGACGCCATCATGCCGACGATGGGTCAGATCCTCGGCGGCGAGTGGCTGCTGGGTATCGTGGCCGCCGGCGCGTTTGCCGCGATGTTCTCGACGATCGGCGGTCTGCTGATCGCGGCTGCGTCCGCAGTCGGTCACGACGTCATCGAGAAGTACTTCGCCAAGAACGCATCGGAGACCACGCGCGTGGTCTACGGGAAGGTCACCGTCATCGTCTTCGCGTTGATAGCTCTTGGCATCGGCCTGGGTATCCCGGCCTCCGGTCTGGACAAGGCCTATCCGGCCCTCATCGCCATGATGGTGACGTGGGGCTTCGCGGTCGGCGCGAGCGCGCTAGTTCCGATGCTTCTCACCGGCATCTGGTGGCGGCAGACGACCGAACGCGGCGCGATCGCCGGCATCCTCGTCGGTCTGATCAGCTCGATCAGCATCATCTTCCTCAACATCCTGACGCAGCTGAAGGTGCTTGCGCCCGGAGGCGTGCTGGGCTTCCTGGGCTCACTCACCTTCCCGGTCATCTTCACCTTCCCGCTCGGCCTGCTCACGATCATCATCGTCAGCAAGCTCGACGGGCAGCTGCCCAAGAATGTGGATGAGATCTGGATGCGGATACACGGTACGGCCCACGAGCGCCACGAGAGGGAGCACGGTCTCGACAAGGTGAGCACGCTCTTCGGTACCGCGAACGGCAAGAAGTAGCGACGGTTTCCGCGCCCCACCCCCAGGGGGCGTAGAAGCGAACGAAGGCGCCGTCCGTACCCGTGAGGTGCGGACGGCGCCGACGTTACCGGGATCCCGTCAGCGGGCAGCCTCAGCCAGATCGGCCGCGAACGCGGCGATCGTCTCCGGGTTCGAGTCCGGAAGGTCGAAGCGCACGACGCGGCGGCCGCGTGTGTGGAGCGTGACGAGATCGCCCTCGGCCTGCGCGCGGTGGAGCGCCGCCAGCCCGAACGGGCGGCCGGGGATGTAGCGGTCGGATCGGTCGCGAGCGGTGACGATCACATACACGCCGTTGCTCGGTCCGCCCTTGTGGAGCTGGCCCGTCGAGTGCAGATAGCGAGGTCCGAGCTCGAGCGTGGTCGCGCGCCGGACCGAGCGGCTGACCGCTGCGCACGCCGCCTGCAGTGGGCCGAGCCGGTCGTCCGACTCCGGGACGTACGCGAGTACGGAGATGTAGCCGTGGTGGCGAGCGCCGCGGTACGCGCTCGCGAGCACGTCACGGCGGGTGCTGATGCCGCCTTCCGGCATCGACATGCTGCCGCCGAGCGTCACCCACGTGCCGCCGAGATCGGCGGTCGCCTTCGGTACGTTCACGCCACCGGTAGCGAGGATCTCCTCGGTCGCGGCCTTGGCCTCGGTCACGTTCGGTTCGTCGAAGGGGTTGACGCCGAGGAGGAACCCGGTGAGCGCCACGGCATGCTCCCAGCGAACGAACTCGGCGCCGATCGCCAGCGGGTCGCTCACGGTCAGCTCGAAGACGGGGCAGTCCATCGCGATCCTACGCGACCAGCGGGCGAGTTCGGTGTCGTCCTCGAAGCGCAAGACCGCCACGGCGCGGTCGCTGTCGTAGCCGGGCTCGTCGACCGGCTCGTACTCGATCGAGGGGACGAGACCCGCGCCCTGTTTGCCGAGCGATTCCGCCACCAGCTGCTCGATCCACAGACCGAGGGGCCTGAGGCGTTCGGAGAACGCCAGCATGAGCTTGTCGCGTCCGCCTTCGACCGCGTCGCCCATCCAGGCGGCGAGCAGCGCGCCGGGGTTCGTCGCGAGGGGCTCGGCGCACGCGCTCTCCATCGCCTGCGCGTGTGAGATGAGACCGGGCAGGTCGACGCCGATCATCGCCGCAGGCGCCAGCCCGAACATGCTGAGCGCCGAGTAGCGTCCGCCCACGGTCGCCGGTGCGGGAAGCGTGACGCGCAGACCTTCGCGGTCGCGCAGCATCTCGAGCGGAGAGCCGGGGTCGGTGATCACGATGAACCGGCGGCCAGCGTCGGCGACGCCGGCGTCCTCGAGCCAGCGCCGCACGATCGCGTAGAGCGACAGCGGCTCGATGGTCGTTCCGGACTTGCTCGCGAGGATCGCGTGGGTCGTGGCGGGGTCGAGCTCGTCGAGGAGGTCGCCGAGCTGCACGGGCGAGGTCGTGTCGAGCACGTGGAGTCGCGGCCGGCCCTCGGCGCCGCCGATGACGCGCGCCATGACGAGCGGCGCGAGCGACGATCCGCCCATGCCGAGCAGGAGCAGGTCGGTCGCGCCTTCGGCGAGAAGCGCGTCCGCGAGTTCGGTCAACTGCGGCAGGCGGTTCGGCGCCTTCTCGGCGAGATCGGTCCAGCCCAACCGCCGGGCGACCGGTATCCGCCCTGCGGGATCGGGGCTGAAGAGGCTGGCGTCGCGGCTGCGCAGGCGCGTGATGGCGTCCGCCGAGGTGATCCTGTCGCGCGCTGGCATCGCGGTCCTCTCAGACGGGGTGCACGTCGAGCGCCGGTCCGGGAGGGTCCGGGTTCGGCGCGGGTTCCGTTCTCGCTACGAGGATACCCCCGAACACCACGCACGCGCCGCTGGCCATGCACACCACGGGCGCGGTCTAGCAGATTCTCGGCAACTGCTCGCCGACGAGCATGTCCATGATGCGCGTCGCGCCGAACGAGGTCTTGACGTACACCTTGCCGGCCGGAGACCCGGCCACCTGGCCGATGATCGCGGCGTCCTCGCCGTACGGGGTGGAACGCATCGCCGCCAGCGTGGCTTCGGCTTCCTCGGCGGGCACGACGGCGAGCATCTTGCCCTCGTTTGCGACCTGGAAGACGTCGTAGCCCAGCATCTCGCACGCTCCGCGCACCTGTTCGCGAACGGGCACATCGCGTTCCTCGACGGTGACTGAGACCCCTGAGGCGCTGGCGATCTCGTTCAGGGCGCTCGCGAGGCCGCCACGGGTCGGGTCGCGGAAGCAGCGGACGCCAGGTGCCGCGGCGAGCACAGCGGCGACGAGGTGGTTGAGCGGCGCGGCATCGGTGCGGATGTCGGTCGAGAACGACAGTCCCTCGCGCGTGGAGATGACCGCGATGCCGTGATCGCCGAGCGTGCCCGAGAGGAGCACCACGTCCCCCGGGCGGCAGCGGGAGCCCG
>CAYYLR010000027.1:0-18616 GCA_964472485.1 uncultured Coriobacteriaceae bacterium
GGCATGCGACTCACCTGTCAGGCGGTCATCATCTGCACCGGCCGCGCTCCCAACCGGCTCAAGGTGCCCGGCGAGGATGGACTCGTCGGCCGCGGGGTCTCCTACTGCGCCACGTGCGACGCGTCGTTCTACCGGGGTCAGCCGGTCGCCGTCGTCGGCTCCACCGAATCCGCGTGTGACGCCGCACTCGAGCTCGCCGCGCTCGACGCCTCGGTCATCCTCGTCTCGCCCACGCCGCTCAAGGCGCCTGACGCCGTGCTCGCCAAGGTACGCGCCTCCGCGGCCATCGCCGTGCGTGAGGGATGGAAGGTCGTCTCGATCGAGGGGTCCGACCGTGTCGAGGCGATCATGGTCAGCGGCCCCGGAGCGGCCACGCCGGAGTCCGTCGCGGTGCGCGGCGTCTTCATCGAGAGCGGCGCGATCCCTGCATCGGAGTACACCGGCGGTCTGGTCGAGATGAACGACAAGGGCGAGATCGTCACCGACAAGCGGTGCGCCACGAGCGTCCCCGGCATCTACGCGGCCGGCGACGTCACCGATGGGCCGGGCAAGCAGATCATCATCGCGGCCGGCGAGGGCGCCCGCGCGGCGATGATGGTCTCCAAGGACCTCAAGCGCCGGTAGGCGTCAACCGCGCTCTACCCCGTTGCCACACCCGCGCGGGTGACTGCGGATGTACGCCACCGCGTCGTCCACGGCGTCGGTGACCCGGATGAGATCGAGGTCGCCCGCGCCGATCGTGCCCTCGGCAACCAGGCGCTTCTCGAAGAACTCGATCATCGGCTGCCAGAACGCTGAGCCGAGCGCGATGACGGGGAAGCCGTCGATCTTGGCGGTCTGCATGAGCGTGAGCGTCTCGAAGACCTCGTCGAGGGTGCCAAACCCGCCGGGACAGACGACGAACGCGCACGAGTACTTCACGAGCATGACCTTGCGCACGAAGAAGTGCTCGAACTCGACGAACCGGTCGACGTACGGATTCGGCTGCTGCTCGTGCGGCAGGTGGATGTTGACGCCGAGCGAGAGCCCGCCGCCCTCCTGCGCGCCCCTGTTCGCCGCCTCCATGATCCCGGGACCTCCCCCGGTCATCACGCAGTACCCTTGCTCGGCGAGCGCCCGGCCCATCGCGCGCGCCTGCTCGTAGTGCGGGTGACCCTCCTTGAACCGCGCCGAGCCGAAGACCGTCACACACGGACGGTCGATCTTCAGGAACTCGAACCCGCGCAGGAACTCGAGGAAGATCCGGACGGCGCCCTCGACGTTCTCGTGGTGGTCCTGTCGCCCCGCCAGAAACTCGGCTTCTGCACCGTTGACCATCTCGAGCAGTGAGTCATCGTAGGCTCTCCGGCCCTCGGGCTCCCGCACCATCAACGCCTCCCCTGCTCGTGCCGGACCGGACCGCGCTCCGAAAGCGCGACGGCGACCCGCGCCGCCAATCGCGCGTTGTTCCACATGAGCGCCTTGTTCGCGTCCTCGCTCGCGCCGCCGGTGAGCTCATGTATCCGGCCGAGGAGGTACGGCGTGAGCTGCTTGCCGCGAACGCCGGTCTCGCGCGCCTCGATGATCGCCTGCGAGACGATGTGGTCCACGATGTCAGCCTCAAGCGCGTGCTCGGCGGGAATCGGATTCGCCACCACCACGCCACCCGGCAGTCCGGTCTCCCACTTGGCGCGCAGGACCGCGGCGATCTCCCCCGGCGTCTCGAATCGCGCGTCGACCCCGAAGCCGCTTGACCGGGTGTAGAACCCCGGGAAGTCGTCGGTCTGGTAGCCGAGGACGGGGACGCCGCGCGTCTCGAGGTACTCGAGCGTGAGGCCCAGGTCGAGGACCGACTTGGCGCCGGCCGACACGACCGCCACGCTCGTCCTGGCGATCTCCTCGAGGTCCGCCGAGATGTCGAACGAGCGCTCGGCCCCGCGGTGCACGCCGCCGATGCCGCCGGTCGCGAACACCGCGATCCCGGCCATCGCGGCGACCGCCATGGTGCCCGCGACCGTGGTCGCGCCGTCGGAGCCGCGTGCGATGAGAACGGCGAGGTCCCGCCTGCTCGCCTTCGGAACCGAACGGTTCGTCGCGAGCGCGGCGATCTCGTCATCGGTCAGGCCCACCGCCAGCTCGCCGCCGAGGATCGCGATGGTGGCCGGGACCGCGCCCTCCTCGCGGATGATCCGCTCGGACTCCCGGGCGCATTCGAGGTTCGCCGGGTACGGGAATCCGTGCGCGATGATCGTCGACTCGAGCGCCACGACCGGGCGTCCGGTCTCGAGCGCGTCGTTCACCTCACGCGCGACCCTAACGTGCGGTCTCATGCCGTCTCCTTCCGGTGACGTACGGCGTCGAGCGACACCCGGTCGCTCACCGTGAACTCACTCTCGAGCGCGAACGCGGCCAGCGCGCTGCCCCAGGCGATGATGTCCCTGAACCGCAGTCCGGACGCGAGCCCGTAGGTGACCCCCGCGGCGAACGCGTCACCGGCGCCCGTCGCGTTGACGACGCTCGCCCTCGGGGCCGCCACCCGGAAACGCTCGGCGCGTGACGCGCACAACACGCCGCCGCTGCCCATGGTGATGATGACGCGGGCGACTCCGGCCTGTAGCAGCCGCTCGGCTGCCCCTTCCGCTCCCGCGGCGCCTGAGATCTCCTCCGCTTCGCGCACGTTCGCCTTGAGCACCGCGAGCCGGGCGAGGACGGTGCGAGCAGCGAGCGCCTTGGCCGTCGAAACCGGGTCGAGAACGACCGGCGCATCGCCGGCGTACTCAGCCGCACGTGCGAGCGTCGTGGGCGGCATGTTGGTGTCGAGCACGACGGCGTCGACACCAGCGAACATCGCCGGCGTGAGGCGATCGGGGGTGAGCTGCTCGAGCGCGCGCATGTCGGAGACGGCCGCGGCGAGGTCGCCGGCCCCGTCGAGCACCGCGAGGTAGCGCGACGCCGGAACCCCTTCGGCCACCACGCTCATGGAGATGTCGATCCCGGCCCGCTCGCATCCCTCACGCAGGGCAGCCCCGTCGGTGTCGTCACCGAAGGCCGTTACGAGACGCACCGCGGCGCCGAGCCGCGCGAGGTTCTCGGCGATGTTCCGCCCGACGCCCCCCATGCTGACCCGGACGTGGCCCGGGTTGGAGTCACGCAGCGCGAAGCGCCCGTCGGGGATGCCGACGACATCGGTGTTCGCCCCACCGATGACGAGCACACGTGGTCCGCTCACGCTTCCCCCTTCACGACCGCAACGTGGCCAGGAGACGCTGCGGGTCGGCGAGCAGCCCGAGCGCGTGCCCGATCCGGGTAACGACCACGTCGGCAGCCTCGATCGCCGCGCGTGAAGCGCCCTCGGGACCGATCACGCAGATGCCGACCGCCGCGGCCTTGAACATGAGCGCGTCGTTGGAGCCGTTGCCGATGGCGACGACCGAATCCGCGCCGAGTCCCTGGATGAGTTCGAGCTTCTCGCCAGCCTCCCACAGGCCCGGTATGACATGCACCTCGACGCCGAGCCGCTCGCCGAGGGAGGCCGCGGTTCCGCGCGTGTCGGCGGTGACGAGAACCGGCCTGAGCGTCCCGGAGAGCGCGGCGAGTCCGTCGGCCACACTGGGAAGCACCGCGCCGCCCGCCGCGATCGTGCCGTTCAGGTCGATCACGAGGTACGAGAGTCTGAGCGACCCGTACGAGGGTATGTCGAGTTCGAGCATCGGCCCTCCGTCCGCGCGGGCGAGTGCGTAGGACAAGCGTACCCGAACCCGGTCTACGGTACCGCCGCGAGCACGACGGCGACGATAGCCGCGACCACTCCGATCTTCTGCCACACGTGCAGACGCTCCCCGAGGAAGACGCGCGCGAGCAGCACCACCACGAGCGGGAACAGCGAACTCAGCACCGAGGCGATGGCGAGCGGGCCGAGCCGTATCGCGGTGATCATCGTCAGGTTCGCCGCCACGTCGGTGAGTCCCGCTCCGAGCGTCGGCGCGAGCGCGGGACGGTCCACCGGGAAGCCGCTGCCGAACCGGTACGCGAGCGGGACCGCTACGGCGACCGAGACGACACGCGCGGAGACGAGCGGCACGAAGCCGCTCGCGTCAGCGGTGAACGACAGCGCGATGAACGCGAACGAGAAACCCACGCCCGACAGCACCGCAAGTCCCAGCGCCCGGCTGGGACGATACGCGTGGGCAGGCTCGTGGAGCTGCTCGTCGGGCGCGATGCTCACGATCACGATCGCCACCACCGCGAGTCCGATGCCCGCGAGCGTGACCGGCGACAGCGACGTCCCGGTGGCCAGGTCGAAGATCGCGGGGAGCGCCGCCGTGAGCGCCGCCGACACCGGAGCGACGATGCCCATCTTGCCCACCGACAGCGCCGAGAACAGCGACAGCACGCCGACGACGCCCGCCAGACCGCACGCCGCGCCCCACAGGACGTCGGTGGTTGCGAGGGCTGTCGGGGGGAAGAGCAGCGTGATCGGCAGCAGCAGCACGAGCGCGAGCAGGTGCGACGTCCCCGTGACGGCGAAGGTCGAGTCCCGGCGCGTCGCGATGCCGCCGAGGAAGTCGCCGGTGCCGAACAGCACGGAGGTCGCGAGCGCGAGGATGATGGTCGTCATGGTGACCCAGCATAGCGCAGACGTGCCGACGGGCGGCCCGCACCGAGAGAACCCGCCATCGCCGACCCGTGCCGCAGCCTCGTCCTATCGACCCGAGACGTCCGGTACCCCCAGTCGCCGGAGCAGCGCGAGTGTGGGACGCCCGTCATCATCCCAGCCGCGTTGGCGGTAGTAGTCGGGCTTGAGCGAGGCGAGCGGCACGACGCTCGTCGGGTCGGCGGGGTCCGCCGGTTCCTCGAGAAGCCGCCGGGGCAGCGTGTCACCGGGCGCCCCGCCGCTGCCGAACCGTAGGCCCAGCTCCCGCTCCAGGGTGTAGCCGCGCTCTCCCAGCGTCCAGAAGCCGCCGAACCCGTACCGCTCGCCGGTCACGAGCTCGACCGCGCGGATGTGCGGCACCAGCGGCATGGGGATCCCGAGCGCCCAGCGCGGCAGCACGCGCAGCAGCCGCATGACACCGCCGGAATACGAGAACACGCGAGCGACGAAGGCGCCGAGACCGCGCTCCGGACGCTCAACGAGCGGCCCGGGCAGCACACCGAGGGTGGTGAACAGGCACGACCCCGAAGATGAGACGACCTCCATCAGGTCCTGGAAGAACGCGGTCAGCGCGGCCTTGCTGCGCGGCGATCGGCCATCCATGTGCAGCGCGAGCCCTTCGAGTGCCACGGCGTAGCCGGCGTTCAGGTGGCAGCCGCCACGGTTGGAGACCGCGTAACCGAGTCCCTGGCCCACCGCTCCGCGCGGCTCGTAGGCCGCAAGCTCGAGGCCCTTCACGTTCATCGCGAACCCCTCGCCTCCGTATCGGCGAGAGAGCTCTCGCGAGCCTTCGGCAAGCTCATCGCCGATGCCGCGCCGGTAGGCGATGTCGCCGAAGAGCGCCGCGAACCCGTCCGTCTCGCCAAAGCGCAGTCCGCTGTCCCACAGACCCTTCTCGGCCGCCTCCATCGCCCATGAGAGCGTGACGCCCGTGCTCATCGTGTCGAGACCGAGGTCGTCGAGCTGCGCGTTCCACTCGATGATGCGGTCGAGGTCAGGGTTCTCGATGTTGGCGCCCAACAGCACGAGCGTCTCGAGTTCCGGGCCCTTGACGCGCTTCCCATCGAGCTCGACGACGCGCCCGCAGCGGATGGGGCACGACAGACAGCCGGCGGTGGTGACCAGCCGACGTTCGGCCAGCGCCTCACCGGAGATCTCCGCGGCGCATTCGTAGCGGCCGCGCTTGAAGTTGCGCGTCGCGACGATGCCGAGCTCCTGCATCGGCGTCAGGAAGCCCGCCGTGCCGAGGGTGGGTAACCGCCGGCCGGCGATCGGGTGCTTCTTGAGCGACGCGGTCCACGCCCGCACGTGCGTGCGGTAGGGTTCGGGCCGGGCGATTCCGACCTTCGCGTCCCCCCACGCGGCGATGCCCTTGACGTTCTTGCTCCCGAGCACGGCGCCCATGCCTGCCCGTCCCGCGGCGCGTTCGCCCGACAGCACGCACGCGTAGCGCACGAGGTGCTCTCCCGCGGGGCCGATCGTCATCACGCCGCTCCGCGCCTCGAGCGCTCCCGCGATCGCCGCGGCCGCCTCCGAGGTCCCGGTCCCCCACAGCCCGGTCGCGTCGTGGAAGACCACACCGGACCCGGCGATCTCAAGCCACACGGGCACATCCGCGCGCCCTGTGATCACGAGCGCATCGACGCCCGCGCGCTTGAGGTATGTGCCGAACGGGCCGCCGCAGTTGGACGACGCGACGAGCCCGGTGAGTGGCGAGAGCGCGGAGATGTCGAACCGGGCCGAGGACGGCGCGCCGGTACCAGTGAGGGGGCCGGTCGCAACGACGACGACGTTGTCCGGCCCAAGCGGATCGGCGTCGACCGGCAGCACCTCGGCCAGGATTCGCGCCGCCATCGTCTTCCCGCCGAGCCAGGTGCGGCGGTCCTCGTCGCTCCAGGGGTACTCCTGCGCGGAGCGCGTCGTGAGATCGATCGCGAGCACTCGGCCCATCCAGCCGTAGATCATCGCTACAGCGCGCCCTTCAGGATCTCGACGACGTCCTCGTGGGTGGGCTGTTTCGGGTTCATCGACATCGCCCCGTCGTTCAGTGCGGCTCGTGCGATGTCCGGGAGCTGCTCGGGCAGCACCCCGCACTCGCCGAGCGTGAGCGGCAGACCCGCCGAGTCGTGAAGCGCGCGCATCATCGAGCGCACCGCCTCGATCGCCGCGGCCCCGCGCGCGTCGGCCGGCGTCGTCGCGTAGGTCTCGGGGCCCGCGAGGTTGAAGAGCAGCTCGCCGTAGCGGTTGCAGACGCGGTCAAGGTTGTAGCGCATGCCGTGGGGCAGCAGGACCGCCATCGCGTCACCGTGCGGCACGCCGGCGATACCGCCGGCCGCGTGACCCATCGCATGCACGATCCCCACCATCGCGTTGCTGAACGCGGCGCCCGCCATGAGCGCGGCGTTCGCGAGCGCCAGCCGCGCCATCGGATCCTTCGGATCGGCGATGACCCTTGGCAGGTCGTCACGGATGAGATCGATCGCGGCCCGCGCATAGCAGTCCGAGAGCGGGTTGGCCTGCACGCAGCTGAACGCTTCGACCGCGTGCGTGAGCGCGTCCATCGCCGTCGAGGCGGTCAGCCGCGCCGGGAGCGCCACGGTGAGCCGCGGGTCCAGAATCGCGACGTCGGGCAGCAGCGACAGCGACGTGAACCCCATCTTCACGTGCCGTTCGGTGTCCTTGATCACGGCGGCCGACGTGACCTCGGAGCCGGTCCCCGCCGTCGTGGGAATCGCGATGAACGCGATACTCCGCCGGCCCATCAGGCTCTCAGCTCCCTGGTGCTCGAGCAGGTCCTCCGCGCCGTGCGTGAGCACGATCGTCACGCCCTTGGCGGTATCGAGCACGGACCCGCCGCCTACCGCCACGATGGCGTCGGCACCGATCTCGCGGTAGCGTCGGGCGATGTCGTTGACGACCGCCACCGAGCTGTCGACCGGGATCCGTTCGTACACGCCGACGACCTCGGTCTCGCTATCCGCAAGAGCGCCGAGCACGACATCAGCGACCTTCAGTTCGATCAGTTGCGCGTTGGTCAGCACCATCGGTCTCGCCGCGCCAAGCGCGGCGAGCTCGTAGCCGATGTGCTCGACCGCCCGCGTGCCCGAGACGATCTTCACCGAGTTGCAGAACTCGTAGTAGTCGGGGATCACGGACGTGCTCCTTCCAGCCGGGCGGTCCGGTGCACGAGCGAGCCGTACGCGACGAGGTGACCGACCCGGCGCTCGGCGGGCCTGGGCAGGATGCGTCGCGTCATGAAGTCCGGGAACAAGTAGCCCTCCACGATGTGGAGGCAGCGGACGAGCGACATCGCGAGCGCGAGGTCGCCCTTGACGGTGGCGCGGTGCTCGGCGAAACCGGCCAGCACGCCCTTCAGGCCGAGCAGCATCGGGATCGCGTCATCCACGCACTTGAACGTGACGAGCAGCGTCGGCGTCGCCGTGCCGCCGCCCAGATGCTCGACCGCGCCCCCGGCCACCCGCCACGACACCTGCGGGCCGAACGGCGCGATCCGCAGCGCGACCACGGTGCCGTCAGGCCACGACGCAAGCTCGGCGCGAACGCGCTCGTCGTGCCGTGCCGCGGCCACAAGACCCCTGCCGAGCACCGCGTAGACCGCCGCGGCGAGCGCCTTGCGTCCCCGCTTCACGCGCCATCGTTCCCTCGCCACGTACGCCTCCCCGCGTCGGGACGTGCCTCTCCCATGGTAGCGAATCCGGCCGCGCGCCGGCGGTCCTCACGAGAACCGCTTGACCCTCACGTTACGTCAGGGTGTATCTTGCACCCCGGAGGTGATGGAGGTGAAGACTGAGAAGACCGGCGCGCTCACGGTGAGCGAGGTCTCGGACATGGCCGGCGTCAGCGTGCGCACGCTGCACCACTACGACGAGATCGGCCTGCTCGAACCGTCGGCTCGGACTCCGGCCGGCTACCGGCTCTACGATCGCGACGACCTCGCGCGGCTGCAGGAGATCCTGCTCTTCCGCGAGCTGGAAATCCCACTGTCCGACATCGCCGTACTGCTCTCCGGCGGCGCGTTCGACCGGCGCGCCGCGCTCGAACTGCAGCGCGAGATGCTCCACGCCAAGTCGGTCCGGACCACGGCCCTCATCGCCGCGGTGGACCGCGCCCTCAACGCCGAAAGGACGGGTGTACGAATGACCAACGAGGAGATGCTCGACGTATTCGGCGATTTCGACCCGGCGGAGCATGAGGATGAGGTCAAGGAGCGCTGGGGCGAGACCGACGCGTACAAGGAGTCGGCACGGCGGACCGCGAGGTACACCAAGGCCGACTGGGATCGGTTCAAGGCGGAGTCGCAGCAGATCGGGACCGACACCGCTCGGCTCATGGACGAAGGTGTACCCTCCGACGACCTCCGCGCGATGGACCTCGCCGAGCAGGCGCGGTTGCAGATCGACACCTGGTTCTACCCGTGCTCGCATGAGATGCACGTCGCACTCGCCGAGATGTACATCGCCGACCCGCGCTTCACCGCCACCTACGAGAAGATCCACACCGGGATGGCGCGGTACTGGCACGACGCGATCCTCGCCAACGCCGCACGCCAGCGGTAGCCGCACCGGGAGCGGCGGCACACGACAAGAGAGCGGCCCCCGATGGGAGCCGCTCTCCGTGGTTGCTATGTGAGCCGACGACTAGAGCTTGCGAACGTTGCTCGCCTGCATCTTGCCGTTCTGGCCGGCGGTGACATCGAACTCGACAGCCGCACCCTCGTCGAGGGTCTTGAAGCCCTCGCCCTGGATCTCGGAGAAGTGGACGAACAGATCGTCGCCATCCTCACGCGAGATGAAGCCGTAGCCCTTGTCCGGATTGAACCACTTGACCGTACCCTGTGCCATGCAAACCCATCCTCTCGCCCCGTAGGGCAAACCAATTGCGACGCGACTCGTCCCCCGCACCGTGCGGGTGTCCCGCCGCAGATCCAGCGGGCCTCCTCTGGCCCGTGCACGAGTGTACGCGACCGCTCGTCGGGACGCTAGTGGGCTGTTGCCGTCGTCCACATGCCTCCGCCGCGGGTCTGCTAGAATCGCTCGCTGGACGCCCGCCCGGCAGCGGTCCCGCATGAACGGCTCCGCTCCGCGAAGAAGGGTCGCCGATGGTCCCCGCCGTACGCCGAGCGCTCGACCTGCTCACCTCGCGCCTGTTCGTGAAGGGCGCCTTCCTGCTCCTGTTCATCTGGCTCGTGATACGACTGCTCGCGTTCGCCTCATGGGCGCGCGGGCAGGGGCCGTTCGTACCCCGGCCCGAGTCGGTCGCCGGCATCCTGCCCATCGGTCACTTCACGAGCTTCTTCGCCTGGCTCAAGGGTGGCGGCTGGGACACGCTGCTGCCGGCCGGCCTCGTCATCATCCTCGCGGCGCTCACGACGTCGCTGCTGCTCAAGCGCGGCTTCTGCGGGTGGGTATGCCCGGTCGGCACGGTCTGGGAAGCCGCCGCGTCACTCGGCAAGCGGCTTGCCGGCCGCGACTACCGGCTACCCGCGTGGCTCGACCTCGGCGGTCGCGGAGTGCGGTACCTGCTGGGGGCGGGCTTCTTCCTCTTCGTCGGTCTCGTTCCCGTGGCCGAAGCGGTCGCCTTCCGTCGGCTGCCGTACATGTGGATCGCGGACATCAAGATCATCACCCTCATGGGCGAGTCGACGTTCATACTCGTCGCGGCGGTCACGTTCGCGGTCTCGATGCTCGTCGGCCCGCTGTGGTGCCGGTACCTCTGCCCGCTCGGCGCGCTCTACTCGGTCGTCGGACTGGCGTCACCGTGTGCCGTTCGCCGTGATCCCGCCACCTGCATCGAGTGCGGAACGTGCAGCGAGGTGTGCCACGCCTTCGTCGACGTTCAGCGCGCCGGGACCGTTCGGGCGCCTGAATGCGATGGGTGCATGGACTGCGTGAAGGCATGCCCGGTCGATGGGTGTCTGGAGGCCCGAGCGTTCGGCCGGGTCCGCATCGCGCCGTGGGTCTGGCCGCTCCTCGTCGTGGGCGTCTGGTTCGCTGCTCGCATCGTGGCCGAGCTCACCGGGGCCTGGGACACGACCATCCCGCTCGAAACGTTTCGGCAGGTCATCAACTCCGGGTTGATCGAGCGGCAGACACCGGGGTTCTTCTAGGCTCCGGGCTCGGCGTAGGCGTGGTTCAGGCGCGCCGGACGAGGTAGCAGCGATGGATCCTCGGGTTCCGCGCGAAGTCGGGCGGGATGGTATCAGGCGTGATATCGGTGACGGACAGGTGCCGAAGCCCGCCGGCATCGAGTTCGAACGTCCGCAGGTTCGTCGAGAAGATCAGCACGCCGTCCGCGTCGAGAAGCGAGGCGGCGTCGTCGATGAGCGCGACGTGGTCACGCTGGACGTCGAGCGTGCGCTCGGCCATCCGCTTGCTCGTCGAGAAGGTCGGCGGATCGAGATAGACCAGTCCGTACGGAGCGGCCTCGCCCGCCTCGACGCGGCGCCGCTCCTCGGCGAGCCACCGGAGCGCGTCGGTGTTGAAGAACCTCGCCTTGGGGATCTCGTCGAACCCGTTGAGCGCCATGTTGCGCCGCGCGCGATCGAGGTACGGGGCGGAGAGGTCCACCGTGTTGATCGCCGTGGCCCCGCCCGCGGCGGCGTAGACGCTCGCCGTCCCCGTGTACGCGAAGAGGTTCGCGAAGCGCCGGCCGGACGCCCGGTCGCGGATCATCGCACGCACCGGCCGGTGATCGAGGAAGAGCCCGGTGTCGAGGTGGTCGTAGAGGTCGACCAGGAAGCGCAGCCCGCCCTCGGCGACCTCCACGAGCTGCCCTCGCTCGTCCTGCCGCTCGTACTGCGACGTGCCGCGCTGACGCCGCCGCACCTTGACCGCGACGTCGGCCGGCGCGACCTCCAGCACCTCGGCGACCACCGCGACCGCCTCCCGCAGCCGCTCCTCGGCACGCGCGGGATCCACGCTCGAGGGCGGGGCATACTCGGCCACGTGCGCGAAAAGCCGGCCCGCATCGGCTCCGGCCCCCTCGTACCGGTCGACCGCGACCGCGAAGTCAGGCAGGTCGGCATCGTAGAGCCGGTAGCAGGTCACGCCCTCGCGGCGCGCCCACTTGCCGAGGTGCCGGGCGTTCTTGCGCAGCCGGTTGCCGAAGACCTCCGCGCCCGGTGAGCGGGGCTCGGGCGCCCGGCGCACCTCCGCCCTGACCCTGCCCGGGCTGACCGCGAAGTGGTAGAGCCGCGTCTCGATCGTGCCGTTGTAGAAGGTCGTGACGCGATCACTCCGGAGTCCTGTCGCTCTGGCGAGCGACTCCTCCGCCGTGAACACGGCGGCGCGCCAGCCTCCGAACGCCGCGATGAGACGCTCGCCGAGTGTCGCGTACAGCGGGCCGAGGTCGGCCACCTCCCCGAGGCGGACACCGTAGGGCGGATTCGTGATGACCAGGCCGCGGGTGGCTCCGTGCGGCGGCACCGCGCCGCCGACCTCTCCGTGCTCGAAGACGATGGCTCCGCCGAGTCCCGCGCGGCGCGCCGAGGCCTCGCCGAGGGCGATCGCGTGGGGCGAGATGTCGCGTCCGGTCATCGGCGGCAGCGATGCTCTCCCCGTCTCCGCACGGTCGTCGGCTTCGTCGAGCAACTCGTGCCACGCGCTGGCGTCATGGCCGAGCCATCGAGAGAACCCCCAGTGGTCGCGCAGGAGCCCTGGCGCCTGATCGGCGGCCATGAGAGCGCCCTCGATCAGCAGCGTTCCGGAGCCGCACATCGGGTCGACGAGCGCCCCGCCCTCAGCTGCGAGCCGCTGCCACCCGGCGTCGGAGAGGAGGGCGGCGGCGAGGTTCTCCTTCAGGGGCGCCTCGACCTGCTCGCCCGGGGTGCGGTATCCTCGCTCGTGGAGCGGCGCTCCGGCGAGGTCGAGCGAGAGGGTGGCGCACTCACGGTGGAGCCTGATGTTGAGGCGGATGTCCGGTCGCTCGAAGACGACCGAGGGACGCGCGCCGGTCCGCTCCCGAAGGCGGTCGACGATCGCGTCCTTGGCCTTGCGGGCGGCGAAGCCCGAATGGGTCAGACCGGATGTCGCTCCGTTGACGTCGACCACGAGCGTGCCGTCGTGGGCGACATGGTCCTCCCACGGGACGGCAGCGACGCCTTCGTAGAGGGCGTCCGCGGTCGGCGCGGCGAATTCGCCGAGCGCCAGCAGGACGCGGCTCGCGCAGCGCGACCAGAGACAGACGCGGTACGCGTCCCGCAGCGTCCCGCCGAACGAGACCACGGCTCGGCCGACGGCCACATCGGGCGCACCGAGATCGCGCAGCTCGGCGCCGAGCAGACGCTCGACTCCTTTCGGGCAGGTCGCGACGAAGCGATACGGTGCGGTCATGCGAGCACCCTACCAGAAGGTCCGGCTGGGAAGCGCCATCAGCGAGATCATGGGGTGCGGTGGACGGTCATCACGGCTCGGGATAGCCGAGGAGCACCCGGATGACCGCATGCGCCTGCGCGGCGGCCGCGGCCATCACCCGCGACGCGAACAGCGGATGCCCCTCGCGCACATCGCTCGTGAGATCTCCGACGACGTAAAGGCACTCGGCCATCCGCTCGGTGACGATCGCGTTCGTCGACCCGTATCCGGCGAGCCCCGACGCGGTCACGAGCGGCACTTGGGGAAGCTCGGTCATGCACGTGTTGACGATCATCGCCTTCGTCGCCGCGGCGTCGACCGCCTCGACGATCGCCTCTGAGCCCTTGACCGTCGCGACGAGATTCGTCTCGGTGATCCGCCGGTCGATGAGTGTCAGCCCGATGCCGGGCCGTATGCGACGCAGATTGTCCGCGAGCGCATCGGTCTTGCGCATCCCGATCTGGTCGCTGAAGAAGAACTGCCGGTTGAGGTTCGACTCCTCAACCCGGTCCGCGTCGATGAGCACGAGTCCGCCGATGTTGGAGCGGGTCAGCATCTCGGCGATGTTGCTACCGAGTCCGCCGCAGCCGATCACCGCCACGGTGCACTCACCGAGCCGGGCTCGTAACTCGGCGTCCAGGCGCGGCTCCGGAACCGCCACGCTGACGGTCTCGGGGCGGCGCGGCCGGAAGACGCCCTCGAGGTCCATGGGCTACCCTCCGGCGACCGGCGGGAAGATTGCGAGCCGGTCGCCCTCGCGGAGCCCGTCAGCCTCAACGGCGTGGCGTCCGTTCACGAAGATGACGCGCGGTTCGTCGGGAAGCCCGAGTGAACCGATGACGTCGCCGACCGTCGTCCCTTCGGCGAGATCGAACGCACGCGCATGCCGCCCGCCCCGCCCGTCGGGCTGGTGGGACGCCAGGCTCGCGAAGAGCGCCACCTCGACCTTCATCGCACGACCGCCTCCCACGCACGCACGCGCGGCGCCATCAGCCCGATGACGCCGCGCCGCGTGCGATCCAGACACCTAGCCGATGCCGAGCGCGGCAGCGGTCTCCGGCACGAAGCTGTAGACGCTGTCGAGCTCCTCGTCGCTCACCGTGAACACGACGTCGTGCGGCGGCAGCTTCTCATTCAAGAAGAAGGCGGGCAGCCGGTCATCGGCGTTCGTGAATCCAGCGCGCTCGTTGAACAGCCGCTCGTACGTGAGCGTCTCCTTGCCGAGTCGCATAAGCGCATCGGCGTCCCACGGCGTTCCGGTGTGCGCCTCGGCCATCTCGTGGATCGCCTCGAACGCCTCGGGGATGTCGAGGACGGCGAACGCCACGAAGATGCAGAAGCCGAGCGAGTCGAGCATCGCCGTCGCGATCTGCAGCCCCTGCGAGAGTCCGGCCTGGCCCTCGGGCTTGAGCGGATCGACCGAGCCGCCGACCGAGAGCACGTTCGCCGTGATCGTGTAGCCGGCTGTGTGGTCGGCGCCCATCGTCGAGGTCGCGTACGTCACGCCGATCCCCTGGATCGGCCGCGGATCGTACGCCGGCAGCCCCTGATGCTTGACGACCGGGATGTTCGCCACACCGAACGCCACGCCGGTGGCCTCGGCGCCGTCGCCAAGGATCCGACCCAACTCGGTCCCGCGACCGATCTCGTCGAGCGCGGCGAGCGCGGCGGGGCCATCGCCGAACGCGATCGTGCCCGAAGCCATATACACGCCGAGCATGACGCCGGCCTCGATCGTGTCGATGCCGAGCTCTCCGCACTTCCGGTCAAGCTCAGCCACCACGTCCAGGTCGCCGATGCCGCAGTCGGCGCCGAGCGACCACACGCTCTCGTACTCCGGCCCCTTCGTCTTGTAGTGGCCGTCCTTGTCATGGTAGTACCGCGAGCACTGGATCACGCAGCCCGTGTGACAGGCGTGCTTGACGTTGCCGCCACGCTCGAGTGTGATCTCGCGCATGGTCTCCCCCGAGAGGCCCTCGACGTCCTCGAACTGACCGCTTGAGAAGTTGCGTGTCGGATAGCCGCCCGCCTCGTTGATGATGTTGGCGAGCACGTTCGTCCCGTACGTGGGCAACGCCTGACCCGTGACCGCATGCGTCGTGAGCGCATTGGCGAACTTCTTGACCGCCGCGTTGAACGCGTCCTTGTCGGCGTGCTGCCGGTACGAGAGTCCGGCGTCGGAGACCACGATCGCTTTCACGCCCTTGCTTCCCATCACAGCTCCGAGGCCGCCCCGTCCGGCGAAGCGGTTCGGATAGCCCTTCATGTCCGATATCGCGATCCCTGCCGACTTCATCAGCATCTCGCCGGCCGGCCCGTTGGTGATCGTCGCGTACCGGTCGCCTTCCGGACGCGTCTTCCTGATCTCGTCCGCAAGCGCGTAGTTCTCCACGCCGGTCCACGCGTCCACGCGCTCGAACTTCACGGCGCCGTCGGCCTCGATCACGATCATGTACCGTGCCGCCGGATCGGCGGGCTTACCCTCGATGACGAGCGCCGCGATGCCGAGTCTGCCGAGCGCGTGCGCCGCCTGCCCGCCTGAGTTCGACTCCTTGATGCCACCGGTAAGCGGGCTCTTGGCTCCGACCGACAGTCGGCCGCCGTCGGGGGCTGATGTGCCGCCGAGGAGCCCGGGGGCGAACACCAGCTTGTTCTCGGCGCCGAGGGGATCCGCGTCGGCGGGCACTTCGGTGAACACGAGCGCCGAGGTCAGCGCGCGGCCCCCGTATCCGGCCCACTTGTCCGGCAGCGGCTCCCGCCTCACGGTCTGTGTGGCCATATCCACACGTACGACATCGCCCATCGCGAGCACCCCTTTCCTGAGTCCCCACATCGAAGCCGGAGCCTGGGTGGCCGCCGGCGCTGTCGACCGCGCATCTCGTCGATCGTCTCTACACTTCTACCCAGCGACCGTCACGCGAACCTCGCCATCCATCCGAAAAGGGAGCCCGAGCTTCGCGTGCGCCGAGCCCGGGGACCACGTCAGTCCGTCGGCTCGCCGTCCTGTCCGGCGGCGTACAGTCCCAGGAAGTACCGGTGCGGGCCCGGTGTGCCTTTCGGCACGAACGCCACCCGGTCGCCGGGCATCACGGTGTGCGACAACGGATAGACGACCCGGTTGCAGAAGACGCCCTCGATCGCAGTCAGCGGCAGATCGAGCCGGGTCGCGAGGGCGGCCGCCGTCAGCCCGTGAACCGGGACGTCGACGTCGACGACGATCGGCAGACCGCGCTCGCGACGGAGCGTGTGAAGCGCTCCGAACAGGCGCACGGTCACTGGATGGTGTGTCATGACGCGGACCTCCCGAAACGGTCATACCCGTCCCGGGGGGCCCGCGTCACGAGATTCGGGCGGATGTGCGGCGCGGCCGATCAGGCTGTGGCGGCACGGAGCGCATTCGCGAGCGCTTCCGGACCCGCGCTCTTCTCGACGACCTGCGCCCGGGTCGGCGGCTGAACATCACCGGGGCGCCCGGTCAGGATCACCATCGGGGCCGCTGTCAGGCGCCGGACGTCGTGCGCGGTGCGATCGCCGCCGAGCCCGTACCCGCACACGACCGCGGTGATCGCGGCGCTGCGCAACTCGTCGGCCGCGTCTTCGAACGACAGCCGTCGGACGACCTCGGCCCCGCGGAAGTGCGCCTGGATCACACTCGCAGCGAGCGCGGCGAAGATCGGCGAGTCCTCGATCACCAGGAAGCGATTGGCGCTTGGCCGCACGTACGAGCCTCCGCTCTCACCCGCATAGTCGCCGGTCCCTCCCTCGGGCATCAGGTTCCGGGGAACCATGCGGTCCTGCACGAGCAGGCGACGGATAGCGCACGACTCGTGGCGCCCTCCCTTGCAGTACGGATACGACGATGCGTACTTGACGCGTTTGGCGATGCTCGGCTCCACGACAGCGTGGAACGGGCATGCGCTCGTACGATCACACGACATACAACGCCTCCTTTGCCGGAAGGATTCGTGGCCAAACGGTAGCCGAGTGGTCGTTCGGATACAGTGGCCGGTATCACACTACCATCCATCGTTCCGACGAGCGGTGGGAAGTCCGACTTCCGGGTAGTCCTCGAACCTCGGCGCGCGCACTCGGTTCGCCTGATGGCACGCGAGGCGCTATACTGCGCTGTGAACCGCGCTCCGCAGGGGGCGCCACACCAAGACTCGGTGGTCCTCAAGCTTCCTCGTGACTCGTCAGGACGACTGCGTCTGCCCGCAGTGCGACCTGAACGGCGCACGAGGAAGGAGTCTCTACTTGAGTTTCGACAATCTGGGTCTCTCACCCCGCCTGCTCGAGGCGGTGGCCGCGATGGGCTACACACGCCCGACCCCCATCCAGCGTGACGCGATCCCCTATGTGCTCGACGGCCGCGATGTCGTCGGCTGCGCGCAGACCGGCACCGGGAAGACCGCCGCGTTCGTGCTGCCGATGATGCAACGCATCGAAGCCAAGCCCGGCGGTCCCCGAGCGCTCGTCGTCACCCCGACGCGCGAACTCGCGGTGCAGATCGAGACGGTCGCGGCGCAGGTCGCCAAGACCACGAAGCACCGCGTCGCCGTCGTCTACGGCGGCGTCGGCTACGAACCGCAGACCAAGGCGCTCAAGCGCGGAGTGGACCTGCTCGTGGCCACGCCTGGACGGCTGCTCGACCTCATGGAGCGCAGAGTCGCGGACCTCTCCAGGATCGAGATCCTCGTGCTCGACGAGGCCGATCGCATGCTCGACATGGGCTTCTGGCCCCAGGTGCGCAAGATCATCGCGGCGATTCCCGCCGAGCGTCAGAACCTGCTCTTCTCGGCCACGATGTCGACCGACGTCATGCGCATCGTCAACTCCACCCTGCATGAACCGGTCCGCGTCGAAGTCGCCCCCTCCGCGACACCGATCGAGCTGATCGAGCAGCGCGTGTACCCGGTGGGCGGCCAGCAGAAGGCGCAGCTTCTCGTTCACCTGATCAACGAGCAGAACCTCGATCGGGTGATCGTCTTCACCCGCACGAAGCACCGCGCCGACCGGGTCGCCAAAGTGCTGCACCAGGCAGGCATCAAGAGCGCCGCGATCCACGGCGACCGCTCGCAGTCCCAGCGCCAGGGCGCGCTCGACAACCTCAAGAGCGGGCGGTGCCGGGTGCTGGTGGCTACCGATGTGGTGGCACGCGGGATCGACATCGACGACGTGAGTCACGTCGTCAACTACGACCTGCCGAACTCACCCGACGACTACGTCCATCGCATCGGCCGTACGGCGAGAGCGGGCAAGTCGGGCACGGCCGTGTCGCTCCTCGCTCCCGAAGAGCACGAGGCGCTTCGTGACATCGAGGTGAAGATCGGTACCGTCATCGACACACACGATGCCGACGGCTTCGACTACACGCATCAGCGTCTGGTGCCGGACCCTGAGCGCCCGGCCTCGCGTCCCGTCCGCACGGTCTACAGCTCGAGCAGGAGCCGCGGGCGCCGGCGGCGCTAAGCTCTCCGCGCGCCGCGAGCCGCCGCCGTTCGTGCGCACGCCCGTCAGGCGTCAGCCGGCGCGTGCGCGCCGTGCGCGACGGGGCCTGGGCGGCGCGCATCATCGCCCGCTTGACCTCGACCTCTCCCATATCAGGGTCGGT
>CAYYLR010000028.1:0-18518 GCA_964472485.1 uncultured Coriobacteriaceae bacterium
ATCGCCAGTACGCGACGTCGTTCAGGTACACGTCGAAGCACGTCTCGCCGAGGAGCTCGATCGCCTGCTCGCCGGTCATGCCGAGGGTTGCGGCATGCTCCGCGATGGCCAAGCGCTCGTCGTCGGTGTAGGGGCGCTCGACGAGCTTGCCCGTCGACGGCATCGTGATGCCGCCCCTGCCGGCGATGCCCCAGCGAGCGGTGACGGCGAGGTCGGTTGCGGGGTCTAGGGTGCCGACGGCCGAGGAGAGGGTGCCGACCGGCGCGCCGCCGGTGGCGCGCCCATCAATCAGCGCCTCGATGCGCCTTCCGAGCTCGACTGAAGCTGCGAAACCCTGTGTGCTCACTGGTATTGGAATCCGCGGCCAGTCTGCAGCCAGCACGAAGGCGTTCTCGGTACGATATGCGGCGCTGTGCGCAATAGCTGCCACGTGACGCGCCAGCGACTCCGCATCGCCGGGTCGCCCGACCGAAACGAGGTACTCATGGGCCAGGTCGCTCAGGTTTTCAGTAGTCCCGCAGTGCAGACGATCTGAGCCGTCCTCGCGAATTGCCGGGAATGTGTTTGCCCCCCGCTCGATCACGTGTCGTGCAATCAGCTTGCCTGTCACGAGAGGTGGGTCGAAGCCGCGACGGGCACCCTGACTGAAGACAAGCTGAGGAGTCCCCTCAGGAACACCGGTCACGTAGTCTGCACGCTTCTCGTCCAGCAGCTTCGTTTCTGGCTCCCAGTACAACCACCGGACATCCATCGGCCTGTATAGGTGGGACAGAACGCGCCCGTGATTGGCGCCTTTGAGCGTGAGTATGCGTCTAGTCGAGACCGGATTAAACCGCGCAGACGGCGTCATGGCTTCCTGTGGAATCAGTCCGTCGGGGACTGTGGGGTCCAGATACCGCGCTATGCGATTCCGCAGCGTCGTCCCCTCAATATCAATCAGGAACGCGTCGCGGCCAGTCTGGATTCCGGGAGAACTCCAGGGGAAGACCTCCGGGACCTTCGGCCAACTGAGGTAACCCTCAGCAACCTCCGCCGGGCGGAACGGCAGCCCGAGTTCGAGGATGGGCGCATGCGACTCGTACCCGTCGGGCACCGCGTCGGCCGCTGCTTCGAGATCGGCGCGCTTGCTGGCGCCCCACCACTCGCGGTACTCCACGCGCTCGCTCGGCTCGGCGCCTTTCACCAGCAGTCCGATGGCCGTCCCCACCTGAATGCCTTCACGGTTCTTCTCAGTGGAGAAGATGCTCGGGTCGGGCTTGCCATCGGTCGTCAGCTTGCCGGTGCGGTACTTGTCGCCATTCAGGTTGTCCACTCGGATGCGGTCGAACACCTCAAAGAAGCGCTCTCGCATTCCCGTGAACGAGAGACTGTCGATCCAGCTTGAGTTGGAAATCAGGCACACCACACCGCGGCCCGTGCGCTCGGTGATCTGGCGCTCGGCCATCCGGTAGAAGCGCACGTAGAGGTCGTTCAACCCCTGGCCCTGCGGCTTCGGCGCGCGCTTGGTGGTTCGATACGCCTCGGAGAGTTCCCGCTCCTCGTCCACCGCCATCCCCGCATACCCGTTGTACGGCGGGTTGCCGATCACCACGAGGATCCGCTCCTCGCGCTTAACGCGATTCGCGGCGTCCCGTTCCTCAGCAAACTCCGGGAAGAGCAGCGTCGAGTGGAGCTGGCCGACCGCGCCACGCCTCTCCTTGGGTGGCTTCGCAGCGCTGTCTCCCCAGCCGGTGAGCGCGTTCGTGAGGTAGATCGCTGCACGCTCGTCGGCATCGCTGAGCGGCACGCCGAGCTCAGCCAGGAGCAGCCCGAGCTGCAGGTGCGCCACAACGTATGGCGCCGGCATGATCTCGAAGCCGATCACGCGTTCCTTGGCCGCGCGCTTCACGTCGTTGCGCGTGAGCGCGTCGGCGCCCTTGGCCGTGAGCGTCTCGTCGATCTTGCGGAGCACTTCCACCAGGTACGCCCCGGTCCCGCAGCACGGGTCGAGCACCACCACGCTCGGGTCAGCCAGTCCGTCGGCGATGCCGAGCTCCTCTTTGAGCGCCCAATCCACGCGGGCCACCATGTACTTCACGACCTCGTCGGGCGTGTACCACACCCCGAGCTCCTTGCGGAGCGCGGGGTCGAACGCCTCGAGGAACGGTTCGTAGAAGTACTGCACCGCGTGGTGCTCCTCGAACTTCTCGAAGAAGCTCGCGCGGTCGATGCGCCAGAGGACCTCTTCGGCCCACTCAAGCACTTCGGAGATGCCGAGCTGTCCGAGCTGCCGCACATCGGCGAACTGCCGGAACAGCTCGTAGACCATGGGGACGTGAAGGGTCGCGGTGGCGGTCTCCCACTGGAAGCGGCTCTCCCAGGGGATCTCGACTGTGCGGTCCCGGCCGCGCGCCCAGAGCACCCACGCGGCGAACATGCCGTAGAAGAGCGTCTGCACGAGCGTTGAGCGGAAGAAGTGTTCGCCCTTCTCGCCCTCGAACTTCAGGCCGAGCGCGTCTTCCAGCTGCGTACGCAGCGCATCCAGCGCGGGAAGCTCGCGCTTCTGCTCGAGGCGCAGGCGTGCGGTCCGCGCGTAGCTCGCGAGAAACCAGGCGACGTCCTTCGGGTCGGAGAGCGGCGCGTCGTGAAGCAGTACACGGCGAAGGAACTCGGTGAGTCCCTCGCCCGCGTCTTCGGCGTACTTCCGCGGCTGCTGCACGCGCGCCCAGAAGCCAGCCTCGGTCTCGGACAGCCGGAGGGTCTCCAGGATGCGCGTGCCGGTGCCGTCGGCGGCGCGTCCCACAAGCACGAAGTCGCGCAGACTCGTCACGAGCACGAGCCCGTAGCGCTCCACGTAGCGGGCGACCTGCTCGCCTTCAGCGGTCGCGAACGCATCTTCGGCCGGGCTCTTCACCTCGATGGCGCCGCGGGCGGGAAGCTGACCCGAGAGCGCGTCGGCGCCCGGCTCCCAGCCCTTGAGTTGTGGCGCGGTGAACAGGCCGCCGTCGGGAATGCCCGCGCCGGTGTTGCGCAGGTTGATGATCGCGGTGACCTTGGGCTTGAGTTTCGAGCCCAGCGCCGTGAGGAGTTCCGCGAGTGGAGCGTAGTAGCTCGTCTCGGCCACACCCGCACCCGACGCGCGGATGTCGCGGAGCGTGGCGAAGTACGCCTCTACCGGGTCGCGCACGTGTCCCTCCCTCGGCGGCGATGCGAACCGGTACTCAGGATACCAGCAGCGTGCGAGGCCGGACACGCTCTGCAAGTTTGCGCTGCCATTCCTGCAAAGCTGCGTCAGCGCTGCAAGTCGACTGCAATTCCCCTGGAAGGCATACGGCGACCCTACTCGCGCCAGAGCGCGGGATCCATCAGCTCGTCGGCGACGCGGACCACCCCGCGCGCCCGGTCGAGAGCGCCGGGCGCGAGCTCGCGCACCATCCACGCCTCGGCCGGCTCCACGGGATACGGCGGCTCGATCCCGAGCGGGATCGCGGACTCGAAGCCGAAGCGCGGGTAGTACTCCGGGTGGCCCAGCACGAGGGCGACCTCGAAGCAGAGCGCCGCCGCTACCCGCAGCCCGGTCTCGACGAGCGCGGTCCCGACGCCTGAGCCCTGCCGGTCGGATGCGACCGCCAGCGGGGCGAGCAGCGCCGCTCGCGCATCGCCGGCCTCGGCGCGCGTGAAGAGCGCGTGGCCGATGATGCGGCCGCCCTCGTCGGCGACGAGCGACATCCCGGGGACGAATCCGCGGCCGGCGGTGAGTGCGATGACGAGTTCGGCCTCGATGTCCCCGCCGAACGCGTCCCGCTCGACCGCCAGGAGGGCGTCGGTGTCTGATTCGGTCGCGGCCCTGATGCGGATAGGGATGTCCATACGATCACTGTACACCCAGCGGCAGACACGCGCATACCAATCTGTTTATCCGTTGCGCAACTGTGGTACTATACTGACGATGAGAGGAGCCGATGATGTGCGCAGGGACCGCCACCGAGACCGAGCGAGCGCTGTTCAGGCAGCACGCCGAGGTGCTGCACGTACTCTCGAACCCGCTGCGGCACGAGATCGTGCATCGGCTCGCGGAGGCGCCGAGGACGGTGACGTCGCTTGTCGCGCTCACCGGCGCGTCGAAGTCGAACGTGTCGCAGCATCTGACGCTGCTGCGGGCGTACGGTCTCGTGACGGCGGAGCGAGACGGGCGCACGGTCACCTTCACCCTCGCCTATCCGCAGATCGCGCAGGCGTGTGCGCTCATCGATGAGGTGCTCTCCGAACAAGCACGGAGACAGCTCGAGGTTGTGAACGGATGAGCAAATGGCGACGCGGCGAGCGCCGGTCGCACGGCATGAGGAGGACGACCATGAAGCGAAACGAGTCGAAACTGGACCGCATCGTCCGCGCGATCGCGGGAATCGCGACTGTCGGGGCGGGATTCCTGCTCGGCGGCACCCTTGGCGTCGTGCTGTACGTGGTGGGAGGCGTGCTGCTCTTCACCGCGGCCACGGGGTTCTGCCTGCTCTACACCCTCTTCGGCATCAGCACCTGCCGCACCGCCGGGGAGTGCTGATCGCCCTCGCCGGACGCCGGACTCCGCTACACCGGAACAGCAGAGAGGGCCGCTGGAATCAGCGGCCCTCTCCCATCGCTGTGACAGACAGCGACTTCCGTCCTGGTTGCAGGAGCGCGGTGCGCCGTCCTACGAGGTGGACACCTCCACAGCGATGCGACTACTACTCAACGCTGGATCACCTCCTCGGTAGGCGGTGCGCCGGATCGCGCCCTCGGGCGTGCGCCCGTGACACAAGTATAGCGAGCCGCATGCCGGTCTGCACGGGCGAGACGCGGCTGGGCCTGTGCCGCCGCCCTGCCCTCCGCATCTTGCGGACAGGACCAGATATGACTAGTATTCTGGTCATGTCTGAGACACGCTCACTCGCCGACGTCAAGGCCCACCTCTCCGAGATCGTCGATCTTGTGGAGCGTCAGCACGAGCGCATCATCATCACCCGGCACGGGCGCCCCGCCGCTGTCATCGTCAGCACGCACGACCTCGAGACCATCGAGGAGTCGCTGGCGATCCTCTCCGCCCCCGGGGCGCTCGAGGAGATACGGGCCGCCGAGGCCGAGATCGATGGAGGCGCGTTCCTCACCGCGGCGGAACTTCGGGCCAAGTACCTGCCCCCGGAGTAGCCGATGCCGTTCGAACTCCAGGTCGCGGCGTCAGCCGAGCGCTCGCTCGCCCGGCTGCCGGAGTTCGCGGCGGCGGCCGTCGTCGAGTTCATGACCGGCCCGCTGGTCCAGGATCCCCTCCGGGTGGGCCGTCCGCTCTCCTTCGAACTCGCGGGCTATCGCTCGGCACGGCGCGGTGCGTACCGGATCGTCTACCGGATCGTCGACGCGACCACCGTCAGGGTCGTGCGCATCGAGCACCGCGCCGACGTCTACCGCCCGCGGTGAGGGTGCGCCGCGCCGCCTCCCATCGATTGGCGCGCACCTTGCACGGTGCTACCCTGGTGACGCTCGTCTTCCCGCCTCGCCGGCACGGGGCCGCTCATCGCTCCTCAAGGAGGCACCACGCATGGCGCACGTCCGCTCGCTCTTCTTCGACGGCCCGCTGTCCGAGGTCGAGAACAAGGCCCTCAGGGCCGCCGAGCTCGGCAGACCGTCCGACGTGATCTGGAACATCACGAACCGCTGCAACCTGCTCTGCGACCACTGCTACATGGCCGCCGACGGGCACGCCAAGCCCGATCAGCTCTCCGACGAGGAGACGATCGACCTCGTGCGCCGCATGGGCGAGGCGGGCATCCCGGTCGTGTTCCTCTCGGGCGGCGAGCCGATGATGCGGTCCAACTTCTGGGAGATCCTCGCCGAGGTCAACAAGCAGGGCGTCCGCCCGACGATCTCGACGAACTGCACGCTCATCGACGAGGCCTCGGCCAAGCGCCTCAAGGAATACGGCGTCCGCTGGATCGCAACCTCGATGTACGGTCCCGCCGAGTTCCACGACGCCATGGTCGGCGTCCCGGGGACCCACGCCCGCGTGGTCAGCGCGATCAAGGCGCTGCGCGCGGAAGGGGTCGGCGTGGTGCTCAAGTCGGCGCTCTCGGTCGACACCTGGCCGTACATCTTCGACATCATCCAGATGGCCAAGGACCTCGACTGCGGCCTCGTGTACATCTGCGACCTCATCACCGCCGGCCGCAGCGCGGGCGAGGACGACTCGCGCGTGAGCGTCGAGCAGTGGCGCGAGCTGGCCGACTTCGTCGTGGGCGACATGCTCGATCCCGACGTGAGGCTCGAGTACGACATCGGCGCGATCCCATCGGTCATCCCGTACATCGCCGAACGGTTCATCGAGCGCGGCGTGGACGTCTCCAAAGGCCTCGAGCGCCTCAAGATCATGAGCGCGTGCCCGGTCGGCAAGGGCCACATGAACATCAACTCCGAGGGCGGCGTGATGCCCTGCCAGTTCGCGCAGGACTGGGTCGTGGGCGATATCCGCGAGATGAGCTTCGCCGAGGCGACGAGCGCGCTCTACCAGATCGACCTCGAGGAATCGAAGGGGATCTGCGCTCCTGAGAACTGCGAGTACTCGCGCATCTGCCGGGGCTGCCGGGCCAAGGCATGGCAGCGCGAGAGTGACTACATGGCCGAGGACCTCACGTGCATCCTGCATCCCGAGCGGGCGCGCACGATCCCGGTGGCCCGACCGGCCGGCCATGCGCCGAGCGCGCCGTGCGCGGTCCCGGGAGGCTGCGGGTAACGCGTCGCCCGCGCCACGACCGCGACGGTATGCACCATCGACGGACTGGGACGGCAGCGCGGCCGCTGCGCTCCCCCCGCTACCGCTCCCCACGCTCGGGATCGACCGTCTTGCCGATCGAGTAGGCGTCGGCGATCCGCTCGCCGAGCCTACGGTACTCGCGCGATCCCGCGATGTAGACGAGCGGGTCGAGCAGTGCGACATCGACCTTGTCGCCGGTCTGGTCGAGGACCGACTCCTCGGCATGGCTCTCGACTACCTCGCCGATGAGCAGCACGTGGCTCCCAAGCTCGATCTCATGCGTGACTCGGCATTCGAGCTGATACGGGCACTCCACGATGCGCGGCGCGGCCACTTCAGCCGACGGCTCGAGCGTCCAGCCGGTCGCGGCGAACTTGTCCCGGTCGTGCCCGGACACGGTGCCGAAGAAATCGACGACCGCCGCGTCCTCGGCACGCGGCGTGTTGACCGTGAACGTGCCGGTGGTCCGGACGAGCTCGAGCGTGCGTCGGCTCTCGCGGAGCGCGACGGCGATGCGGGGAGGGTTGGTCGCACAGATGCCGAGCCAGGCGACCGCGCACGCGTCGGCCTCGCCCATCGTGCCGCCACAGACGAGCGGGCATGGCATCGGGTAGAGCCGGTCCGACGGGCCGAGCCGCTTCTTCATGGGAGCCTCCTGTGTGTCGGCGTTCCGCCCTGTACGGTCGCCGGGGCGCGAAGCGCCGGTCGGTCAGCGCACGATCTTGCTGATGGGCAGCTCCAGGATATCCTCGGCGCCGGCGGCCTTCAGCCGCGGGATTAGCACGTTGACGGTGGTCTTGTCGGCGACCGTCATGACCTCGTAGTCATCGGAGCCGTACAGCAGGTTGACCGTGGGCCGCTTCATCGCGGGAAGCTGACCGATGACCGTGTCGAGGCTCGCCGAGGGCACGTTCATCGAGAGCAGGACCCGTCCGCGCGCCTCGATGACCCCGAGCAGAAGCGTTCGGATCTCCTCGATCGACCGGCGCTTGTCGGGGTCCTCCCACGCCGCCCGGTTCGCGAGCAGGCGCGTCGTTGACTGGAGGATCACGTCGACGATCTTGAGCCCGTTGTGTCTGAGCGTGGAGCCGGTCTCGGTGAGATCGACGAGCGCGTCGACGAGTTCGGGCACCTTCGCCTCGGTGGCGCCGTAGCTGAACTCCACCTCCACCGGCACGCCGAGGCGCTCGAAGAAGGCGCGGGTAACGTTGGGGAACTCGGTCGCGATGCGGCTGCCTGGCGCGATGTCCGCCGCCGACGCGATGTCCGAATCTTCCGGTACGGCGAGCACCATCTTCACGACGCCGGTGCCGGTCTTGGCATACGGGAGCTCGGCGACCTCGATGACGTCGGCGCCGGACTCGATCACCCAGTCGTGACCTGAGATGCCAAGGTCGAAGTGGCCGCGCTCGACATAGAGCGGTATCTCCTGCGGGCGGAGGATCTTCACCTTGTCGATGCGCGGGTCGTCGATCGTCGTGTTGTACGCGCGACTCGACCTGCGAACCGGCAGGTCGGCCTGGGCGAACAGCAGAAGCGTCTGCTCCTCGAGGCTGCCCTTCGGGAGCGCGATCGAAAGCATTGCAGCCTCCTCGTCGTCGGGTGTGTGGCCGAATCACTCTATCACACCACCGCGCTAGAGCGCCCTCGCCGACCGCTGGCCGGGACGGGCGTTCGAGGCGCGCCTGCGCGATGCCTACCCCGGGTAGTCCTTGTGATAGCGCTTGATCGTCCGCGCGAGCAGCTTGTCCTGCCGCTTGCGCTCCGCGCGGGCGCGCTCGTCGAGCCGGCTGGCGATGTAGCCGATCTCGTTCTGCAGTTCACGGTAGTGCTCGAGCCGGCGCGCCGGCAGATCCCCCGCCTCGACCGCGGCCTCGACGGCGCAACCCGGCTCGCCGTCGTGCCCGCAATCGCGGAAGCGGCACCGTTCGGCGAGCTCCGCGATGTCCGAGAACGCCTGCTCGAGTCCCTGGCCGGAATCCCACATGCCCACGGCCCGTAGGCCGGGCGTGTCGATGATCGCGCTGCCGTCCGGCAGCACGATGAGCTCCCGGCTGACGGTCGTGTGCCGCCCGCGGCCATCGGAGATCCGCACATCGCGCGTCTCGCGGATGTCCTCTCCGGCAAGCGTGTTGACGAGCGTCGACTTCCCCGAACCCGACGGACCGAGCAACGCGATGGTCCGCTCTGGTCCGAGGTAGGAGCGGATCGTCTCGATGCCGTCGCCGCTCACGGCGCTCGTCAAGTGCACGCGCACTCCGGGCGCGATGGCCTCGGCCTCCGCCACCGCCGCCTCCGCGTCCGCGCTGAGGTCCGCCTTCGTGAGCACCAGGACCGGCGTCGCTCCGCTGTCCCACACAAGCGCGAGCTCGCGTTCGATCCGCGCCAGGTTGGGCGGCTCGGCGATGGGGTGCGTGACGAGCACGGTGTCGACGTTGGCCGCGAGCACCTGCACCCTCGCGTGCTTCCCGGGGTCGCGCCGAACGATGGCCGAACTCCGCGGCAGCACCTCGGCGACGAGCGGCTCGGTCTCGTCACCGCCGAGGACGACGTGGTCGCCCACCACCGGCAGCCCGCCCTCGTCGGCCTGCTTGAGCAACCGCGTCGACTGGCGCGCAACCACGATGCCGTCGCCGGTGGCCACGAACGCGAATCCGCGGTCCGAGCGCACGACGCGCCCTCGCGTCGCTCCGGCGCTCATGCCCGTCGGCTCGTTCACGCGCGCGGCGCCGGAAGCTGCAGCGGGATGCGCAGCGTGAACGTCGACCCGACTCCCGGCTCGCTCTCGAGTTCGATACGGCCGCCGAGCAACCCGGCGAGCTCACGGCAGAGCGACAGTCCGAGCCCCGTCCCCTCGCGAGGCCCGCGATCCGGATCGTCGACGCGCTGGAACGGCTCGAAAATGCGCTGCTGGTGCTCGGATGCGATGCCGATGCCGGTATCGGCGACGCGGACGAACGCCTCCCGATCATCACCACCGGTGGTCACCGCCACGAATCCTGACGGATCGGTGAACTTGATGCCGTTGGCCACCAGGTTCCTCACGATGTGGCCGAGCTTGTCGGCGTCGGTGCGGACCTCCACTTCGAACTCGCAGTCGCATGTCAGCCTGACACAGCGGCTCTCGGCCAGCGCGCTCATCGGCGCGATCAGCCCCGCCACGCGCGTGCCCAGATCGAAGGTGCTCAGCGTCACCGCGCCATGTCCGGCCTCGATACGGGCAAGGTCGAGTACCTCGTTGACGAGCACGAGGAGATGAAGGCTCGAGTCCTCGACCATCGAGAGCTGCGTGCGCTGCTCCTCGGTGAGCGGACCCGGCAGCTCCTGAAGCAGGATCTGCGTGAATCCGATGATGGCGTTAAGCGGGGTGCGCAGCTCATGGCTCACGTTGGCGAAGAACTCCTCGCGAGCGGCCTTCGCGTCGGTGAGCTCGCGGTTGATCTTAAGCAGCTCCCGGGTGCGACGGTCGATGATCTGCTCGAGATCGGTGCGATAGCCCTCGAGTTCACGCTCGATGCGAACCCGCTCGGTGACATCCTCAAGGGCCAGGACGGCGCGAACACATCCCTCCTCGGACAGCAACGGAGTGGCGCTGATCGACATGTGCATCTTCGATCCGGCGGTCTCGATGCTCTGCCGCAGGTTCGTGAGCGGAGCCCGTTTGGCTACCGCCGCCAGACTGAGGCGTCCTCCCTCCGTCACATCGGGCGCGCCGGTACAGGGCGTGCACCAGTACATCCCGTCCTCGCCCTCGGCGGGCGTGAGCGACACCATCGAGCGCGCCCGGTCGTTGGCGAACGAGACGAACCCCCGGTCGTCGACCACCAGGATGCCGGTCGGGGTCGTGTCGACGATGCTCGTGATCAGGTCGTGCTCGGTACGGATGGCGCGCTCGGCCGCGCGCACGGCCTCGATCTGCTCCTCCGTGGCCCGGGCGTAGAGGATATAGGCGATGAGCGGGACGAAGAGTACCTCGGTGTAGTCCTCGAACATATCGAGCCGCTCGGTGATGCCGGTGTACTGCAGCACGTTGGACAGGCTCACGAACGCGTAGAGTCCGAACGCGGCCAGCATCGACCACTTGAGACTGGGACCGAAGCCGCGCGAACGCACCGGGATGAACGCGACCGTCGCGATCGCGATGCCGAACCCCGCCAAACCCACGAGGTTGATGATCGCGATGATGTTCACACGACGCTCCCGCGTGTGCGTACGGCACGGCTCACCAGGTGCGCTGCGACCGCGAAACAGACACCACCGGTAGCGTACGCGAGGTGCTCGAGGACGTTGAAGGCGTCCGGGAGGATGTAGCCTTCGATCACCGTGAACACGAAGCCGGTCACGATGGACAGGTAGCCGGCCACGAACCAGCGCTTGCCCGAGATCCGTATGGCGCGGATGCTCGCCGCCATGATGGGGGTGAGAAAGACGACCAGCAGCAGGTCGACGATCTCGCTCTCCCGATACACGACGCCCCCGTTCCTGACGCGGCACACGCACCCATACTAACGCTGCCGCAACCGGACAGTCACCCGTTCTCGCGCTCCAAGTCGAGCGCGACCGAGTTCATGCAGTATCTGAGCCCGGTAGGTTGCGGCCCGTCGTTGAACACGTGGCCGAGATGGGATCCACACCGCGCGCAGCGGATCTCCGTCCGCACCATACCGTGACTCGTGTCGACGAGTTCCTCGACCGCCTCAGGCGCCAACGGCGCGTAGAAGCTCGGCCACCCGCATCCTGAGTGGTACTTCGTCTCCGAACGGAACAGCGCGTTGCCGCAGGCGGCGCAGCGGTAGGTGCCATCGTCTTCCGTGTCGAGGTACACGCCGGTACCCGACCGCTCGGTTCCCGCCTCCCGGAGCACCCGGTACTGCTCGGGGGTGAGCGCGCCGCGCCATTCGGCGTCGCTGCGCGCGATCTCGTACCGCTTCATCTCAGCGCACTCCCGCCGCTGGTGGTCGCGCACCGACGATCCTGGTCCGCAGGTACTCCGCGCCCTCGGCGCTCAGGCCGTACGATCCGATCCCGGACGCGAGGTCCTCTGCGCCGCCGGGGTCGCCGAGGTACCCGTTGACACGCGCGGCGGCGGTCGACTCCCGGAGCGCCACCTCGTCGTTTCCGAACGTCCGGCGGAACTCGCGGTACAGCCGCTCGGTGTTCCGAAGGTAGTACTTCTGGTGGTAGTCCTCGGCCGCGTAGAAGCGGCCAGCCGGCACGATCTCGGTGTACAGCGGGCCGAAGCGCGATTCCAGCGCGCGCTTGGACGCCACGGCCGCAGCCGCCTCCTCCGGCGTCAGCGTGAAGATCATCGAGGCGTACTGTCGCGAGTGGGGCGGCGATGTCGGCCGGTGGCTGCCCCAGAAGACCGCGAGCAGATCCTCGTAGGCGAGCACCCCCGGGTCGTAGTCGATCTCGATCGTTTCGGTATGGTCGCCGATGCGGCGGTAGGTGGGGTCGGGCGCGGTGCCGCCGGCGTAGCCGACGCGCGTCCGAACGACCCCGGGGATCCGCCCGAACCGGGCGTCAGGACCCCAGAATCAGCCGAGGGCGAACGTGGCCCTCGAGACCTCGGCCGGAGCGGCGAGGTCAATCGGCGGTATCGGGTGTTCGCGCGGATCCATCGGCGCTCCTCTCTCGACGCGCATGTGCCCGAGCAAGCGCCGCGCCGACTGAAGCCTACGCCCCACGCTCCAATTCGTCGGCGAGCATCTCGAGGAACAGCCCGACGTCGGTCACGATGCCGATGGTCTGGAAGCTCCCCCTGTCGGCGAGCTTGGTCACCACCGCCGGGTTGATGTCGACACAGACCGTCGTGACGCTTGCGGGGAGCATGTTCCCCGTCGCGATCGAGTGCAGCATCGTCGAGAGCATGATGCACGCGCCGGCGACCTGACAGTGCGTGCGCATCGCGGATTGCGCCTCGAGCGCGTCGGTGATCACGTCCGGCAGCGGGCCGTCGTCACGGATCGAGCCGGCGAGCACGTACGGCGTGCCGGAGATGACCAGCGTGTGCATCAGACCGGTGGTCAGCACGCCCTGCTCGACCGCCTCCGCGATGCCACCGCAGCCGCGGATGGTGTTGATCGCCCGCAGATGGTGCTCATGGCCGCCGACGGCCGGCGTACCGGCGTCCATATGGATGCCGAGGGACGTGCCGAAGAGCGCCGATTCGATGTCGTGCGTCGCCACCGCGTTGCCGCCGAACATGACCGAGACGTAGCCGGCGCGCACGAGCCGCGCCAGGTGCTCGGCCGCGCCGGTGTGGACGACTGCGGGACCAACGACGAAGATGATGCTCTGCCCGTGCTCGCGGACCCGCTCGAGCATGCGCGCGACCTCGCGGATGACGAGCGCCTTGGGCTTCTCCGACGACACTTCCGAGTTCATGAACTCGAACTCCTGCTTGTCACGAGGCCGCTCCAGCGGTCTCACGCGCAGGCCGTGGTGCCCCACAACGATGGGCTGCCCGGCCCGGACCTCAGCCATCGAGACCGTGTGCGCCGAGCCGTTCTCGAGCACGACGCCGAGATCCATCTCCGGGCGGCTCACCGGGATCCACCGCCCCTGTGTGCGGACGGCGGTCTCCAGGTTGGTGGTGGCGTAGAAACCCTCGGGAAAGACCCCGTCGGCGGGCGCGGGAACCGTGCGGGCGTCGGCCGCGTCGATCGGCTCGGCTCCGTGCTGTCCGATGACCCCGAGCACGAGATCGAGTTGCGCCTCGTCGTGCGCGCGCACACGAAGGACCGCAACGGACTCGTCCTCGTTCGTGCGCCCCACCTCGAAGGAGAGCGTCTCGAACTCGGCGTCGGCGGCGACGATGTCGTCCATGATCCGCGACATGATGCCGGAGTCTATGAGGTGGCCGCAGACGCGGACGTCTTCATACGGTCCGTGAGGCATGACAGGTCCTTCCGGTGACGTCGGGTGCGCCTGCGATTATTCACTATCGCAGCGTGCTATGCATAGTCAGATCACCGCGGGCGGGGCCGGCGCGGGATGCCCTGAAGCGGGTATAAGTGTGAAGCGGCACCGCCAGTCCCGGTCGAGGAGGAACGATGCGGATCATATGGGCCTTCGTCGCGCTCCTCGGGGCGGCCGTCCTCGTCGGCTGCGCGGGCGCGCCGATGCCGCCCGGCGACGACCCCTCGATCCGGGGCACCGTCACGACGGTCACGCCGGGCGCCGAGGGGACCGTCACGATCCTGGTCGACGCGGGCGCCGGTCCGCGGTTCGCCTACGATATCGCGAGCGTCCGCCTCACACCCGACACACGCGTGCTGCGCTCGACCGGCACGAACGGATACGAGGCGGCTTCGGCCGCCGATGTCGCCCTCGGAAACCTCATCGACGTGTGGTTCACCGGCCCGGTCGCCGAGTCGTACCCGGTCCAGGCGACCGCGGGCACCGTCCTCGTCCTCGAGTGACCCGCCGTTCGGCGGGCGCGAACGATCCCCGGGTGTTTCGCGGGCGCGAACGGGTAGGAACGTGCACATCGGTCGCGCGTCGGAAGGCTTGCTCGTGCACGTCGAACGTGAACGGCCCCGTGAGGGGCAGGAGTCGGTCTGGGACTACCCTCGTCCGCCCATCGTCCAGCCTACGACGCGTCACATCGAGGTCGACTTCGGCGGACAGACCATCGCTGCCACGACGCATGCTGTTCGCGTGCTCGAGACGAGCCACCCGCCCATCTACTACATCCCGCTTGCGGACGTCGCCCCCGGGGTCTTGTCGCCCGGACATCGCGCCACCTACTGCGAGTTCAAGGGAGAGGCGCGCTACTACCGCGTGACAGTGGGCGACGCAACCGCCGATGACGCGGCGTGGGAGTACGCGAACCCCGCCCCCGGATACGAAGCGCTCGCGGGTCACGTCGCCTTCTACCCCGCGCTCATGGACCAGTGCCGCGTCGACGGCGAGATCGCACGACCGCAGGCCGGCGGCTTCTATGGCGGCTGGATCACGTCCGATGTCGTGGGCCCGTTCAAGGGTGAGCCTGGGACGACCGGCTGGTGAGGACCCGCGGCGGCGTGGAGGCCGCGACGGCGCCACGGTGCGCCGAGGGAGACGGGCGTCCCGTACGTCACGTCGCTCTCGGGTCCTACAGACCGCCGTGCACGGGCATGTGCGGGGTTGGATCACCACGGTCGTGCTCTGCCGCTTCCGTTGCCGGGCACGTCCCCCCGTCGCCGAACAAGAGAGCCCGCTCGTCGGAGGACAGAGCGTTGCGCGCGGCATCGCGCACGCTGTTCAGGTAGGCGAACATCGAGCGCTGCATCACGACGGTCAGGTACCGGCCGCGCGGAGTGAGCGTGAACTCCTCCTCGGTGTCGGTCGCGAACCCGCCGAGAGCCCTGAAGAAGCGGACCTCCTTCCACAGACCCCGCTCCACGCCCACCCCGAAGTCCCGCTCGAACGCGCGCTTGTCGAGCCGCAGGCCGAAGAGCTCCATGAGGAAGCGATATCGCATCTGGTTGGCGACACCGCGGTCAGCGCTCCCAACCGAGACAGGCATGCGGCCGTCAGCGATCGCCTCCTGATACTCACGCGGTGAGAAGGTGGTGACGTACAGGTCGCCGCGCAGGTAGCTGAACGCGCCGCTGCCGATTCCCACGTACTGCTCGTAGTCCACGATGTACTCGTCGATCATCCCGCCGCCGGTGCGAGTGAACGTCCATGCGGTCGACAACCCGAACGTGTCGGAGAGCTCATCGACGATCAGGTGGTAGTAGGAAGCCTCGCGATCGTAGTCGACCATCCCGACCGTCCGGTCCAGTGCACGCGCGACAGAGCGCGACGCCATAAGCGGGTAGAACGTCGTCTGGTCACAGCCGCTCGCCTTGACGGCGGCGATGTCATCCCGAAGGATTCGCTGGGACTGACTCGGGAAGTTGAAGATCATGTCCACGTTAAGCGAGTCGAAGAAGCCCCCCATGGCCTGAATGCGACGGAGCGTCTCCTCGCCAGAGCCGTACTTGTCGTAGCGATCCATCTGGCGGAGGAGTCCGTCATCGAAGCTCTGCACGCCGACGCTCATGCGCTGCACGTGCCCGCGCAGAGGTTCGAGGATCTCCGGGGTCAGCTGGTTAGGGTTCGTCTCGGTCGAAACCTCGCGGATGCCGAAGAGCTCCCGTGCGAGGTCGATCGTGGTCGCGAGCTCATCGACGAGGATGGTCGGCGTGCCGCCGCCGATGTAGAGCGCTCCGAAATCGTAGCCGAGTTCGGCCACCATACGCATCTGGTCACGTAGCGCCCTGAAGTACAGGCGCGCCCGGTCCTCGGCGTACGGGAAGCGGTTGAAGCTGCAGTACGGGCACAGCTGCTGGCAGAAGGGCACGTGCGCGTACAACATGTAGCCGACCCCGGACTCCGGGGCCGGGAGCTGGTCGACCGGCCGCGGGGCGCTGCGGAAGTACCGACGCTGAGCGGTCTCGACGGCGGACGACAGCAGACGCTCCGCGAGCACTAGGCGTCGCCGCCGGTCGCGATCGCCTTTGTGCCGATGTCGGTCCGGTACTGCATGCCGTCGAACGAGATCCGCGAGACGGCCTCGTACGCGCGGTCGCGCGCCTGCTCGAAGGTCGGCGCAAGCGCGGTGACGTTGAGCACGCGCCCACCGGACGTCACGAGCCTGCCCTCCTCATCGAGCGCCGTGCCGGCGTGATAGACGGTGACACCCTCGACCGCCTCGGCGTCGGCGACACCCTCGATGACCTTCCCCTTCTCGTACTCGCCTGGGTAACCGCCCGAGGCGAGCACGACAGAGACGGCGACGTCATCTGACCACTCGAGCTCGACCTCGGCCAGACGGCCCTCGATGACCGAGCGCATGACCTCGACGAGGTCGCTCTTCAGCCTCGGAAGGAGCACCTGGGTCTCCGGGTCGCCGAAACGGGCGTTGTACTCGAGGACCTTCGGACCCTCCGCCGTCAGCACGAAGCCGCCGTAGAGGACGCCCCGGTAGGCCACGCCGTCCTCTCGCAGACCCGCGACAGTGCGACGGAGGATGTCCACCATCGCTTCATAGGTCGCATGGTCGATCGACGGAACCGGCGAGTAGACGCCCATGCCGCCCGTGTTCGGCCCCTCATCGCCGTCGAGCTGACGCTTGTGGTCGGCGGCGGACGCCATCGGGAGCACCGTCTCCCCGTCCGTGAAGGCGAGGAGCGAGCATTCCGGGCCTGCGAGGTACTCCTCAACGAGGACGGTCATGCCAGCGTAGCCGAACTCACCGTCGAAACAGCTGTGCGCGAAGCCGCGGGCGGCCTCGGCATCGGAGGTGACCATGACGCCCTTGCCGGCCGCCAGCCCGTCCGCCTTGACAACCCACGGAGGAAGCTGGTTCTCGATGGCTGAGACCGCCTGCGTCTCGCTGTCACAGACGAGCGCCTGCCCGGTGGGGATCCCGTATGCTTCCATGACCTCCTTGGCGTACGCCTTCGAGCCCTCAAGCTGGGCCGCTGCGGCACGCGGGCCGAAGACCGGTACGCCGTCGGCGGCGAGGATGTCGGCGATGCCAGCGACAAGCGGCGCCTCTGGCCCCACGACGACGAGGTCGACCGGGTTGTTGTCGATCCACACGGCGACAGCGGCCGGGTCATCGATGTCGAGCGGCACGTTCATGCCGAGCGCGGCTGTCCCGCCGTTGCCGGGGGCGAAGATGAGCCCGGGGGTGTGGGCCGACCTGCTGAGCGCGACGCCTATGGCGTGCTCGCGGCCGCCGCCGCCGATGATGAGGATCCGCATGAGAGTACCCCCGCCTGGTCGGGAACTATGGTGGGGACGATTGTAGCCGATGATGCGCGGCGCCACCGCAGCTCCCCGCCGGCGCGCGCCAGTGTCGCCAGCCGTGCCCCCTAGGGCCTCGCTTCCCACCGGCGCATGATCGTCTGCTCGCGGCTCGGTCCGACGGCTATCATCGCGACCGGCACCTCGGCAAGGTCCTCAAGGAAGCCGATGTAATCCTGCGCGGCCCTCGGCAGTTCCTCGAAGGTGCGACAGTGGGTGATGTCCGTCTTCCAGCCGGGCAGCTCCTCGTAGATCGGCGTGGCGTGGTGGAAGACGGTCTGGTGATTCGGCAGGTCGTTGTAGCGGCGACCCTCGTACTCGTACGCCACGCAGACCCTGATGCGCTCGAGTTGCGAGAGCACGTCTAGCTTGGTGATGATGAGGTCGGTGAGCCCATTGACCTGCACGGCGTGGCGGACGATCAGGCCGTCGAACCAGCCGGCGCGGCGCTCGCGCCCCGTGGTGGTGCCGTACTCGTGCCCCACCTCGATGAGGTGGCGGCCGATCTCCTCGGAGAGCTCGGTTGGGAACGGACCCGAGCCGACGCGTGTGATGTAGGCCTTGGCGATGCCGAGCACGCGGTCGATGCGCCGCGGCCCCACGCCCGCGCCGGTGCACGCCCCGCCGGCGGTCGGTGAGCTCGACGTGACGAACGGGTAGGTGCCGTGGTCGAGGTCGAGGAGTGTTCCCTGCGCGCCCTCGAAGAGGACCCACTGGTCCGCGTCGAGCGCGCGGTTGATGATCGCACTCGTCTCGGCGATGTGCGTCCGGAGGCGCTCGGCGTAGACGAGATACTCGTCGGCGATCTCGTCAACGGTGTAGGTGGGCATGCCGTACACCTTGCCGAGGATATCGTTCTTCTCGTGCAGGGCCGCGTCGAGCTTCTTGCAGAAGATCGACTCGTCCTCGAAGTCCTGGACGCGCAGGCCCATGCGAGACGCCTTGTCCATGTAGGCCGGCCCGATGCCGCGTC
>CAYYLR010000029.1:0-16985 GCA_964472485.1 uncultured Coriobacteriaceae bacterium
CGTCGGCCGCGCCGTCGGCGACCGGCAGGCGGGACCATGCGTCGCACACGACAGCACCGATCCGCGGATACGCGCGCGCCGCGTGGCGGGCCGCGTGCTTCGAGATGTCGAGCGCCACGCCGACGGCGCCAGGCAGATCGCGAAGCACCGCGGCGAGGTGGTGCCCCGTCCCGGCGCCCGCGTCAACCACGACGCCTCCGCGTGGATACGGGACGACGGCCGCGAATCGCCGGATCGCCACCGAGAGCGGCTCAAGATGACCCTCGTCGAGGAACGCGGATCGAGCCCGTACCATCTCCGCGGTGTCGGCGGTTCCCGGACGAGCGCCGCCCGGCAGAAGATTGACGTACCCCTGGCGGGCCACGTCGTAGCTGTGACCGGCGGGGCACCGCACGACGTCGGCCTCGATGGTGAGCGCGCCTGTGCACGCCGGACACTCCAGCAGTCCGATGACGTCAGCAAGCACGCGGCTCGTCCTTTCTCAACCCGGCCGGCTCGCGGCCGCACGGTTCCCTCGAGCATACGGCACCGCGATACTCGATGCGCTCCCGCGGGGTACGATGGGCGCACACCCGCGGAAGGATGACCGATGACGCCTCGTGTCCGGCGCGCCCAGAACGTCAGCAGGATGTGTCTTGTGTGTGGCGTCGAGAACGTGTCGGGGCTCCACGCACGCTTCTACGAACTCGACACCGGCGGACTTGCCGGCGTCTTCACCCCACGCGCCGAGCATCAGGGCTACCCCGGCCGCCTCCATGGCGGCCTGGCCGCAACGATCCTCGACGAGACCATCGGCCGTGCGATCAACCTGAGCGACCCCACCGCGTGGGGTGTCACCGTCGAACTGACGGTTCGGTACCGCAAGCCGGTCCCGCTGGATCGCGAGGTCATCGCGCACGCGCGCATCACGCGTGACACCACACGAATGTTCGAAGGGTCCGGCGAGATTCGCCTCGCGGACGGCCGCGTGGCCGTCGAGGCGACCGGCCGTTACCTGCGGATGCCGGTCGAACGCATCGCGGATGGCGACTTCGGCGAGGAGTGGTTCGCCGATGAGCGTCCGCTCCCCGATTCGATCAACGCACGGTCCGAGTAGGAGAGGCACCCGGACCGCCGACGCCGTAAGAGCCGCCCCGAATGGCGGCCCTCACGGCGTCGGTCCTCGGAAGCCTTCTACTTCGGCTGCCACTTGCAGCGCACCGGGGACTCGATCTCGCCGGATTTCTTGAGCGCGGTCATCGCCTTGTCCACATCCGCGCGGTCAAGTCCGGTCATCTCGCAGATCCTGCCCGCGGCGACCGGCTCTCCGGCCGCCTTCATCGCCTCGAGCACCTTGTCCTTCATGTCCATGTGTCCCTCCATCGCTCGCGTGGTCACGTCTGGTTGATTCCCCGTACTCGACCTCGAAGTCACGGGCCGGCCTATCGTGCCCGCTCGTGGCAGAGCGCGCAGTAGTTGCGGCCCTGTACATACGCCTTGTCCTCATGACACGCGCATCCGCGCTCGAATCCTATCCCTGTCGCGTAGTGCTCCGTGCGCCAGCTGAGACCGTGGGATGGGAAGCGATCGTGGCAACTCGAGCAAGGACGCCGCTCGTCATGACACCGGCCGCACTTCCGCCCGCCGTTGTTCCAGATGTCCTCGACACCCTCACGCGCGTGTCCGTACTGCATGAACTGCCGTGTGTGCGGCAGACGGATGCCATGACAGGAGTCGCAGCCCTGCGCGGCCTGATCATGGCAGCCGTCGCACTGCGGCTGATCGATCTGCGCCTTCGTGAACACCCCGGACGCGGGGTCGGCCGGACGCAACGCAAGGGCCACATCTCCCACATGGCAGGCCTGGCAGTCAGCCGAGGCCGCCTCGTCGTCGTGGCAGCGCATGCAGGGCGCCATCCCCGTGTTGTGCGATGAGACCACTCCGGACTGCAGCGCGTGACAATCGATGCACTCAGCCCCGGCCTCGAGCGGCTCTGCGTGGGACATCCGGACCTTCGTGGCGTCGGCGAAGATCACGGTGTCGAGGACCTCGCTGTGGCAGCGGCGGCATTCGAAGGAGGAGATCGGCCTGCCGTACACCGACGCGGTGGACCGCCCGAACTCGCCCGACGCGAAGTGGTAGAACCGGTCGGGCACGGTGAAGAACACGAGCGCGATCAGGTTGCCGTGCTCATGACACGCGACGCAGGCGACCTCGGCATGCGGATCGATCGCGGTCGACCCCGCGTGCGGATTATCGGGATGACAGGCCAGACACCAGCTCCGGTCGATCGTGGCCGCCCCCGTCAGTGACCATACCAGCACGGTCGTGATGACGACGAGGCTCACCGAGGTCCACACGCTGAGCCGCGCGCGCACCCGTTCGTACACCGGTGCGGGAAGGGGCTCCAACGCGACGTCCGTCACCGTACCCGCCGCATCGTCGTGTTCGGCCTGCTCGGCCTTCGCGCGGACGGCCACGGCGACCGGCTCGCCCGGCTCATCGGGCTCGCCGAACTCCGCGAGCCCCTCCGGGCGCTCGGCACGCTCCTCTTCACCCTCAAGTTGCTCCTCGTCACGTCCGATGACGAGCGTCACGACTCCGGCGAGCACGATCAGCACGACGAGCGCCGCCATCGCGAACACGAGCATCGCCGCGCGCGGATTGGCCGCGGGGTTGCGCACGACGTCGGGGATCACGTCGAGCAGGTAGGACATGTCGGTCAGATTCGGGAGGTCCATCAGCGCCTCCCGTGATCGGTGGGCGGCGGCTGCGTGATGCCCATCGCATCACCGGGATGCACATGCTTGGTGTGGCAGTTCGAGCAGTCCGTCTCCAAATGGCAGTTGCGACACAGATCCTCACCATCGCGACGCACGGTCTCTGCGTGCGCCTGGCTGAACTCGTCGGAGTGCGGCATCGGCGTACGGTGGCAGTCGGAGCAGAACTCGGTCCTATGGCAGGTCAGGCATGCGCTAGAACCGAGAAGCGCGATGTCGGCGTGCCGCTCGATGAACCGGTCGGTATGCGGCACGGAGAGATCGTGACAGTCCACGCAGAAGTCGGACGAGTGGCATGCGGCGCAGGTGCGCTTCTCCCCCATACCGTGGGTCGTGCTCCACTGGCGACCATGCGTGACGTTGAAGGAGCCGATGCCGAGCCGCTGGGACGGCGTGCGTTCGTCGTGGCACATGCCGCAGTTCGCGGACACGACGCGGGTGTTGTGGCACTGCAGACAGTCGTCCATGCGCGCCACACGCAGCCAGCGCACCGCCTCGCCGTGAGCGGTACCGGAGTGGCACGTGCCGCACGTGACCTCTTCGGCGCACGTCTCATGCTGGATCCGCAGGCCACGGGCGAAGACCTCGCCCTCGAACACCGGGGCGTGGCATGAGAGGCACTGCGCGGATGCGGGGCCCGAGATCGCCCTCCCCGCGGTCGGCACGACGCGGAGCGTCATACCGAAGATGAGCTGCGTTGCGAAGGAGAACCGCGACCCGATGTTGGGGGCGACGTGACAGGTGACACAATCGACATCCGCATGCGGACTGGCTGCCGACTGCTCCACGAACGTCTGCTCAGTGTGACAGGCGGTGCATCCGGGAAGGGTCGCGGCTGTGCCGAAGATGAGCGCGAGCGCGGCCGCGCACCCGAACCCGATCACCAGCAACACGGTGCTGCGTATCTTGACCGTCCGCGCCAACGCCACCGCCTCCGGAACCGGGAACGACCGCGTCACGACCGTTCCGAGGATACTACAGGCCCGTCCTGCCGGAAGCGGTGGGGGCCGACTCTAACGAGCCGGCCCCCACTATCGACGAACCGATGGGGCGTACGTGGAGCCTAGTAGTCGAAGCCCACGCCGGTCGTGTCGGTGCCGCGGTGGCACTTCAGGCAGACACCGTCCTTGAGCGAGTACATCCGCGCGTGTTCGGTGCCAGCGATGCCGGTGGCGCCGGGCTGGTTCACGCCGGACGGTGCCGCGGTGGCGACAACGGACGACGCGACATTCAGGAATCGCGTGGCGTTCGGCGTGTAGTGCGGGAAGCCGGTGCCGGCCGAGACGCCCGTGAGGCCGTTGGAGGCGTCATGGCAGCTCTGGCAGTCGGTGGCAGGCGCCCACGCGATGCGGCCGGAGGTCTTGGCACTCGTGGAGATCGAGTTGCCGACGTTCCAGTTGTCGCTGGCGAGGGCCTCGACGCGGTGGCCGGTGCGGCCCGCGGTGCCGGACGCGATCGACCACGTGCCGGCGGTTGCGGTGCCGGCGTAACCGAAGGCAGCGGACCGGCTGGGACCGAGCACGTAGTAGGCATTGTTGTGGCAGCTGCCGCACCAGATGCCGACGGCGGCGCGACGGGTGGCGGTGTCGTTCACGGTCGCCAGGCGCGTGCTCAGCCCGGTGGTCGGATCGAGCAGATCGGCCATCGCGGTGAGGTTCACCGCGCGGCTATTGGCGTCACGCTTGAGCAACAGGCCCGTGAGCGACGGGACGTCCTTGATCGCGTTCGAGCCGTGCACCGACGCGTGACAGACGCTGCAGTTCCCGCCGACCGTGTGGTGATCGTCGCCGCTGCGGGCGGGGATCAGCGGATCGCCGCCGTACACGATTGCACCAGACACGCTGGATCCGGTCGCGACATGGCAGTAGACACACGAATCCGATGCCTTCATGCGGAGCAGGGTGTCACCCGCCGGGGCGGCGACGTGGACCGCGTGGCACGCGGCGCACTTGACGGTCGCCGTCGCGTAGCCGCTGTGCGGCGAGGACGAACCAGCGTTGCCCGGGAACGTCGCGAGCGCTGTGCTGGTCGAGGTGCCCGACCAGTCGTTGTAGGTGGCCAGCAGTGACGCGGTGCTCGTCGCGTCACCCGTGCGCACCATGACCGAACCCTTAGCGGCGAACGCGGCCGGTGCGAACGCGAACACCAGCACGAACGCGACGAGGGTCACGCCGAGGGACTTCTTCATCTCCTTCATACCTCCTGAGCCGTCTTCGATCCCTGCCGGGATCTCTGTCTCCAGCCCGTGTGATCCGCGCGAGATGGTCCGGGTCGGCGTGTCCGTTGTCGTTCGGCGGCCATCTGCGGTTCCCATACTCATGCCTCTACCCACGGGCGGTCTGTCCTGCACTACCTTCCGACGTCCGGCTCCGGATACCGAACGGGTCTGGCGCGTGCGAACCTCCAGATGCAACGCCCGTGCCATAGGTATCCATTCTTAACTTCGATTAGGTGTGAACTCCTGAACGAATACCGTCGCCCGTCTGCGGCGGAGCAGCCACGCGATCAGGAGCAGAAGCGGGATCAACGTCGCCGGTATACACAACAGCCGAAGCGGACCGGACAGCGACCTGCGCACGGCCTCGACGGCGGTGCCTCCCGATCCGGGGATCCGCACGATCTGCACGCGACCGTTCCCCGTATCGGCGACGGCGAACCAGTCACGCGCGGGGTCGTAGTCGATACCGGTCGGGTACGTGAACTGCCCGTCGCTCTGTCCGAATTGCCCGTGCTTCGAGATCAGCGAGCCGTCTGATGAGTCCAGCACCGTCATCGAGAAATCGAAGGGATCGATGACGACGAGCCGGCCGGCTCGATCAACGACGAGGCGCGCGGGCAGAAGCATGGCGGCTGGGGCGGACGTCTCCACTGACCTGTCGCCCTCGGCGATGGCCGAGCGGTTCCCGGGCGGTCCGGTCTCGACGATCCAGAGCCGTACACCATCGGCGGTGTACGCGCTCACCCTGTTGTTGTACTGGTCGATGACGTAGATCGTGCCATCCTCGCCGATGGTGACGCCCTTGACCCCGTCGAACTGGTCATCGCCGGTGCCGCGGGTGCCGAGCAGCTCTACGATGGTTCCGGCCTTATCCATGATCACGAAGCCGGCGGCCGAACCCGCGACTATGCGGTCGCCGCGCACGTCGACCGACAGCGGCGCCGGCACGACGTACCGATCGACGATCTCGTTGTCCGACGTCATGACGACGATCTCATCCTTCATGAAGTCGCCGATGTAGATCAGCCCGTCTTCATCGACAGCGAGCGCCGCCGGGAAGGCGAGCGCCTCATCCGACGACCCGCGCGGACCCTTGTGCAGCAGCGTGAGGTAGTCGCCGTCAGGCGTGAAGCCGAGCACTCGTGCACGCGCCTGATCGGTGACCCAGATCGTGCCATTCGGAGCGATCGCCACGTCGTTCGGGGCGTTCAGCTGCTCATCCTCTGTCGTGCCATATCCGTAGATGGAGCGGACCCACTCGAGCCCGCCCTCCGCCGCCGCCTCGCGCGCCGTCTCCACACCCGGAGGCCGGAGGACGGACGAGAGGAAGTACCCCGTCACCAGTAGCAGCGTGAGCAGGACGACGATCACCGCGACGAGAACGCGGCGCGCACGCTGGCTGACGCTTGTCGCGACGACACCCTTCATCGTGCCACTCCGATACTCTCGAGCCCATCAAGGGCGGGCTGGTAGTCAGGACCGAACTGAAGCGCCGCGCGGTAGTCGGACTCGGCTCCGGCCAGGTCGCCGCTGTCCCGCCTCAGGTCACCGCGCGCCACCAGTACATCGGCGGCGGTGGGCCACCGCTCCAGGAAGGTCGAGTACGCCGCGATCGCGGCCTGTGCATCACCCGCGACGGCGAGCGCTTCGGCCTTGATCAGGAGCGCCGACGCGTACGAGGCTGGCGGCTCCGCGGTCGCCGAGGTCGACGCGCGCTCGGCCTGCTCGCGCTGAGTCGCCTCCATCTCGGCGGTCGCTTCACGGATCGCCTCGTCAGCCTGATCGACGGCGGTCCGGTGCTCGCCCATCGCGAGACTCAGACGCGCGCGCTCGGCCAGGATGAGCGAGCGGCGCTGCGTAGCCGACTCAAGGGCTATGTCGATCGCATCCTTCGCGCGCGAGAGCTGCTGCGCGTCGATGAGCGCCCTGATGTAGCTCGCCCAGACCGTGACGTCCGCGTCGCCGGCAAGGACCTGCGCCTCGTAGACCAGCAGCGCACGTTCGGCGGCGGTGCGCGGCGCCTCCGGAGCCGGCGGACCGATGACGAACGCGAACAGAACGACGATCAACCACACGATAAGCAACGCGCCGCTCGCATAGACCAGCCCGCGGACAAGGGGGTCTGTCAGAGGACCGGTCACGACTCGCTCGGGCCTGGGTTGGATATCGGTCATCAAGTCCTCCGTTTGATGCGGACGGTGCGCGTCATGTGAATCGCGTCACGCCCTGTGAGCAAGCGCGATGCCGAGACGAGGAGGCGGAACCTCGTCGGTTCGGACACGTTCATTCGTACCCCAGGTGACACACCCACACCTGGTGTTCGGCCCGCCGTCGCTCTGTGGCACACTACCTGCAGGACGCGGGCCGTGACGGGCCCGGCACCGAAGGAACGGAGAGAGCCCTGATCCTCACGCCGAAGTACCTCATCCTCGTGCTCGCGGTCGTCGCCGTCGCGGGGGCGTTCGTGATCTCACAGAGCCTGACGGGCGACCGGCCGGGAACCCGCGTCGTCAAGGGCACGCAGATCACGCAGACCATCGGCAAGGTGCAGACGAACGCCGTGGTGCGCGCGGAGATACGGCTCCTTGAAGGTGACGACGCCGCCGCCAAGGCCGACCTGATCTTCCAGACGATCGCCGGTCTGCCCGGGATCGGCAAGGCCACGCTCGACACCGAGGCGCTGACGCTCGGCGTGGCCTACGACAGCGCCCAGATCGACGGCGCTCAGATCCGCGAGACGCTGATCATCGCAGGTTACACGGGCATCCTGCCCGAAGACACGGTCGCCCTCGAATACGATGCCGAGGCGGGTGTGCAGCGCATCACGATCGCGGCGGATCAGGGCGGCTTCGACCCGCCGTTCCTGCTTGCTCGCGCGGGCATCCCCATCATCATCACGTACGGCCCTGGCACCGACTGTCGCACCTCAGTCACGTTCCCCGAATTGAGTGTGACCGCCGACATCCGTGATGGCGCGACCGTCGAGCTCGGACCGGTCGAGGCGGGTCTCTACTCGATCATCTGCTCCGGAGGCGGTTTCGAGGGCGGCCTCGTCGTCCAGTAGGACCGCGCCGGATTCGAACGGATCCGGCGGATGAGAGTGAGCACGATGCCAGACACCGCCACCGACGAGCCCGGACGCGCCAGTCCGCTCCGCCACCTCCCGCGTCTCGGTGAACGCGGACAGATCGTCGCTGCAGCGACGATGTGGCTCATAGGCGCGTCGATCCTGCTCGTGCGCGGAATCGCCTACATCCACGACCGCTCGTGGCACGCCTGGGCGCTCGCAGCGGGGCTCGCGCTCGGAGTGTTCAAGTCCCGCATGGTGCTCGAGCGCGTCGCCTCGCGAGCCGTCTCGCGCATCAGGGCTCAGGGTCCGGCGCCGTTCCTGTCGTTCTTCTCCCTCAAAGCGTGGGGGCTCGTCGCGCTCATGATGGGAGGCGGCATCGCCTTGCGGCAGATCTTCGTGCACCCCGGGCAGGTGGGCGCCGGCATCCTCGGGGCGATCTACATCGGCGTGGGAACCGCCCTGTTCCTTGCCGACCGGGTGTTCTGGCACGCCGCGTTCCGCCGTGAGCGTACCGGTGGAGAGGCGCCGCCAGGCGCCTCAGGCAAGGCCGAGTGACCTGGCGGTCTCGCGCGACCACGCGGCCACGGCATCGAGATCCCGGAAGTCGCCCTCAGGAGCCTTCATCGCCCTCAGGACCAACCGCTCGGGCAGTGAGAACTCCCTGGGGACGTTCATGCCGGCGAACAGCCCGACGTCGACCGGTTCAAGCCCGAACTCGGTGATGACAGGATCCGTGTACGCGCGCACCTCGTCAGCCTTCTCCGGGTTGGTTCCCATCGTGAGACACGCGGTGAACAGCGCCAGCGGCCGTCCGGCCAGGTCGGACGCATGCGAGCCGAGCCACCGCTTCGCCGAAGCATGCCACATGCCCGCGCGCACACCGCTCCCGACGATGACCGCGTCGTATCCGGCGGGGTCTGGCTGCGTGTCGGCGGCTGCGACATCGGCCGTGACGCCGAGTGCGGTGAGCGCCTCGCCGACGGCGGCCGCGATCACCTCCGTGCAGCCGGTCTTGGTGGCGTAGACGACCAGTGCCCTGCTCATCGTGTGTCCCCCCTCGCCGCCCGGCGTCTCGCGTGACCGGTCACATGGTCCGCCCGCGCCATCCGTGCGTCAAGCGTGCCGCGGCATCGCTACCGCCCAGGACGTGCGTGTGATCCGCTACACGGTCTCCGGCGGCGCGTGATAGGCGGGGATCGCGCCCGGCGCCCTACCCGACCGCGCCCACCGGTACGGCGCAGTGCGCCGCGAGCGACTTGATGTCGCATGGCATCCGGACGTGTCGCACCCGCATACCCTCGGGTCGCGATACCGTGACTTTCGGCGTCAGGAGCAAGACACCGTCGACGCCCACCCGCCAGAGATTCGTCATGCACGGCTCGACCCACGGCTGCGAACACGCGACCAGGGCCACCCGGACACCCAGTCCCGGGTCGAGCGACGGGATCTCGTCGATATGCCTGATCTCGATGTCGCCGAGGGTCTTCCCGGCGTCCTCGGGCAGCTCCGAGTAGTACGCGACAGGACGGACGCTGTAGGCGTCGGGGGGAAAGACGACCTCAAGGGCGCCGAGCATCTGCGCTGTGCCCACCCGGACGATCGGATACTCATCGCTGATGCCCAGGAAACCGGCCAGCGCGTCGCAGAGTTCGTACATGCGGTACCCAGAACCGGTGGTGCCGACGCCGCCGACGTAGGACAGGTCGCGGCGCACCGTCGCGTCCATGATGCCCAGATCATCGGCCATGCCTCGCGATGTGAGGAGGCGGTCCTGCGCGCCCTGCCTGATCTGCTCGCCGAGGTAGCAGTGGTAGAGCGACAGACGATACAGGGACGCATCAGGTACGGTGCTCGCGTTATGCACGATCGTGCCTCCTCGACTCCCCCTGGGTCCGCGCGAACGAACCCCTGGGATGGTACATGTCATCATGCCGGCCCGGATAAACACAAGAATCCAAGGTACCCGCATGAGCGAGAGGGATGCCAAACACTCATCGCCACGTGCGCTTCGCTTCCGGATACGGGAAGAGCCGCCCGTAGGCGGCTCCTGCATCGCGTGTGGCGGGAGTGACGGGGCTCGAACCCGCGACCTCTGGCTTGACAGGCCAGCGCTCTAACCGACTGAGCTACACCCCCGCGTGGGGCGTCCGCCGAGGCGGACAGCATACGGATTCTAACGAGCGCGACCGCGGTTGTCCATACGTCAGTCCGCGCGCATCGCGTGGGGTATGAACCGCGATGTACCCCGTGTGAGAGGAGTCCCGCGTGACCGATGCTGCCGAGGCGCTCCGCTCCACGCTCGTGCGCCACATAGAGGGCCGCGAACGGAGCGCCGCCGTGAACGCCGCCATCGCGGCGGTCGAGAACGGCGGAGTCGCGATCGATGAGCTCTACGATCTCATCGCCTCGATGCTCGCCGAGGTCGGCGCATCGTGGCGCGCGGGCGACGTGCGCGTCTGGGAAGAGCACTTCGTGAGCGCCGTCGCTCGAACGATCGTCGAGGCGTGTCACGCCCTTGTCGCCGCCCGGTCCGGACCGCCGTCGGGGCTGACGGTGATCCTCGCGGCTCCGCCGGAGGAGTACCACGACCTCGGCCTGCGCATGCTGGCTGACCGCTTTGCCCTCGCGGGATGGACCGCCCACCTGCTCGGCGCGAACCTGCCGGTCGCCGAACTCATCGCGGCGGTCGACGGCCTTGGCGCCGATGCGGTCGTGCTTTCGGCCTCTACGCACTTCCACCGCGTCGCGCTCGCGTCCTACGTCGAGGCGCTGCACACCGCGCGTCCGGACGTGCGCGTCTGGGTCGGCGGACCGGCGTTCTCGCTCGAGCATGACGGCTGGCCGGACGACACGGTTCTCGATCCCGGAACAATCCCGACGCTCGCCACGCGGATCGGCGGCTGACATGCTGAGCCTCAAGATCGCGGCGCGGTTCCTCACCCGATCACCGGGCCAGTCGGGGCTCATCATAGCCGGCATCGCCGTCGGCATCGCCACACAGGTCTTCGTCGGCTCGCTCATCACGAGCCTTCAAGCCGACCTCATCGACAGCACCGTCGGCTCGAGCCCCCATGTCACGCTCCTTCCCCCCGAAGGCGAACGTGCCCTGAGCGCCGGAATCGCCGGCCGGGTCCCGAAGTCCGAACCGCTCGTGACGACGGCGATCGGCGTCCGCACGCTCTCGGCCATCTACGCCGACGGAGACGACAGCGTCCCGCTCAGCGTGACCGGCGGAGACGCCACCGATCTCGACACCATCTACAAGCTGGGGGGCAAGATCATCGACGGTGAGCTGCGGCTCGACGACGCGGAGGCGCTCATCGGCACGCGCTTCGCCGAGACGCACGGCGTCGGGCCCGGAGACGAACTCGCTCTGCTGCTTCCGACCGGTCGGCTCGGCACGTTCACGGTGAGCGGCGTCTTCGACCTCGGTCAGGCGACCGCGAACGAACGGACCGCGTTCATCGACCCCGCATCCGCGCGCGACGCGCTCGGCATGGACGACGACGAGGTGAGCGCGGTCCAGATCCAGCTTCTAGACGTCTTCGCGTCCTCCGACGTGGCGCCGGCACTCGCGTCGGAGTACGCCGTGGAGGCCGTCGAGTGGCAGGGGCAGAACGCCGAGCTGCTGTCGGGCCTGGCGGCACAGTCAGGCTCGTCGATCATGATCCAGGTCTTCGTGCTCGTCGCCGTCGCCCTGGGAATCGCGAGCACGCTGGCGATCAGCGCCGTCCAGAAGACCCGGCAGATCGGCATCCTCAAGGCCATCGGGATGAGCGACGCCTCCGCGGGACGCATCTTCCTCTACCAGGCGGCGCTGCTCGGATCGGCCGGCACGCTTGGCGGCATCGGTCTCGGCTACGCGCTCATCTGGGGCTTCTCGTTCGCTCCGGTCCCGTTCTCGATCCGGCCCGAACCGACGTTCATCGCGATCTCCGCGGCCATCGGGTTGTCCGTCGCCCTCGCGTCATCGCTCATTCCCGCACGATCGACGTCCCGGCTCGACCCGATCGAGGTGATCCAGAATGGCTGACGCGCTGCTCACCGCCGATGGGCTCGAGATGGTGTACGGCGAGGGCGAAACGGCGACCCGCGCGCTCACAGGGGTGAGCTTCTCGGTGGCCGAAGGCGAGTTCGCGTCGATCGTGGGTCAGTCGGGATCGGGCAAGTCGACGCTGCTCAACCTCATCGGACTGCTCGACACTCCCACTGCGGGACGGGTGATGCTCGGCGGAACCGACACATCGAGGCTCGGGCGAACGGGCCGGGCGCGACTGCGCAACGAGGCGCTCGGCTTCGTCTTCCAGTTCCACTACCTGCTGCCCGAGTTCACGGTGTGGGAGAACGTGACGATGCCCGCGCGCATCGCGCGCCGTCCCATCACCGAGGACGAGCGCGTGCGTGCGCTCGACACGCTCGCGCTGCTCGGACTCGAGGGGCTGGCGGGGAAGAACGCGAACCAGCTGTCCGGCGGCCAGAAGCAGCGCGTCGCGATCGGCCGGGCGCTCATGAACCGGCCGCGCCTCATCCTCGCGGACGAACCGACCGGCAACCTCGACAGCGCGAACACAGAGGCGGTCTACGCGCTGTTTCGACGCATCAACGCGGAGACCGGAACGACGTTTCTGATCGTCACGCACGACCGAGCCGTGGCGCAGCAGACCGATCGGATCCTCGAAGTGCGCGACGGCCGACTGGTGCACGACGTCCGGAACGACTACGCACACCCGGCGGCGGGGTGACGCGGCGACTCCGAGCCACCTCAGCTCAGAGTCCGAGCCCGAGCTGCTCCTCGACCGCGGGCGTCCACGGTTCCACGAGATCCCCGAGGATCGCGGCCAGGTCTCGGGCGTTGCGGGGCGCGTAGTCGTTCTTGCAGTTGTTGAACATGACGTACGTCACGTCGGTCGACTCGGCGAGCTCCCGGATCCTTGGCTCCCACTCCCGCAGCTCGTCGGCGCTGTAGAGGTAGTCGAACCGCTCGGCAGCCGACACGTTGCGCTTGAAGTACGTGTCGCGATTGCGCCCGTGCAGCCGCACGTAGCCGACCGGACTCGTCGCCGCCGCGACGGGGGGCATCGTGGTGTGCGTCGGGAACTGCGGCGCGTCGACCCCGACGTAGGTGATGTCGCGGTCCGCGAGGAACGCGAGCGTCTCTCGGGCGCGCCCGGCATCGACCCACGATGGGTGCCTGAACTCCACGAGCATCCGCCGCCGGCCGAGCTTGCCCCGCGCGTAGTCGATGTAGGCGAGGTTCTCCTCGAGGAACGCCTCATCGAGCGCGTTGAAGTACGGCGGGAACTGCATGAGGACGCCGCCGAGCTTGCCAGCCTCCTCGAGCGGTTCTATGAAGTCGCAGAACAGGTCGAACGCGAGGTCGACCATCTCCTGGGACGGGCGACGCACCCGGCCGCGCTCCACCTCATGCGCGTATTCACGCATCTCCGGATGGAGCGCCCGCGCGTCGACCGCGTGCTGCGTCATCATGCCGTAGGCCTTGACGTGGAACACGAAGCCTGGAGGTGTTCGGCGCGCCCAGTTCTCGGCGACCCTGCGGTCGGGTATGGCGTAGAACGGCGCATCCGCCTCGACGGTCCCGAACCGCGCGGCGTAATAGCGCAACCGTGCCGACGGCGTCGTCACGTCACGCGGATACCACGCATCGATCATGGTCCGATCAGCCCACGAACACGTGCCGATCCGCACCAGCCCCACGTCGCGTTCCCTCCCGCTCTCTAGCGGTTGGCCAGGTACTCGGCGAGCGCGGCGGCCTCGTCGTCGGAGACCTGCGCTCCCTTTGCGATCATCTCATCGATGATCGCCGCCCAGGTGACTGCGTCCCCGTCCTCGGCGAGCACCCGGTCGAGCGTGTGACACCCGGTGCACTTGGTGTTGAGGATGGCTTCGCCGTCAAGGCCGGTCGCCTCGCCGGGCGTGGGTTCCGGTGTGACGACAGACTCCTCAGCCGTACCCCCGCACGCGGCGAGCGCGAGCAGCGCCACCGCCAGTATCGTCACTACTGCCAGTCGTCTCATCGATCGTCCCTCCGTGTCGGTCGTCCATCGTACGACACCCGTTAGATACCCCCGCCCGCAACGCCCGACACGCGGCGCGCGTCGGCCTCAAGCAGCGAACCGTAGTCCCGGCAGTAGTCCTCGAAGGTGAGCGGCTCCGGCGGCGCATGGTACGGCCAGTCGAATCGCTCGCTGACGAGGTCAGCGAAGTTGTCGCGCACGAACCGCTCGGTCCGCGTGTAGTCGAGCAGCGGGTCGTTCACCGACATGCCGAAGAAGCACGGCACGTGGTATGGCCCGGCGAGGTCCTCCTCGGTCACGCTCAGGATCTCGCGGATCTGCGCCGCAAGCACCTCGATGGTCGAGGTCGAGTACGACATCAGCCGCGCCTTGAGGTCGGTGGGCGTCTCGAAGCCGCCGATGCTGCACATGAACCACACCACGAGCCGAACGGCGAGCTCGTTGCCGAGCAGCGCCGCCAGCACCCGCCGCGGCGCACGGTGCGCGAGGGCGGCGACAGCGGCCGAGACCATCGCCCGGTCAACCATGGGACGGGTGAGTGCGCGCTTGCTCACGCACGGCGACAGCAACCCCACCTTGTCGACCCGGTGTCCGAGCGTCTGCAGCGCGCGCACGGTGAGGATGCCGCCGAATGAGAAGCCGAGCAGCGAGAACCGGTCGGCGCCCACGTGATCGCCGAGTTCGCCGATGACCTCCGCGAGCCGCTGGCTCGAGAAGCCGCCGGCCATCGGCGTCGATCCGCCGTGACCCGGCATCTCGAAGAAGCAGACGCGGTACCTCAGGCCGAGGAACTGGATCATCGGCACCCAGTCCTCGATGAGTGAGACCGTTGCGGGCACGACGATCAGCGGCGGACCGGATCCGCAGGTCGCGTACCGGAGACGGGTGAGCGTCAGTTCGGCCTCGGCGACAGCGACCGGACAGGCGGCGGACACGGGGCTCGGCACTCCTCAGGACACAAGATGTTGCATGACGTGCGTATCATCACCCCAATATGGGCGGTCGGCAATACGTGACAGGGACGTTGCGGGGAGCTACACTTGGTGTCGATGGGGCACACCGCTGACAGACCTCCCCGTCCGTCCCGCCGGCAGAGCGGAACCGCCACCGGCCAGGTGCCCTTCTCTCCCCTCTGGCAACCGCCGCGCATGATTTCGGCCCGCTCGAAGAACCCGGACGCCGTCACGTTGCTCAAGACCCGCACCTGCCCCGGATGTGCCGGCGTGCGGATCCGGCACGTCAGGCGCATTTTCAAGAGCGCCGCGATCTTCCACCTCTAGAACCCGGAGACCGCATGTCCGCGTTCACCGTGACCCGAGCGACGGTCGACGACGCGCCTGACGTCCTCGCACTCATCAAGCGCGCGTTCAGACCGGTCGCCGAGGAGTACGGCGACCCCGAGCTACCGCCACTCGTGGAGACACTCGAATCCCACACCGCACGGTACGCGACGAGCGTCGTCCTCAAGGCGCTCGCCAGCGACGGCACGATCGTCGGAACGGTGCAGGGCGCGCCGCTCGACGACGGAGGATGTCACGTGGGAAGGCTGGCGGTGGATCCGTCGTGGCAGGGACGCGGAGTCGGCCGGGCGCTCACCCTCGCGCTCGAAGCCGAGCTGCCGGATGTGCGTCGATTCGAACTCTTCACCGGCCACCTGAGTGGGCACACCGTGCGGCTCTACCGTTCGCTCAACTACGTCGAGACTCACCGGCAGCACGTGGCGCCGCACCTCACGCTCGTGTGGCTCGAGAAGCGGCGCTGAACAGCCACCCTCATCGCGGCTCGAACTCGCTCCCCACGCCGATGCCGCTCTCGGCCGCCCATCCTTGCGGCAGCTCAAGCACGTAGCGGCTATCACCAGGACTGAACGCGAAGTGCGTGTCACCCGGACCGAGCGGCTCGATCGCCGAGACGCGATCGTCGGCGCCGATGAAGACCACGTCGATCGGGAACGTGACGTCCTTCATGATGAACGTGCGGGGCGCCTCGTCCTCGAAAACGAAGAGCATGCCCTCTCCCGGTTCGAGCGGCTTGTAGCCCTGCAGCCCCTGCGAGCGCTCCGCCGCGTCGTCGGCAACGAACACGCGGAGCGTCTCCCCGCCGAGCCTGACGGTCGTGCGGTCCGATGCGCAGCCCGCGAGGGTGAGAGCGACGGCGAGCGCAAGCAACGCCGCGGCGAGCGGACGCACGGGTATGGAGCCCCAAGCACCGGGCCCGCATGCCTGCACCGAGCGGTCGAGACCCATGCGCATCGCGTACATCACCGACACCTACCTCCCCGAAACGAACGGCATCATCACCGCCAGCGAGCGACCTGCCGGTGTGCGCGCCAACCAGTCCGTCCAGGAGAACAAGGACCGCTACACGGTTCGGGTCTCCTGGCGGTGCGAAGCCCCGCCCATCCGGGCGCGGGGCTTCTTCGCTGCAAGGCGAGGCGGCAGCACATCAGCCCGTTCCGCGTGGTTGATTCCGCGGGTTCGCAGGAACGGAGACCGGCGTCCGCATCGGAGGCTTCGCTTCGTGCCGGCCTACATGCGTGACGCAATGAGATCGGCAAGTTCCCGCAGCTGCGCATCGGTCACCACGCGCTCTCCTGCAGCATCCATATCGGTGCTGCTGAGTCGTACCGCACGGCTCCCCTTGCGGAAGACAACGACCGTAGGCATCTCGTCCTTCGCCATGCCCACGAAGGCCGCGTCACCGATCCCGCTCAAGGACTCCTTCACGTGCCGCTTGCCTGCGCCCAGCCGACGAAGCGATCGGCAGTTTCGATCGTGCTGCATCTCAGCGGGGTGGCACAGGGGCCGGTCGACCCGACCGGCCCCTGTCTCGCTTCATGGTGGGCGATGAGGTGTGTGAGTTCACCACATCGTGGACGCATGTGTCGGGACATCGTGGACACT
>CAYYLR010000030.1:0-16895 GCA_964472485.1 uncultured Coriobacteriaceae bacterium
CGTGCGTGCGGCGAGGCGCGCGAGCTCGTGGAGGACCGGCGCCGGCAGGTCGGCGAGCGCGGTGAGCGCGACGCGCCAGACGGTGTGGAGCGCCTCGACGTCGTCGGGCGCCCGGTGGTCCCGCGCAGGGGTGGCGCCGAACGCGCGGGCGAGGTCGCCGAGACGGTGGGAGCGCAGACGCGGAAGCGCGATGCGTGCGAGCTCGAGCGAGTCGATCCACGCGCCGGGAAGCCGCGACGCGCCAAGACCCGCGGCCTCGATGAACGCGCGATCGAACGGCGCGTTGTGCGCGACGAGGGTTCGTCCGCCGACGAAGGACGCGAACGCGGCGGCGGCAGACTCGATCGGCGGGGCGTCGGCCACCATTTCGTCATCGATACCGGTGAGCTGCGTGCTCTCGAGCGGTATCGGACGCGCCGGCCGGACGAGCGTGCTCCAGCGGTCGATGACCTCGAGGCCGCGGGCGATGAGCGCGGCGACCTCGATGATCTCGGCGCGCGCGGGGTCGAAACCGGTGGTCTCGATGTCGACGATCGCAATCTCGTCCTCGAACCCGAACGCCGCTTCACGGGCGCGTTCGGCGAGCGTGGCGTAGGCCGCGGCGACGTCCGGGTCGGTGCCCGGCTGCAGGAAGGACTCGAGTGGCTCGGTCGGCATGACCCGAAGCGTAGCACGCCGGTCTGACGGGCAGAACGCGCCACGAGACGACGGACGGCGCCCGCTGGGGCGCCGTCCGGATGGTGCTGTCAGGTGCGGGCTACTGGCCCATGCCCGGCATGGTGCGCGACTTGACGAGCCAGGTGTCGCCGTCCTTCACGAACGTCCAGAGGTACTGGAACGAGCCGCCCGGGGCGATCGCGCTCGCGAGGACCTCGGAGGACTCACCGTCCTCTTTCACGTTGTCGATCGAGAAGTCGTTGATGCCGTACCCCGAAAGCTGGTTGCCATAGGAAGCGACGTCCTGGGCGGCCTTCTTGTCGGCGGGAAGGCGGTCATACGCCGCCGCGTAGTCCTCGGCGACGATGGCCGAGAAGTACGCCTCGACATGGGCCTGCGGAGTCTCCCCGGCGGGGACCTGCGTGGCCGAGGCCGGATCGAACGGCACGTTCGACGCGGTGGGCATGCCGCCCATCGACGGGGTGCCAGCGGTACCGGCGTTGTTGTTGACGGTGGGCTGGTCGGCGCCGCGCCCGTTGACGAGCACGATGACGATCGCGACGAGCAGAACCGCGATCACGCCCAGCAGGACCATGGTGGTGCGGTTGGCGGGGGCCGCTACCTCAGCGGTCTCGTCGCCAGGTTCGATGATCTCTTCGTCCATGAATCTTCCTCCCAGATGCTTGCCTGAACGGCGCTCCTCAGCGCCCGCATAGCATACGCTGGCGGGCCGCGGCGCACAACGCGCACGCTACAATGAGCGAATGGCACGCCAACGTAGCGTCTTCGACATCGTGGGGCCGATCATGGTCGGGCCGAGCTCCAGTCACACGGCCGGCGCGGCGCGGCTCGGACTGCTCGCACGCGCCATCGCCGGGGGCGATGCGCGCTCGGCCACCGTCACGCTGCACGGCTCGTTCGCGTCCACCGGCCGCGGCCACGGCACCGACCTGGCAATCGTCTCAGGGCTGCTGGGATTCGCGCCCGACGACACCCGGCTGCGCGACGCCGTCACACTCGCCGAACGGGCGGGCCTCACGGTGACGTTCACGGAGGCCGACCTCGGCGACGTGCACCCCAACACCGCCGAGCTCGAGCTCGTGGCGGCCGACGGCAGCCGCGTGCTGGTGCAGGGCTCATCGCTCGGCGCCGGCGACGTGGAGATCACGCTCATCGACGACTTCCCGGTCTCGCTCTCAGGCGACCTACCCGCACTCGGCGTCGTGCATCACGACCAGCCCGGTGTGGTGGCGGCGGTCTCGGCGGCGCTTGCCGAGGCGGGCATCAACATCGCGTCGATGCAGGTCTCACGAGAGCGTCGCGGAGCCCGGGCTCTCATGGTGATCGAGACCGACGAGCCCGCGAGCGCCGAGGTGACCGCGCGCGTGGCGGGCCTCGACGGGGTGATCGCGGTCCGGGTCGTCCCGGCGGTGTAGGGCGCGGGGCGGGGGCTCACAGCTGGCAGATCTCGGCCGCTTACGCAGACTGCGATACGGCGGGATACGCAGGTCGGGGAGGTGTGGTCGCCACAGCGCACGCCACACGAACCATCGGGGCGGAAGGGGAGATCTGATGGCCCGACGACTCGACGGTCTTCCTCCCGCAGCGCGCGCAGCACTCTGGGTCCTTGTGGGGTTCATGTACGGACTGGTCGTGTCCAGGACCGGGTGGCGTACGATGCGGTCCTGGCGAAGGTGCGCGACGTCCGTTACGGCCAGCACTCCTCTGCGTCGAGTGCTGCTACTCCACCGCGATCATCACGTGATCGGCCTTGATGACCGCGACCGCATCCTTCCCCACACTCCCAACACGATTCGCCATCGGCTAGCCCAGGGCATCCAACCCGCGCTTCCCCGCTGACAAGATGCGGCGTGCGAGATGCGCTGGACACGACGAGGTCTGCCGGCCTCGTAGTGGAGGCGGTCCGTGGCCGTATCACGGTGACGAGCCGGAGCGCCAGCAGCCCAGCCGGAAAGGCTGCCACATGTCTTCGGGTAGCAGCCGGACGTGGCACGAGCAGCACGTCGATAACCGCACGGTCGGTCAGCGGCTCGCGGACGGGACTGCCCGGACCTTGGGCTCATGGCCATTCATCATCGGCCAGACCATCATCGTTGTGCTCTGGGTCGTCCTGAACGTGACGGCGCTCGCGCTGCGATGGAACCCCTATCCCTTCCCCCTGCTGAACCTCATGTTCTCCATCCAGGCCGCGTACGCCGCGCCCATCATCATGATGAGCCAGAATCGCCAAGCGGAGCGCGACCGCTATCAGGCGCGGTCTGACTACGACACCAACGTGAAAGCGGAGTGCGAGATCGAGGACATCCAGTCTCGTCTCGACAGGATCGAGGAATCCATCAAGCGCCTCGAGCGCGCGGTTTCCCAGGAGTGATAGCTGCACCTCAGGGGGGCGGCATGCAGTACGATTGGGTCACATCGTCGGGCAACCGCTCGGACGCAGGAAGGGTGATCTCCATGATGCGACTGATTACCTGGCGATCGGCCGCGCTCGGTCTCGCCACCTCGCTGCTCCTATCACTCACGGTCGGCTGCTGGGGCGGGGACGTCGACTACTACGTGGCCGGCTCGGATCTCAAGGAGATCACCAAGGCCGAGGTCGCCGTGGGTGAAGCGTTCAAGATCCATGCCCGCCAGCATGAGACCGGCAGCGGTTGTGAGAATCCCGGCGACATGTACGTGTCCGAAGGGGTCACCTGGAAGGTGGAGCCAGCGGACGGCGCGCGCGTCGAAGGAGAACGGTTCATCGCCACCAAGCCGGGGGTGTACACGGTCACGCCAGTGTTCGAGAAGGCGCTTCCGAACGTCGGTATCAGCTCCGTGGTGTTCACCGTGGCAGACGACGGCTCAACTTCGATAGCTCCGCCGGGAGACGGGATCGACTACGCGCCGATCCTCGGCACATGGACGTACCCGATCCGCCGCATCACGTGGGACGACGTCGAGACATGGAAGTCGGTCGAGGTATCAGAGATGGAGACCATAGTGCTCTCGCTCGGACCGGGCGGAGTCCTCGCGGCCACGCGCAACGGCGCCGTCGTCAATGGTCCGGTCGGCGTGAACTACGACGGGACGACACTGACAGTCGGTAACCCCGCAACGAAAGACGGCGGGGAGCCTCTCTTCACCGGCACTGTGTCCGGAGACACGATCACCGGCCAGATCACCTACCCGGGCGGTGGCAAGGGAACCATCTATCCGCGCCGCGATGTGGACCTTGCGATGCCGTGGACCGCTACTCGCACGCGCTAGCTGAAGCGCCGCCGAGCCAGCGGGGCTCCAGGCCGCGAATGCCAGCGTGCATCCTAGGCTGCGCACGTCCCGTCGAACGGGCGCATTCACCGCGATGAAAGGTCCGTGCAATAATCGTCGCGGCACCGCACCAGGAACCGGTCACGCCAGGAGGACAACGCGTGAAGAGCGGCACATCGGACACCCCTCGACTTGCCCGAGGGTCTCATCACCTGTTGACCGGGTTGACGTCGTGGACCGTCGCACTCGTGACGCTCGTCTGTCTCGTGCGCTTCCCGCGTACGTGGGCGTACGTGGTTGCCATCGCGCTCGGCTTGTTCGTGGTGCGCGCGTTGTTCGTGGCCGTCTACTCCATCATCGGAAGCCGCGCGTGCCGGGAGTGGGGCCGCCGCGACTGGACGCGTGATGACGAGATCCCCGGCAGCGACGGACCGGCGGCGGCGGACGTGCGACACATCATCCTGCTTCCGAACTACAAGGAGCCGCTTGCCGTCCTTCGTCGAACCCTTGACGCACTCGCGGTACAGCACCGGGCGGCTGAGCGCCTGATCGTCGTGCTCGGCATGGAGGAGAAGGAGCAAGGCTCCGCAGCCAAAGGGAGCATCCTGGCCGAAGAGTACGCGGGGCGCTTCCTCGACGTGCTCGTCACTTCGCACCCCGCCGGCCTGCCGGGCGAGGTCGCGGGCAAGTCCTCGAATCAGGCCTGGCAGCTCAAGGAGGTCACGCGCCGGGTGTCCGATCTCGGCCTGGACCCCGACCTCGTCACCGTCACATCGTGCGACGCCGACTCGGTCATCCACCCGTCGTACTTCGCGGCGGTCTCTCGCCTGTTCGCCGATGCCGAGGACCGGCACTCGCGGTTCTGGCAGGCGCCGATGCAGTACCTGAACAACATCTGGCGTGTCCCCGCGCCGGTCCGTTTCGTCACGTGGTTCGGCCAGGCGTGGATGCGCGCGAACCTGGCGATGCCCTTCTACGCGAGCTTCCCGATCTCGACGTACACACTGTCGCTCCGCCTCGCGGTCGACGCCGGCGGGTGGGACCCTGGCGTGATCCCCGAGGACTGGCACATGTTCCTGCGATGCTTCTTCGTCCGCGGCGAGCGTGTCGGCCTCACGCCGGTCTTCCTGCCGACGAACGCCGACGCGCCGGAGGAGGCGGGCTGGGTTTCTGGGATGCGGACCGCCTACCAGCAGTGCGTCCGTCACTCATGGGGCGCCGAAGACGTCGGCTACGTGCTCAAGGAGATGCGCGAGCGCGGCTTCGGCGTCCGCGCGGCGGCCCGCTTCACGCAGATCTACTCCGATCACGTGTTCAGAGCGACCGGTTGGTTCCTCGTGGTGAGCGCGTACCTGCTTGCGGGAAGCTCGCGCGTCGGGTACCGCGGATTCCTCGACGGGACGTTCCTCGATGTGGGCGCACGCGGCTCGCTCTTGCACTGGCTGCTCGCGACCGGCGCCGTCCTCATGCTCGGAACCTTGGTGCTCGAGATCATCCGCTCTCGCCCCCCGCGCGAGTTCTCACGCGGACGGCTGGTGGTCGAACAGGTCGTCATGTGGCTCGCGCTGCCGCTGGTCGGCCTCTACCTCGGCGTCCTGCCGACGATGCAGGCCCAGACCATGCTCATGTTCGGCATACCGCTCGCGTACAAGGTCACGCCCAAGCGCGTCGATGCCGCTCCGGATGCGCTCGCAGGGGCCGTGCAGCAGAGCGCGTCCGAGACGTGAGTCTGCCAGCCTTGCCGCGGTGTGCCATCATGACCGAATGCGCACGCCAACCGAACATGACCGTCACCAGCTCCGTGCGGGGATAGCCAAGACGTTCCCGCTCGTGCTCGGTGCCGTCCCCTTCGGCGTCGCCTACGGCATCGTCGCGGTGCAGGCGGGGCTCTCGGTCGCCGAGACGATGCTCATGTCGCTGATCGTGTTCGCGGGCGCGTCGCAGTTCATGGCGGTCGTGATGCTCCAGTCGGGCGTCGGCATCCCGCTGATCGTCGCCTCCACGTTCCTCGTGAACCTCCGCCACCTCGTGATGGGGCTCTCGCTGTCGCCCTACCTCGCCAATCTCACATCGCGCTGGCATCGGCTGCTGGCGTTCTCGATGACCGACGAGTCGTACGTCACGACCGTCACGCACTACCGCGCGCAGTCCGATGAGGAGCGCAACCCGTACTTCATGCTCGGATCGGGCGGATCCCTCTACGTCGTGTGGGCGGCCGCCTCGCTCACCGGCGCGCTCGCCAGCCACTCGATCGCCGACCCGCTCGCCTGGGGCATCGACTTCGCGATGCCGGCCGCGTTCCTCACGATGCTGCTCCCGCAGCTCATCTCACGCCGTGCGGCTGTCGTGGTGCTCGTCGCGGCCGCGGTCGCCACCGCGACGTTCGTGCTGGTGCCCGGCACGTGGTACATCATCCTCGCGGTGCTCGCCGGGACCGCGACCGGCGTGATCCTCGAGACGCGGGCCGAGGAGCGGGGGGCGCCGTGACGGTCCGCCCCTCCTACCTGCTGCTCATCATCCTCATGGCGGCGGTCACCTACGTCTCGCGGGTCGGACTCATCGGCGTGGCGCGGCAGATCGAGATCCACCCGCTCCTCCGCCGGGCGCTGGAGTACGTACCGGTCTCCATCCTCGCGGCGCTCGTCTTCCCCGCCGTCTTCGCACCGGCTGGTGAACTTGAGTCCCCGCTCACGAACATCCACCTGTGGGCCGCGGGCGTCACCGTCGGCGCGCTGCTCCTCACCCGGCGCCAGTGGCTCGCGATCGTGCTCGGCGTCGCCGGCCTCGTGGTGCTGCGACGTTTGACCGGCGTCTGACTCGGGGAGAGGTCACTCCATGACCACCTACACGAGAGACGAGGCACTCGCGTTCATCGACGCGGCGAAGCTGAACGTCGAGGGCCGCACGGGCTTCACGTGGTACGCAGAGCGGCTCGAGGCGCTACGTGCGTACCTGGAGTCGCTCGCTGACGACCACGCGCGGCTCCTCGCCTTCCTCGACGCGCGCGGCCTTCGCGACGAGTACAACGCGTTCACCGGACGCGAGGCCGATGACGGGGGCGACCCGTGAGCGAGCGACCCGGCGCCGCCGACATCGACGAGTACATCGCGGCCTTCCCGCCCGATACCCGCGCGAGGCTTGAGGAGGTGCGCGCGATCATCCGGGAGGCCGCGCCCGATGCGACCGAGACGATCAGCTACGCGATCCCGACCTTCGACCTCGGCGGGAAGCACCTCGTGCACTTCGGCGGCTTCACGCACCATGTGGGACTCTATCCGACGCCGAGCGGGATGACGGCGTTCGAGGCCGAACTCGCGCCGTACGCCGCCGGTAAGGGCTCCGCGCGGTTCCCGCTCGGCGAGCCGCTCCCGGCCGATCTCATCCGCAGGATCGTGGCGTTCCGAATCGCCGAGGTGGCGAGGGGCGGGTAGCGGACGCGGCGCTGACCGCTACTTGGCCGGTATGCCCGTGAAGTCCCACGTGAACGGCTTGGAGAAGCCCTCGCTGTTGCTGAAGGTGCCGTCGATCGTCCCGACGATCGTGCCGTCGGTGTCGATGACCGCGATGAGCTCGCCCTCCCATGTGACCGTGAGCGCCGGTTCGTAGTAATCGGTCAGGACGGTCTCCGCGCCGGTCTCGGTGTTCACCGAGATCGCCTTCGTCTGCTCGTCGCGCCACCGCACGAACTTCGCCGTGCCGGAGATGTCGGTGCCGCGTCGCGTCGCGTCGATCACCCACGTGTCCTTCGCCTGGATGGCCGTGCGGGGATCGGTGCCTGACGAGAACATCTGCGTCTCGCGTGCGGTGAACGCTGACTCCGTGAGCATCGCCGGGGTCCGGTTGACCGGGTCGAACGAGCCGCTCCAGGGCCCGACGGGCTCGCCGGTGAAGGTCAGCGTGTAGTTGCCCTCGGCGCGCTCCACGCCGGTCTGGATGTCCGCGGGCGCGAGGGGCGCTTCGGCCGGTGCCGGCTCCTCGGTCGTGTTCTGCCAGTCGGCGAACAGGAAGTCGCAGCCAAGAAGCGGAATCGAAAGCACCGTCAGGCCGATAGCCAACACCATCCCCCTGCTGCGCCGTGTCACGTCCCGCCCACCCTTCGTTCGAAGCGCCGTCGTCACGAACCAGTGTAGTCCTCACAAGCGCATGCGCGCACTTCGGGTCTGGACGTGCGGTGTTCGCTCGGCGACCATCAGTCGAGCCTCAAACCCCGATCGAGAGGCATGTCTCGTGGCAGCGCTCACCCTCACCCGTCTGGTCGGCGACACCTACGTGATCGGCTCGCCCGCCGCAATCGGCGTCCACGTCACCGACGGCCGCGCCACCGTGATCGACAGCGGAAACGACGACGACGCCGGGCGGCAGATCCACAAGCTGCTGACCGAGCGCGGCTGGGAACTCGAGCTCATCATCAACACGCACTCCAACGCGGATCACATCGGTGGTAACGCGCCGCTGCACAGGCGCACCGGATGCCGCGTCGCGGCAACCGCAGCCGAAGCCGCCTTCATCACCCACCCGCTGCTCGAGCCCTCGCTCCTTAACGGCGGCCACCCGGTGCTTGCTTACCTCGCCGACGGGGGACGACTCGCTATGCGCTTCGCGGCCAGACGTATGCATTGGGTGCACGCTTCCTGAGTTACCCCTCGGCAGCTACAATCGGCTCCTGCGCGCTTCTTATGCGCGCAAGCACACGGTCACCTCCGGTCGGAGGCGACCGCGGACGGAAGGGGCCGGCAGTGGACGGCGTTGTGACCTATCGCTCACTCATCGAGCGCGCCATCGTCTTGGAGCGGTCGGTGTGTGACCTGTACCGGCATCTGGCCGACGCCTTCACGGCGCATGATGCGATCTCCGAGTTCTGGCGCGCGATGGCGATCGACGAGTCGGCGCATGAGGAGTTGCTTCGTTCCGCGCTCGCCCACACCCCCGCCGCGCAGCTCGCTCTCCCGGTCCCAGAATGCCACGCGCACCTCGTGCCGCAAGCAGAGCGCGAACTCGATGATGCCCTGGCCGAAACCATGCGCACGCTGGACGACGCGTTCGAGATGGCGCATCGCATCGAGAGCTCGGAGGTGAACCGGATCGTCGAACTCGTCCTGGCAGGCCCTCTCGAGACCGACGTCACGAGGGCGCTCATCCGGTCACAGTTCGACGAACATCTCGGTCGCCTGTACAGCTTCGGCCGCCAGCATGACCGTGCCCTCCGCCGCTCGATCGCGATGGAGTCCTAGCGCCGCGCTAGCGGGAGGTGTCGCATCCTCGGCTCACGGCGCAGCTCACGCACGCTCCCGAGCATGCCGTGAGCTTGAGCGCGTCACAGCGCACGCACCGGATCCCGTCGGCGACCAGTCCGCATGCTGGACAGGCCGAAGACGGCAGGAGCGTGGTGGCTCCCGTCGGGATGCCGGTACGAGGATCATCGGCCTGAGAGCCCGTCGGCTCGGGCCGCGCGTCGGGCGCGTCTCTCACGCGAACAGCCCGAGCACACGCGCGATGAGGCCGCCGACGAAGAACGCGAAGGCCACCGAGCCGATGCCAAGACCGATCAGATAACGCCAGCCACGCTCCTTGAGGATGACCATCATACTCGCGACGCATGGCACGAAGAGCGTGATGGTGACCATCGACACGAGCAGCTGTGGCGCGGTGAGATCCATCGTGAAGAGCCCCGCGGCGCCGAAGTCGCGCCGGACGAAGCCCATCACGAACGCGTTGGCCGCCTCGGCGGGTAGGCGCAGCCAGGTCACGGTGAGCGGCGCGGCAACGCGCTGGATCCAGCCGAGCGCCCCCGTCACATCCAACACGGAGATGAGCGCGGCGCCCGCGGCGAAGAAGAGGGTGACCTCGCGCATGAAGTGCCAGACCTTCATGGCGCTCTTGCGGAGCACGTTGCCGATCCTGGGCAGACGAAGCGGCGGCAGGTCGATGAACAGCTCGGTCGACACACCGGGCGTGAGCTTGTTCAGCACCGTCCCGACCGCCGCGAAGATCGCGATGAGCAGGGCGAAGTAGAGCGCCGCGTACGCGCCGCCGACCTTGGCCATGAGCGCCGCGATGACGGCGATCTGCGCCGAGCACGGCACGGCGATCGCCATGAGCGCGGTGGCGATGAACCGCTCGCGCCGCGAACCGAGGATCCGCGTGGTGAGGGTGCCCATCGTCACACAGCCGAGCCCCAGGATGAGCGGGATCACCGCCCTGCCGTTGAGGCCGATGCCCGTGAGCGAGCGGTCGGCGAGCGCGGCGATGCGCGGGAGGTAGCCGGAGTCCTCGAGCACCGACATCAGCAGGTAGAAGCCGATGACAAGCGGCAGGATGACGCCGATGAGATACGTGAAGGTCATCGTGAGGATGCCGAACTCCCCGGCGAGAAGCGTGTTGATCACGGTGCCCTCCACCGCGAACGTAGCCACGAGCGAACGCACGAACGGCTCGAAGTAGCCGAGCATCAGCGTCTCCTCGGTGAAGCCAACGACGCCTCCGGCGACCCATTCGCCCAGCACCTTGTAGATGGTGAACAGCAGGAGCGCGAGGAGGGGCAGCCCGGTCGCGGGGCGCAGCATCAACCGCGACAGACGCGCCGCGAACGACAGTCCTGTGTCGCTCGCGGTGAGCACGGAGGCGACGAGCGCGTCGACCCGCTCGCGACGGCGTGTGTAGATGTCATCGCGGCCCGAACCCGGTTCGACGCCGAGCCGGGCGGCGATCGCCTCATCGCCCTCGAGTACGAGCAGCGCCTCGGCGCGGCTCGCGCCGGATGGAAGCGAGCCGTCCATCGCGCTGGTGACGCCGGGGTCCGCCGCGGCCGGGCGGGCCTCGCCGAGGCGCGCGATCAGGGTGTCGACGCCCGCCCCGGTGACGGCGACGGTCTCGACCACCGGAACGCCGAGACGCTCCTCCAGCAACGCACGATCGATCGCGACGCCCTGCCTTCGCGCCTCGTCCGCCATGTTGAGGACAACGACCATCGGAACGCCGAGATCGGCGAGGTGGAGTGTGAGGAAGAGGTCCCGCTCCGGCCGAACCGCGTCAACGACGTTCACCACGAGATCCGCGCCGATGATGACGTCGCGAGCGACAGTCTCCTCTTCGTTGAACGAGCCGACACCGTAGACGCCGGGAGTATCCACGACGTCGTAGCCGTTGTGGTGACCGCGCAGGATCTCGACGGTGGTGCCCGGGAAGTTGCTCACGTCCACGTACGCGCCCGTGAGCGCGTTGAACAGCGCGGATTTCCCGACGTTCGGGTTACCCGCCAGTACGATGGTGCGCTCGGTCATCTCAGCAGACCCCGGCGCTGGCCACGCCGATGCGGCGGGCCAGGCCCCGGCCGATCGCGACCTCCTGACGACCGATCGCCACGACCACCGGTCCGGAGGGCATCGCGGCGACGCAGTCGATGACCGCACCCTCGCCTATGCCGAACCGGAGCGCCTGGGCCCGAGTGTGCGCGTCACCGATCTCCGTGATCCGCGACCGATCACCGGCGCGCACCCCCGCGAGCGTTCCGGACTCGGTGGCGCGGGCCTCGCGGGCGTGGCGGCCCCGGTCCTTGCAGCACGGATCTCCCCCGCCGGCGTGCGCGCCTCCGCAGCAACCCCCGCGTCCGCCGGACTCGTTCCGGTCAAGCCGTTCGGCGTCCCGCCCGGACATATGCGACCCGCCTCCGCAGCACGCTCCCATGGTGTCTCCTCGGTAGTAGTTCGTATGCTCTAAATCCCGCTGGTTCTGAATGCTAATCCTACACCTGAGCCCCGTCAATACCCCGCGTACGGGATCGCTCTCTCCTCGGCTACAATCAGCTCGACAGTACGGAGGGAGCCCCATGGCGTACACGACCTTCGCCGACCTGGCATCGGCGGCCCGTGCGACCGGCTCGCTCGGCGCCGCCGCGCTCGCGCTTGAAGCCGAGGAGAGCGGACGTCCCGCCGAAGCGCTCGTCGCCCTGATGGACGAGCGCCTCTCGGTGATGGAGGCGTCCGTCGCGATGGGCCTCGCTGACACATCCCGATCTCGCTCGGGTCTCACCGGTGGCGATGCGGCCCGGCTCGCGTCGGCTCCGGCGCGTCTCGGGAGCGACTTCCGCGACGCGCTCGCAGGGGCCATGGCCGTCGGCGAGACGAACGCCCGGATGGGTCGAATCGTCGCGGCCCCCACCGCGGGCGCGTCGGGCGTGCTGCCCGGAACGCTGTTCGCGGTCTCGAGGCGCGTGGGCGCAGCCCGCGAAGGGCTCGTGATGGCGCTGTTCGCGGCAAGCGCCGTCGGCGCTGTCATCGCCGCTCGCGCGACGCTGTCGGGCGCCGCGGGCGGGTGCCAGGCCGAAGTCGGTGCGGCGGCGGCGATGGCCGCGGCGGCGGGCGCCGAACTGCTCGGGGCCGAAGCGGATGCGTGCGGACACGCAGCCGCCATCGCGCTCCAGGGGCAGCTCGGACTCGTGTGCGACCCCGTCGGAGGGCTGGTGGAGGTGCCGTGCGTCATGCGCAACGCCACCGGGACGGCTATCGCGCTCGCCGCGATCGAACTCGCCTGTGCCGGCGTTCGCTTCCCTATCCCGGTCGACGAGGTGATCGTCGCGATGGGCCGGATCGGCCGCAGCCTGCCGCCGAGCCTGCGCGAGACCGCACTCGGTGGCCTGGCGACCACCCCGACGGGCCGAACGCTCGGCACTCGGGCGTGCGCCCCCGCCGGAGAGTCGCGCACGGACTGAGAGCCCGTCTGTCACCGAGTGTCGCGCGGCGGGCGGCGGCGCACTCGGGTCGGTCTCGGCGAAACGCTACACTGGAGGAGCAGCGAGATGGGTCGGGGCTGACCTGGGACGAGGTCGTGCGGTGTCGAGAGGCTCGGACAGCAGAAGCATCTGGATGCGGCTCGTGCCGCCGAGACTCGTCTCGCGCCTGATCACGACGAGCGCGATCGCCGCCCTCGTGCTGTACGCGGTGATCTCGACCGTGACCATCACCGCACTCGCCGACCATAGCCGCGACCTCGCGCGTGCGGACGCCGTGCGACAGCTCGGCGACATCCGGCTGACCCTCGACCTGCAGTCCGAGCGTCTCGACGCGTTCGTCGTCGGCTACACCGAGTGGGACGAGTTCTACGAGTCGACGCGCCTCCTCGACCCCGCGTTCGTCGCAGCCGAGTTCGACCCATGGCTGGCCGACCAAGCGGACGCCGACGTGGTCGTGTGGAGCACCGGCGACGGGCAGCCTGTCTTCGCTTCAGGGCCGCCGGCCGACGTCACCGCGGTGGCCGTCGCGGCACGGTACGGGGTAGTCACCGGACCCGTGGCCCTTCCGGCCGGTCCGGCGCTCCTGGCGTCGAGACCGATCGTCGGCGACCCGCCCGGCGAGGCGGCCGGGTTCCTCTCAGTAGCGCGCTACCTCGACGCGGGAGACCTCGGCGACGCACCGGGTTCGGTCCAGCTCCTCCTTCCCACCGATGCGCCGGAACCCGCGGCGCGGCGCGTCGAGCCGCTCGAGCCGCCCGCGGGCTACATCGAAGCGGCTTCGACGCTGTCCAGCGGGCGCATGGTCGTTCGCGGGACCCTGGATGGGGTCGACGGCAGACCGGCGCTCATCGTCGAGATCGAGCGGTCGGACCCCTGGCTCGGCGACGGCAGGCTCGGGGTCATCATCGCGGTGACGCTCGGCGTCGGCCTGGTCATCATCACCGTCAGCGTGCTCGTCGGTCTCGTGATCGCTCGACTCATCAACCGGCCGATCACCGAGTACATCGACTACATGCGCGACCAGGGCGACCTCGCGCTGCAGGGGCTCAGGCCCGAGCAACAGCTACAGGTCGATCCGGCCCTGCCTGACAACTTCCGCGCGCTCGGACGCGTCATCATCGACCTGATCACCCGACTTCGCGTGAGTCAAGCCGATCTCATCGACGCGACCGAACAGGCGCAAGCGGCCGAACGAGCGTTCCGCACGGTCGTCGAGGAGTCACCCGAGGTGAAGGTACTCGTGCGCGGCGGTGTCGTGGAGATCGCGAACCAGGCCGCGGCGCACTTCTTCGGACTGCGCCGCGGTGATCTTGTCCGCGCCACACCCAGCGGTCTGTTCCCCGGCGTCGAGCTTCACGACGAGTCGGACAGGCCGATCGATCTCCTGACGGTGATGCAGCGCTCGCGCGTCATGCCGGTCGTCGTGCGATGCGCGGTCCGCGGCAAGCCCGACCGCTGGGTCGCCATGACCGTGTCGCCACTGGACGCCGACAACGACGACCGCGTGATCTCCGCCCGCAACGTGACCGAGGAGCGCCGGCTGGAGTCGCTGCGCCAGGAGATCCTGTCGCTCGTCTCGCACGACCTGCGCTCGCCGCTCACCGTCATCAACGGCTACCTCGAGATCCTCGCCAAACCGCTCGACGACGATCGGCGCACAGCGGCGATCGACAGCGCGATGCGCGCCGTCATCCGTATGCAGGGTCTGCTCGACGACCTCCTCGACGCCACACACGCCGAGCGCGTGTTCGGGCCGTCGGTGATGCGAAGCGTCCGCCTCGCCGAGGTCGCCGAGGCCGTCGCGACGTCGCTGCAGGCCACCGCGAGCCAGCGCATCACCGTGCACGTCGCCGACGATGTCACGGTGATCGGCGACAGCGCGCGCCTCGAGCAGGCGCTCACCAACCTCGTCGGCAACGCCGTCAAGCACGGTCCCGCAGGGGGAGCCATCCGTATCGCGGTATCCGCGCGAGGCGACCGGGCGCATCTGGCGGTCGAGGACGATGGTCCCGGCGTTCCAGAGGATCTCCGCTCCGGGCTGTTCGAGCGCGGGTCACGAGGGCCGAACGCCGATCGGGTCCCGGGCATGGGGCTGGGGCTGTACATCGTGCGGGTGATCGCCGAGTCACACGCCGGCGCCGCGTACATCGAGGACACCGGAGCCGGTACGCGATTCGTGCTCGAGCTACCCGCTGAGACGGCAACCCGGGACGGCGCCTAGCCCTCGAGCGCGAGCCGCACGAGCCGTTCGCACAGCTCCGGGAATCCGATCCCCGCCGCGCGAGCGGCGTCGGGCAACAGGCTCGTGCTGGTCATGCCGGGGATCGTGTTGACCTCGAGGAGCTGAACGGCGCCGTCGCCGGTCACGATCACGTCCGCCCGGGACAGACCGCGACAGCCGAGCGCGCGATGCGCGGCGATCGCCACGCGCTGGCATTCCGCGCGCGCGGTCTCGCCTATGCGGGCGGGGATGATGTGGGCGCTCATGCCTGGAACGTACTTCGAGTCGTAGTCGTAGAACTCGTGCTCCGGAACGATCTCCAGCGTCGGCAACGCCTCGAGTTCGTCATTGCCGAGCACCCCGACGGTGACCTCGACGCCGGCGACGAACGCCTCGGCGATGACGACGTCATCGTGGTCGAACGCCAACTCCAGCGCCGCCGGCAGCTCGCCGCGATCGTGCACGATCGACATGCCGACCGAGGATCCCTCGCTCGCTGGCTTGACCACCAGCTTCTCACCGAGCCGGTCCGCGACCGGCTCGACGGGGTCCCCGCGCCGAACGACGACGAAATCGGGCGTCATGAGACCCGCGGCCTCGAAGATGTGCTTCGAGATCACCTTGTCCATCGCAAGCGCGCTCGCGAGCACGCCCGACCCGACATACGGCAAGCCCAGGATCTCCAGCAGCCCCTGTATCGTCCCGTCCTCGCCGAACCGCCCGTGGAGGCAGATGAAGACGACGTCGGGCGCGTGCATGCGGAGCTCGTCGATGAACGTGAGGTCCACGGTGTCCATGCACGCCACGCGGTGCCCCCGAGCCGCGAGCGCGTCGGCGACTTGCTTGCCGGTGTTGAGTGAGACCTCGCGTTCGGCCGAGGTCCCGCCGCGCAGAACCGCGACTGCGAGCGGCTTCGGCGCGCTCACCCGAACGCTCCGAGCGCATGAAGGTCGATGGCGTAGAGGGTGACCAGCCAGAGGAGAACGCCGAAGAACGTGGTCAGCGCTCCGCGTCCGAATGCCGCCACGAACAGTCCGCGCCGCTGCCAGGCCTGACGGCGTACGCGGGCCACCAGCCATACCGCGATCGAGAGGATCGGACCGAGCGCGACGAGGAGGAGTCCCGCGACGGTCAGCAGACCGTACTCCGGCAGGAAGCGCGCGGGCGTCCCGGCGCTCGCGTCTCCGAGCAGGTAGACGCTCGCGCCGCACAGCGCCGCCCATGCGAAGAGGTGGAGCGCGTACGGGATCCAGGTGAGCCGCAGACCGACCGCTTCGGCGAACTCACCCTCGATGGCGGGCTCCATCGTCACATCGGGCTGCGTGGCCGAATCCGGCTCCGGCGGTGCGCCCGCAGCCTCGCCAGCACCGGTCGCGGGCTCCTCGGACTCCGCGCCGGACTCCGCGCCCGCTTCCGGAGCGACCGGCGTTCGTTCGTCCGCCGGGGCGTCTGGAGTCTCGGGCTCGGTGTGGCTCACGTGCGTGCGCTCCCCTCGGTTTCCCTCCGCGCCAGTCTAGTCGAGCGTGACTGCCCGGACAACGGGATCGGAGCATCGGGGAGCTCCGGCGTTTGCGGCAGACGTCCACCGGACCCGACGCCGCGGCCCGCCTCAGGCGGGCCGTCGGCCATCCGTGAGGCGGCTGTGGAGCTTTCGTGGATTCCGCCGGACGCCGGCTCCCTGACCCACGAAGCGGCGTAGTATGTGCTGTGCCACATGATGAGCGGTGGCGATGAAAGGACTGCCGTATGGAGCCGAACGACACCCGCAACGAGATCCCCGCCTCCCCGGACGCAGGACCGCCGGTACCTGAGCCGACGCCCGATCCGGCGCCCGATCCGGCGTGGATTCCCGCATCGTACGCGGCCGCACCGCAGCCGCCGGATCCGGCACCGCGCGCCAATCACGCCGGGGTGATCGCCATAGCGATCGGAGCGGCCCTGCTGTTCGGCGCCGCGGCCGGGTTCGTCGGCGGCTTCGCCGCCAACCGCCTCGCGCCGTCGGAGGGAGCCGGCAGCGGC
>CAYYLR010000031.1:0-4463 GCA_964472485.1 uncultured Coriobacteriaceae bacterium
AACGCCGAGGATGTACGGATCGGCGAGCGGATTCTTGAACAGCGCCTGGTACAGGACGCCAGCGAGCGCGAGCGCCGCGGCGACGAGCGCCGCCAGCACGACGCGAGGCAGCCGCAGCCCGACCACCAGCGCGTCCGATAGACCGCCCCCGTGACCCGTGAGCGCCCGGGCCACGGCGGCGATGACCTCCTCCGGCGGCACCCGCACCGCGCCGAACGCCACCCCCGCGAGCATCGCGAGCGCGAGCGCCGCGGCGATGCCGAGGAGCGTCAGAGCGCCGCGTGCGCCATTGGAGGTGGTGGGCACGTTACTGCCCGAGGAAGACGTCAGGATGGAGCGCTTCGGCGATCTGCCGGACGCCCTCCACCACGCGGGGACCGGGCCGGCTCACGAGGTTGTCGTCGAGGATGAAGACCCTGGCGGCGGCCACGGACGTCAGCGCGGCGTAGCCCGGCCGTCCCGTGATGTCGCTCGGGTCGCTCATCGAGCCCTTGGTCGCGAGGTAGACTGCCGGGTCGGTCTGCACGAGCTGCTCGACCGAGTACGCCACATACCCGGGTTCGGTCACGACGTTCTCGCCCCCCGCGAGCTCGATGAGATCGTTGAGCAGCGTACCGGAGCCCACGGTGAACAGCGGGTCCTGCGCGATCTCAAGGAAGCAGCGCACCGGGGCGCCCTCGACTCGCTCGGCGATGTCATCGAGCTGGATCTCCATGGACTCGGTGAGCTGCGCCGCCGCCTCCGGCTCCCCGATGGCCGCCCCCACGATCGTGATCGCGTTGAGGACGCCATCGAACGACTGCGGATCGATCGCGACCACCGTCGCGCCGAGCGCTTCGAGCTGGCTGATGACCTCGGTCTGTACGCCGGTCGTGACGAGCACGAGGTCCGGCTCGGCGGCGGCGATCACCTCGAGGTTCGGCTGGACGAAGTCGCCCATCGTGTCGATGCCGGCCACCTCGGCCGGGTAGTCGCAGTAGCTTGTCACGCCCGCGAGCCGGTCAAGCGCGCCGAGCGCGGCGACGATCTCGGTGTTGGCGGGCGCAAGGCTCACGATGCGCTCGGGGCGGGCGGACACCGTGACGCTGCGTCCAGCGTCATCGGTCACCGTGACGGGGAACGTGCCACTCGCGGGCGTCTGGCCGGTGGCGGTCTTGTCGGCCGCGCAGCCGGCCAGCGCGAACACCGCGAGGGCGACGCTGAGCGCCAACAGCGTCGGCCGGATGATACGTGTCGATCTGGTCATGCCGTCTCCTATCGTCTCGAACAGTCATCTCCGCCGAAGCAAGACGCATCTCAAGAAACGTCGAGGACCCTCGCGTCAGCAAAGGTCCTCGTATGTCTCGAGATCGGGTGTCGGAGCGCCTGGACGAGCGCTGCGACTGTGCCTCGAACCACGAAGGCCGCGTCGCCGTGGTGCAGGCAGGTCTCCTGGCTCGGGGAGCGCGCTCGCTTCCCTTACAGTGGCGGGTCCGCGCCGGATTCTCACCGGCTTCCCTATTCTCCTGAGTCGCCTCAGGCACCTGCACCGTCTTCGGTTGTCGGAGTCATGATAGTCGCGAGCGCGAGGGTTGGGAAGCGACCGCGCGGGACGGTGCGACGGCTGCGCGGGGCGAGCCGGTGACCCGCGCAGCCGCGACCGGTCGCCGCCAGGTGCCGACACGGTACAATGGACCATCGTGAGTCGGGGTGACCCGCTCGCTCCACCTGAGAGGGGCCGAATGGATCTGTTCGCGAAGGCGTTCGACTACCAGGATGCGCGCATGGCGCGCGCGTCGGGCTACTACCCGTACTTCCAGGTCATCGAATCCGAGTCCGACTCGCGGGTTTCGATCGACGGCCGTGAACTGGTGATGCTCGGCTCGAACAACTACCTCGGACTGACGACGCACCCGCACGTCAGAGAGCGCGCCGCTCAGGCTCTCGCGAGATACGGGACGTCATGCACCGGCTCTCGGCTGCTCAACGGGAATCTCGACATCCACGAGGAACTCGAGCGTCGTCTGGCCGCCTTCGTCGGCAAGGAGTCCGCGCTCGTGTTCTCGACGGGGTTCGGCACGAACCTCGGGACGATCGCCGCGCTCGTCGGCCGGCATGACTGCGTCGTCATCGACAAGGACGACCACGCGAGCATCTACGACGGCTGCAAGCTCTCGTACGGCAAGGTCGTTCGCTTCGGGCACAACGATGTAGGGAGCCTGGAGAAGGCGCTGGCGTGCATCGACGCCGAGCACGGCGGGGCACTCGTCGTGGTCGACGGTGTGTTCTCGATGGAGGGCGACATCGCGCCGCTCCCGGAGATGATTCCGGTGGTGAAGGCCGCGGGAGCGCGGCTCATGGTTGACGACGCGCACGCGTCAGGCGTGCTCGGACCGCGCGGCGAGGGCACGGCGGCGCACTTCGGCGTGACCGGCGACGTCGACCTCATCATGGGGACGTTCTCGAAGAGTTTCGCCTCGCTCGGCGGCTTCATCGCCGGCGACGCGCTCGTCATCGACTACATCAAGCACAACTCGCGGCCGTTCATCTTCTCCGCGGCCATGGCGCCGCCGAGCGTGGGGGCATGCCTCGGCGCACTCGATGTGATGGAGTCCGAACCGCGGCACCGCGAACGGTTGTGGGAGATCGTGAACCGCATGCAGGTGGGCTACCGCGATCTCGGCTTCGACACCGGCACGAGCGAGACGCCGGTCATCCCCATCATCCTCGGTGACGAGATGCTTGTCTTCGCGTTCTGGAAGCGGCTGCTCGAGGAGGGCGTCTTCGTCAACCCCGTCCGCCCTCCCGCGGTGCCCGCGGGCCGCGCGCTGCTCCGCACAAGCTACATGGCGTCACACACCGACGCTCAGATGGAGCACGTGCTGGAGGTCTTCGGCCGGATCGGGCGCGAACTGGGCGTGATCGGCTCGTAGCGGCGGAGGGATCCGGGCGGGCGCGCTGAGGGGCGCCGGTGCCGAGCCCCTACGCTTCGGCCGGCCCGGAGCGGGCGCGCCTCGCCACGAGCGTGACGATCGCCGCGGCCGCGAGCGCGATCGAACCGACCATCCCGAAGAAACCGGTGATGTAGGCCGAGTTCTCGGAGGCGAACACCGGGCTTTCCGGGTGGAACAGGTTCGGCAGCGCGAGCACGAGGTACCACAGCGACCCGGCGAGCACGGCGTCGAGGATCGCGGGGGCCTTCGGACTGTCGACGATGAGCTGGATGCCGAGGATCACAAGCGAGCTTGCCAGCAGACCGAACGTCATCAGCAGACGTGGTTCCTTCCACAAGATGCCGCCCCAGATGAGCTGCATCGACAGGATGCCGAGAACGGTGTTGACGGTCCACAACGGGAGCGAGAACCAGCGCAGCGCCTGACCCCAGGGAAGCAGCTGCCGGATGCCGGCGACGTAGCCGAGGCCGACCAGTCCCGCCAGCGTGAACGTCGCCATGTTCACCCACGTCGCGGCTCCGTGGAACATCACGAAGCGGACCATCGCGCCGAGGCGCGCATCCGGCGGTATGCTCACCACCGCGATCGCGCACGCAAGCGCTGAGAATGGGATGACCGCGAAAAGCGCGGTTCGGATCGTCCGAGACAGCGGCACCACGGGCTCCTTCGACGACGGAACATCCTCGCGCATTCTACCAGCAGACGCCCCGGCTGGGCGCTGGCCGCGACGTCGCCACCGGCCGCTACCGGTGCGCGGCTCGCCGAACGCTGCGGATGGCTGCCCGGGCCGCGACCTCACCTGCCGCGATGAGTGCCGTCGCCCGGCCGAATTCGAAACCGCCGTAGCGCGCCACATCGGGGGCGATCACGACCTCGGCTTCCCGCAGCGCACTCTCAGCCAGACGCCGTTCGAACGCCTCAGAGACGGCGCCGACGATCTCGAACCCGCTCGTACCGCGAACGTACGGCTGCCCGTTCTTGAGCACGGCGTGCAGCTGGCGCAGACTCGGCCCCTCTCCGATCCCGCCCGATTCCGGCAGGTTCACCGTGCCGCTCCCTGACACGTCGACCGCGACGACCACCTGGCCACCCAGGTGCCGGGCGAGCGTCACGGGGACCGGCTCGGCGACGTATCCATCGATCAGCAGCATGTCGTCCATCACGACCGGCATGAACGCCAGCGGCACCGAGATGCTCGCCCGGACCGCGCTCACCAGATCACCTTCGGTGAAGCGGACCGGACGGTCGCGCGTGATGTCGGTGGCCACGCAACCGAACGGGATCCGGAGGTCCGCGAAGTCGGCCGGCAGGTGCTCGCGCAGGAACGCGGTGACCTTAGCGCCGGAGAACGCCGCCCCCTTGCCGATCGCCATGTCGCCGAGCCCGGCGAGGCTCTGGACGTCGAGATGGTCCGCGAGGGTGGACGCCTGGCGTTCAAGCCGGTCGCCGGCAGTGAGTTCACGCTGGATGCCGATCTCGTCCTGCTCGCGATGGGCTTCCTCGGTCCGGAGAAGCCCGGCATGCTGAGTC
>CAYYLR010000031.1:4473-16384 GCA_964472485.1 uncultured Coriobacteriaceae bacterium
ACGTCGAGATCGAGCGCGATCCGCTCGATCTCGTTCGCCGGCATGCCGGCGGCGGACAACGCGCCTACCATCGCCCCCATGCTCGTTCCGGCGATGGCATCCACCGTGAGTCCCTCGGCTTCGAGCACCTTGAGCACGCCGATGTGCGCGATGCCGCGCGCGGCGCCGCTGCCAAGCGCAAGCGCGAGTCGTTTCGGGCCGAACAGACCCATGTCGGCCTACTTCCCTTCCCTGGCCAAGACGGCCGCGTGACGCAGCGACGCGACGACGAACACGAGCGTGAGCGCTGCGGCCAGCCCGATGCCGATCAGGTCGAACGGCTTGAGCCCCCACGCGACCGGCGCGAGGAACCAGTCCGCCGCCACGATGATCGCGACGTTCACCAGCGCGATGATGATTCGCAGCTCCGTCGGGCCGAACCGCCCGTAGCTGATCTTGAACACGCCATCGACCGCGGTTCGCACGTACACGTGCACGCTCATGAGCAGATACCCGATGAGCGCGAACGCCGCGATGTCCATCCGCAGGAACGGCGACATCCCGATCCCGATGATCGTGAGGAACTCGGAGACCGCGTCCACCGTGTGATCGATGTAGAAGCCGAACTTCGGCCGCTCGATCTTGCGGTAGCGGGCGAGCGTACCGTCGAGCGAGTCGCCATACCAGTTGACGGCGAGGCCCGCGTTGACGAGCCAGAGCCACAGGACGTTCTCGCCCGACAGCCAGTAGCCGAGGAAGCAGGCCACCGAGCCGGCCACGCCGATGGCGGTCAGCACGTCAGGGGTGATCCACACCGGCGAACGCGCGGCGAGCCACTGCAGGGCCGGCCGTTCGAACGGCGCGGTAAGCGTCTGGTTCACCCGCGTGTGCTGCTTGATATCGGACATGTCGGACACATGGGCTCCTTCGGCGCGGCGGACGGGGTCTGGGCGGGGGCTACCCGCGGTCTCAGCCGGGGACGGGCAGGTCTGGCCACGCGCTGTGCGGCATGGCCCACTGCGCCGGCCGTTCTCGCACCCAACGCTCGACGATCGCAAGACAGCGCTCGGCGTTGGCGCGCATCGCTTCGGCGGTCAATGTGTCGCCCTCCATCTCGATCGGGTCGGAAGCGGCGAGACGGTACCGCCCATCATCGCCGCGCGGCGCGCCCAGCACGATCACGGGCACCTGCGCGCGCATCGCCAGCCGCACGTGGAGCAGCGGAAGCGGAGACGGGTGGCCGAAGAACAGCGGCTGAGCCTTGTCGGGCCTGAGCAGCGGCCGGTCGAGTCCCGACAGGACCGACCGTCCTTCGGCGAGCCCGCGCGCGGCGTGCTTGAGCGCCTCCACGGTGACCGGCGTCACCTCGAAGCCCGCCTCCTCGCGGACATCGTTCTGCCACCGGTACCCCTCGTTGGGATCCGCGACCGACAGGACCTGCATCCGCCAGCCATGGAGACCGAGCATCCGACCGACGAGATCGAAGTTGCCGAAGTGGGCGCCGACGTAGACGAACGGACCGTCCGTGCGCTCGCGCTCGACGACTCCGGCGAACACGTCGTCGATCGCGACGAGCCGCCGCTCGGCGGTCGCGTTGCCGAGGGCGTGGTAGAAGTCGTAGAGCAGTCGCGCCATCTCATCGATGTTGGCGGCGACAGCGTCGTCGAGCGCACCGCCGGAGAGCGAGCGGCCGGAGACGACCCACTGGTTGACGCGCACCGCTCGCATGAGCGGCGAGCCGGGGTCAGCGGACAGCCTACGGGCGATGGTCCGCACGACGGGACCCGCGGCCGCCTGCGGGAGAGCGCGTGCGACACCGCGGGCTATCCGCATGCCGATACCGGTGGCCGCGAGCGACTCGAGCATCCGTCCTCCCTGGTCGTCCTCAGTGTACCAGCCCCACCCGCAGTGCTACGCTCGGCTGCGACGACCCGACAGGAGGAGCGACCCGTGCCGACCGAGCCGCTGCGCGTCGAGGAGATCCCCCTCGGCGACCCGCGCATCAGGGATTTCGTCGCGTTCCACTGGAAGCACTACCGGCACGACCCGCACTGGGTACCGCAACTCGACGCCGACCTGCTCGGCAACCGGCTGCTCGGGATCACGGGATTGCTCACGCCCGAACATCCCTATCACAAGACCGCGAAAGCCACGCACTTCATCGCCTACCGTGACATCGAACCGGTCGGCCGGGTGTCGGCGGTGATCAACGAGCGCTTCAACGACTACTACCACGAGCGGTTCGCGTTCTTCGGCTTCTTCGAGGTCATCGATGACTACGACGCCGCGGAGGCGCTGCTCGACGCGGCGCGCGACTGGGCGCGAGCGCACGGCGCGCGCACGTTGCGGGGGCCGGGCGAGTACTCCAACGCGACGCACGAGCGACAGGCGTGCCTGATCGACGGCTTCGGCCAGGACGTGTACGTCGAGCACACCTACAACCCACCGTACTACCAGGAGTTCATCGAGCGGTACGGCTTCCGCATGGCGATGGACTACCACGCGCACCTCATCGACCTCACCCAGTCGCCGCCCGACCGGCTGGCGCGGCTTGCCGACGCGGTCAACGGGAGGCGCGAGATCGAGACGCGGCCGGTGGACATGTCGCGCTTCGAGGAGGATGTCCGCCTCGTCATCGACATCTACAACCAGGCCTGGGCGCAGAACTGGGGATTCCTGCCGATCACAACGTGGGAGGCCGACGCGCTCGCTGAGACGCTCAAGCCGATCATCGACCCCGGCCTTATCCGGTTCGCCTACCACCAGGGCGAACCCGTTGCCGTGCTCGGCGCGTTCCCGGACCCCAATCAGCTCCTGCGGCCGCGCTGGCGGTGGTATGGAGACTCGGACTACGCACGGGTGGCGCGACTCCTCGCCGGCAGGAAGAGCATCGACCGCATCAGGCTCATCTTCTTCGGCATCGTGCCGGGGTACCGGCGGCTTGGCGCCGACGCGCTGCTGTACGGCGAGGTCCACGCGCACGCGCAGTCGAAGGGGTACACCCGCTGTGATGTGTCACTCCTGCTCGAGAACAACGACCTCATCATCCGCGCGGCCGAGTTCATGGGCGGGCGCCGCTACAAGACATGGCGTATCTGGGACCTGCCGCTCGAGGACTGACCTCCGGCGCCCCGGCTCCTGTCAGTCTTCCACGTGACCCCAGTCGGTGCGACGCAGGACCAGCGCGGGCATCTCGTCAGCGCCGCAGATCTCCATCGCTGCGCCGATCTCGACGGCCGACTGCGGCATGCTCGCCGCGAGCGCCGTGTCCGGCCGCTCGGCGATCGTGTGTCCGCCGGCGGTGCGGATCGCGAGGAGACCCTTCGCGCCGTCTGAACCCAGGCCGGTGAGTATGACGCCGACCGCCCCGCTGCGGTATGTGGCGGCGACCGATGTCATGAGACGGTCGATCGAGGGGACGAAGATCTCGCCCTCCTCGGGCGCGTCGAACCTGAAGTGGACGGTCCGGCCGTCACGCGCGACCGTTACGTGGCTGCCGACGGGACAGACGTGCGCCACTCCACGACGCAGCGGTTCCCCATCCGCCGCCTCACGGACCTCGACAGCACACAGCCGGTCGAGTCTCGCGGCCCATGGCCCCGTGAAGCCCTCGGGCATGTGCACGCACGCGACGACCGGCAGGTGGAAGTCGGCAGGAAGCGCGCGGAGGATATCCTCGACGACGGGAGGACCGCCGGTGGAGGCGCCGATCGCCAGCACCGCCGGGATGGTGAGAGCTCCCCCTTCCGCGGCAGTCAGGCCCTCGGCCACGCTTCCCCCCTCCCGGTCACGCACAGCCTCCGCGACCCGATACCCCGGCTCACCCCGCCGCGCTCATGCCGAGGAACATGCCGCCGAAGTACGGCACGAGCCAGAACGCCCAGACGAGCAGACTGTACCGGTGGAATCGGACGCGCATCGCGGTGAGATCGCGCCGCACGACGATGGTGGCCCAGACCGCATGGCCGAACATCAGCCACAGCGCGAGCTGTCCGGTGATCGTGTGCACGCTGAACCAATCGACCCCGGGCGCGATCAGGTCCATCGCGATCGTCCCGGCAGTGTCGAACGCGAAGCCGAGCCAGAACGCCACGAGGTGCCACGGCTTGAGATAGCGCACGATGCGCTCGGCCCACACGCCGATCGTGTAGAACACGAGCGCCAGCGAGATCAAGACCGAGGCTATGACCGTGATGGTCGGCATGTCGTCAGGATAGCAGCACCCGCTATCCTGGCGTCTCGAGAAGCGCCATCTCGGTCAGCAACCGCGCCATGGCGAACGTGTCCAGCGCGCAGTACTCCTCGAGCGCCCTCATCGTCTCTTCGGCCTCCTCGGCGTCCGCTACCCCCGTGACCACGCGCAGGTAGCGGATGCTGGCCGTCTGGCCATCAGCGATGGCGAGACCCTCGTACGAGCAGTCGGGACACCACGCCGGCAAGACGTGTTTGATGCTCGTTCTGCCGCCTGAGGCCGGATGCAGCGTATGCCGCTTGATCACCGGCTCGAGGTCGAAGAGTCGGTCGCGGACGGTCGCGAGCGCGGGGATGAGATGCGGCAGCGATCGCCCGAGATCCTCGAGTCGCGACCGCTCGTACGGCGTGTAGTGCACGATCGAGCCGCTCGCCCCCAGATCCGCGAGAAGCCGCTCCGCAAGCGCCGGACGCGGGTCGTCCGTCCCGTCGTGCAGATACCGCCGATGCTCGAGCGTGCCGTCACGTCGCTGCACGTGCACCGAGTACTGGAACGGCACCGTCTCGTACGGCCGGGTGCCCCGCCACAGCGGGAGCGCGGGCATGACCGTCTCGAAGTCGAGGTGGTAGACCGGCCACTCGAGCGCCGCAAGCGCCCGCGCCAAAGCCCTCGCATCGACCTCCGGCTTACCGCCGCGGACAGCGGCGACCACCCGGGCCTGGGCCGGTGTGAGGCCGGCGAACGCCTCGGGGATGTCGTAGATGCTCGTCATTCCGGCGTCAAGCAGCGTGCGGAGCGTCGCGTCATGCAGCCTCGGAAGATCCGTCACGGGGTGTTCCGCGGGCAGGAACGCATGGCAGTACTCGCGGAACTCACAGGCGTAGGGGCGCCCGCACCTCTGGCCGATGCACTCGGTAGGCTCGGTGCCGCTCACAACAGCCGCGAAGCGCTCGAGCATCCCGGGGATCTCGGAGATGAACCCGCGAACCTCCGCGGTGACGTCGGCAACCGCGAACAAGGCCCAGGGATCGTGCGCGCCGCCAGGGTAGACGTACGAGGTGTCGAGGTGCACGATACCGATCCGCCGCAGCCGCAACCCGGACCCTTCGACTGCGAACGCCTGAACGGCTGCGTCGGTGACGTGCTCGGGCTTCGCCGAGCCTGACGATTTCACCTCGTAGAGGTCCCACCGGCCGTCACCGGTCGCCGCAAGGATGTCGACGCGGCAGAAGGCGGAGCGGTGTTCGAACGCCGCTTCGTAGAGGACCGGCGTCCCGTCGGCCAGAAGCGCACGTGTGGTCGCCAGCGCCTCGCCGGCATGGCGGTGGTCTTCAGTGACCTCGATCCCGCCCGGGAACAGCGCGTGTGCGAGCCTGCCGATCGCGGTCCCCTGGTCGAACACCCACTGCTGGGCCTCGGAGCACGGCGCGGCGAGGTCTCGGCGATGGACGGCCAGCCAGAGCGCCCGCTCGCACTGCAGGCCCTTCTGGAAGCGCGATTTCGACAGTCGTACGCTCATGACCGCAGCGTAGCAGGCGGCTCCGACACGCGCGGTGCTTACGGGTGGGCCGCCGCGTCGACGACGGCATCATCCAGGGCAGAGACCTACGTGCAGTCGCTGGTTCCCCACTGGAATGCCATCGCGTGCACGGCCGTGATGAGTCCCTGCGACGCGACCGGACCCGACGGTACCAGCTGCTCGCGAATCAAACGCTCGGCCTCGGCGAGTGGGGCGTCCTCGGCGTTGGCGGTATGGAAGATGAGGCGCGTGACCCCCGCCATCCCCGCAGCGAGCATCTGCAGCATCGACATGAGCACGCGGTTCCCGCCGAAAGCCCCGCACCCCCAGTACCCGGTGTGCACGACCACCGGCGCGCCGGAGCGCGCGAGCGTCGACTCGGCGACAGCGGCGGCGAAGCCGGTGTAGGCGGTGGTGAGGATGCGCTCTATCATCTCCGCGGTGTACGCTCCGCGCCGGTAGGTCGGCGCCGCCATCGCGATCAGGTTCGTGACCGTCGGCGGATCGATCGGCCTGGTGGCACGCGCGACGGCATCGGGTGTCGCCAGGGCGAACTCGTTCCCGTACAGGCCGCGGGGACGTCCTTCGGCGGCGCTCATGTTCGTCGCGACCCGGCACCGGCGCTCCACACCCGCCACCAGCACCGGCGTCGGTCCGTCCGGCCCGTCGGTGACGGCGCGACGGCCGTCGGCGCGCAGGGCCTCGGTGAGCGAGCCGAGCGCGGGGTGCTCGGCGCACTGCATCTCGTCTTGGGCGAACAGCCCTGACCCGTAAGCGAAGAAGAGCATCGGGTCAGCGAAGTTGACATGCCACTCGACCGCGCCGGGAAGATCGGCGACCGGCGCGTAGTCGTAGATCCCCGAGCGGCTCTCAAGCGGTGCCAGGCCCGTGGCGGGATCGATGGTGGCCGGAAGGTCGAACGCGGGCCAACGCGTGTACGTGATTCGCCCCGCGCACGGCGTGGCGGAGCCGCACGCGATGTCGAAGACGACGCGCTTGTTCGCGTTGCGGAGGGCCGGCGGGAACTCCGTCATCATCGCGGCCACATCGAACTCGAGGCGCTCCAGCGGGTCGGGCGACGGCATCGGTGACTCCTCTCCTGGCGTCCGGTCTGCAGTATACCTCGCGATTCCGCCGCGGTCTGACGCGCGGCGCCGTTCGCAGGCCAGCGGAAGGGGCCGCCCCGGTTGAGCGGGACCGAGTCCCCGGGCACTCCCCGCGTCGGTGCCGACGGCGCGCCCGGGGCATATACGGCACAGGCGCGGCATCAGGCGCGGAGACCCCGGCGGCGCACGGGAGGAACCTATGCGAGACCCAGACGAGGCGAAGAGCACCCTCCGTCTGATTCGTCGGCACCGAGGCGTTCGCGTGATGATCTCGGCGCTCGGACTCACCCTGTTCACGGCGTGTGCGGCCGAAGCGCCGGAGCCAGTCATCGTCGAGCCGCCGCCCGCGCGGACACCGGAGCCGGCCGAAACCCCGACCGCCACCTCGATCGAGCTTGAGCCGATCGCCGACGGCTTCGACCAGCCGCTGTTCGTCACCGGCGCGGGAGACGGATCGGGCCGCCTCTTCGTCGTGGAGAAGACGGGGCGCGTCTGGATCGTTCGCGGAGGGCAACGCTCGGAGCGGCCGTTCCTCGACCTCTCAGGGAAGGTCAGCACGTCGAGCGAACAGGGTCTGCTCGGCCTTGCGTTCGCGCCGGACTTCGCGACGAGCGGGGAGTTCTACATCGACTACACGGACCGCAGCGGCGCCACCGTCGTATCACGCCTCAGGGCGTCGGGGAATGAGGCCGATCCGGAGAGCGAGGCGGTGCTCCTGCGATTCCCGCAGCCCTACGCGAACCACAACGGAGGCATGATAGCGTTCGGTCCGGACGGCTACCTCTACATCGGCACGGGCGACGGCGGAGGCGGCGGGGATCCCGAGCGTGCGGGCCAGGACCTCGGCACGTACCTCGGCAAGCTGCTCCGGATCGATGTCAGCGGCGGGTCATCCGGATACGCGACGCCGCCTGACAACCCGTTCCTCGGCACGCCGGGCGCACTCCCCGAGATCTGGGCGTACGGACTCCGCAACCCGTGGCGCTTCTCGTTCGACCGCGCGAGCGGCGACCTGTGGATCGGTGACGTCGGTCAGAGCGCGCTCGAGGAGATCGACTTCCAGCCGGCCGCCTCGACCGGCGGCGAGAACTACGGCTGGAGCCTCTACGAGGGGACGAGGCCGTACCCGCCCGGAAGCGCGGCGGCGGACGGCGCATTCGTGACGCCGATCGTCGAATACGGCCGCGAGGCCGGCAAGTCGGTCACCGGCGGCCACGTGTACCGGGGTTCAGCGCAACCGGGCCTGGTCGGCATGTACGTCTACGGTGACTTCGTCGACGGGCGGGTCTGGGGTCTCGTTCGCGGGAACGACGGCTCGGCGACCAACCGGCTGCTCACCGAGACCGGGCACGCCATCGCGAGCTTCGGCGAGGATGACGCCGGCGAGCTGTATCTGGTCGACTTCGGCGGCTCGATACTCCGGGTCGTCGCTCGGTAGAGATCCATGTCCCGATGTGCGAGCGCGCATGTCGCTCCGACATAGTCGTTATGCGCTTCATCCCCGGCTGCGCTGGATACCTCAGGCGGTATTGCTCAAGTGGCGTTAAGCCTCATACACTCCGCGTAAGTTTGTGATAGTTCGCACGATTGTCAACGCATCGACCGATCGGCGGTCCATGCGGGCCGACGCCCTAACGACACCAGGGGCCGATCGCGTGAGGAGGTGGCCGCGTCAACGACCCCCGCTCGGCCGCGTGCGCCCCGCGCGGCATTCGGCTCGAAGAGACTCTTCACAGGGAGGCACACTTGAGTACACGCAAACGGCTCATGGTGGTAGCGGTGGCCACGATGGTGGCACTGTTCGCCATGGGGGGCGTCGCACACGCGGCGGTCACGATAAATGTAGCGGTGACCACCAGCAAGGCGACCTACGCTGCGGGCGAGACAGTAGCGATCAACGCGCTGGCGACCTACATCGCCAACAGCCAGCCCGTCACGAGCATCCGCTCGGCCAAGGTCACGATCAGGAACCCGAGCGGTACGATTGTCGTCAACGACGCGAACATGACGAATGCCGGCGGCGGCAACTACACGTACAACTACGCGCTGGCCTCCACCGCTCCGGCCGGCACCTGGACGATCACGGCCACCATCACCGACACCAGGCGTGACACGGGCACGGGCAACGGCTCGTTCGGTGTCGGCTCTTCGAACCCGCACGCGAACCTGCTGTGGAGCGGCTATCCCGCGAACTGCCGCAGCTGCCACGCCAAGCAGTTCACCGACATGTACGGCGCGCTCCACTATCAGTGGCAGTCGACCGCACCCGACAACGTGAACACGACCGCGCTGCAGGGCAAGGTCAACAGCGCGATCAACGCGTACTGCATCAACATCCAGGGCAACTGGGGCGCGCAGTGCGGCGCCTGCCACGCCGGGCGCGGAGCACAGCCCGTGTGGACCAGCAACCCGACGACCGCCCAGCTCGACAACGTCGACTGCCTCATGTGCCATAACGAGGCGTACGCGCTCGCCCGTGTCCGCCTGTCGACCACGTCGCTCGGCCCGCCCGCGGGCACGGCGCAGGCCACGCTCGACAGCTACGTGCGCAACGTCGGCAAGCCGACGAGGAAGACGTGTCTGAAGTGCCATGCCTACGGCGGCGGCGGTGACGGCCTCAAGCGCGGCGACATCTCGTCGATGCAGGGAGCCACGACCGATGGCAATCATGACGTCCACATGGCGACTGGCCGCGGGAACATGACCTGCCAGACATGCCACAAGTTCGTGAACCACAAGGTGACCGGCAAGGGCTCGGACCTGCAGTCGACCGACCACGCGGCTGAGATCAAGTGCGCGACCTCCGAGTGCCACGCCACCCGGCAGACCGGCGGCCACGTGACCGCGGCTGTCAACAAGCACGTCACCCGTGTCGCGTGCCAGACCTGCCACGTCACGAAGTACGGCAAGGGTGTGGCCACGGAGATGGAGCGCGACTGGCGTGTTCGCAAGGCGAACGGTCACCCCTCCAACGTCACGGCTACCAACGTGACGCCGACCTACAAGTTCTGGAACCGCAAGACCTGGAACTACCTCAAGGGCAACACCGGTCGCTTCAACACCGTGACCGGCGCCTGGGAGACCGTCCAGCTCCAGGGCTCCATCGCGGGCGACACAACGAACAAGCTCTATCCGTTCAAGTATAAGATCGCCTATCAGCCGCTGCGCACGACCGGCAGTGTCCTGATCGCGCTCGACACGAACGAGTACCTGAACATCTCCGGCGACTATGCGCTCTCGGTCGCCAAGGGCCTCACCGGTATGGGCTACAGTTCGTCTGACTCGTGGAACACCGTGAAGGCCGACACGTATCAGATGCTCAACCATACGATCGCTGACGCCCAGTCCACCGGCGGCGTGCTCGTGTGCGCCGACTGCCACGAGGCGACGACCGGCGGCGCCGGCAAGGTCATGAACCTCAAGACGATGGGCTATGCGAAGAAGGCCGATCTGTCCGTCCTCTGCACGCAGTGCCACAACAACAAGACCTGGAAGGGCTACGTCGCTGGACACAGCCGCCACGTCGACAGCGTGAAGGCGGACTGCTCGTACTGTCACACGTTCTCGCGTCCCGAGCGCGGGCTGACCATGCCCAAGTAGCGTGACACCGTCCCGTGACCAACGGGGCTCGCACCAAGCGACGGCCGTCGGGGCGACCCGGCGGCCGTCGCGCGCTCACGACCCGTGCTGGTTGGAGGTCACCGGCGGACCGCGCTTCTGACGGCACGCGCCGGCGCGTCAGTCGTCGACGAACACCTTTCGGACGTAGGGCGAGGTGAACGCGGCGAGGGTGGCCGCGTAGTTCGGTGTGAACGCGATCGCCTCCCCGATGCCCGGCGGTGCCGGAAGGTCGTGTACGTCGCAGATGAGATGGTCGCTCGACGCGCCGAGCACCTCGATCCGCTCGTCGCGCGGCACGAGGCCCTCGGCCGGAGCGTCCTGCCGCCCGATCGCGCAGATTGCGCGCCACCGTGGGCCGCGGTCGGCGAAGACCGGGCGGTTCCCGAACGCGTCCTGCGCAATCGTCCCCCGTGGCGCCGAAGGCTTGAGCGCACACTCGATGACCGGAGCCTCGAGGGCCAGCGCATCGGTGTGCAGCCCCAGGATGCGCTCCCGCGTGACCGTGCTGACCCCGAGAATGATGCTCTCGCCGATGCGCAGGTCATCGATGCGCGCCGGGAGCTCGCCCGCGACAAGCGCGTCGAGCGAGCTCGACATACCGCCGCTCACGCGCAGCCCGCGCCCGAGCCGGCGCTCGGCGGCCTCGGCCAGCGCGACCAGCTCGCCGAGGTTGCCCGCGTCCGGCACGACCGCTCCGTAGCAGGTAAGGCTCGTGCCGATGCCGAGGAGGTCGATGCTGGGAAGCGCGGACGCGCCGTCAAGCAGCTCCGGAAGCCGCTCAGGAAGAATCCCCTCGCGCAGATCTCCGAGGTCGACCATGAGCACCACGGCATGGCGAACGCCGAGTCTGCCCGCCGCCGCATCGAGCACCCGCAGGATCCCGATCTCGCTTTCGAGCGAGACGTCCGCGGTGTGGACCGCCTCCTCAGCGAGCTCCGGCGCAGGAGATCGCAGCAGCCAAAGCGGCGCGTCGACACCGGCATTCCGAAGCCGGGCGAGGTTCTCGACACGAGAGTCGGCGATCGCTGTCACGCCACCGGCGAGCATCGCGCGCGCGACCTCGGGTGAGCCGCACGTGACCTTCGTGACGCCGACGACCTCGGTTGTGCCAAGCGCCTCGACGACACGCCGGGCGTTAGACTCGATCTTCGCGAGATCGACGGTCAGGGTGGCGGCTCGCATGTGGACCCCCTCATCTGCCAAGGCTTGCGAGCATGAGCGCGACGACCGCACCCGGATCGAACCGGGCGGAGAGCGCCCCGCAGCACGCGAAGACGTAGTCCCGATCGAGCGCGACCTCGGCATCGGCGGGCGGAAGGAGCGCCTCGCCACCTCCCGCCGGAGCCCGCGCGGCCTCCAGGATCGCCTCGCCGCCGGGTAGCCGCGTCAGCGCTCCGCCCGTGCCGATGAGCAGTCGGCAGGCCGTGAGGTCGCGGCCTCGCGCCACCGCCTGGCGCCCCCGCGGCGTGTAGAGATGCGCGAGCCGGCCGGCGT
>CAYYLR010000032.1:0-16159 GCA_964472485.1 uncultured Coriobacteriaceae bacterium
CGATGTCCTGAGACATCACATGGCGGAGAGGGAGGGATTCGAACCCTCGTAGCGGGGGATACCCGCTAAACGGTTTTCGAGACCGCCGCATTCAACCACTCTGCCACCTCTCCGCGAGGCGGCGCTCCCGGCACGCCGGAAGCGGCAATAGCGCAGTATACCGAGGCCGAACGGCCGGGGCAACGAACCGCTACCCTCAGACCCCGCCCTCGGTCCATGCCAACACCCGCAGCGCCCGAAGCGTCAGCCATTTGCTCGGCTGACCTTTCGCCTCCACGTCGGCGTGCATCTTGCCGTTCAGCGTATTGCGCATCGCCCAGCGCATCTCGCTATCGGCCTGCGCGCGAACGAGCTCGATCGCGCGATGGTACTCCTCCCGCGGCCGCTCCCCCACACCCGCGAGCGCGAGCAGCGCCTCGAGCGCGTCGGAGTTGTACGACCGCGGGAAGCCGAAGCGCGTCCAGCCCGGCTTGTCCTTGTAGTGGAGCGTCGGGTGCTCGGCCAGGAAGCGTTCGCGGAGGCCGTGCCGCTCGGCCGACGGCACCGACCACAGGATGTCCTGGAACTCGCGCGACTCCTCCGGAAGGCACCTGAGCACCTGCTTGTCCCGCAACCGTTCGACGCACGCGTCGCGCAGATCGGCGGCCCCGTCCGGCCACAGGTTCTCGGGCACGACGCCGAGGAACAGCAGGATCTTCGGCGCGAGCATGTGGCAGTACCCGTTGAGCTGGTAGCCGCTCGACTGGCGGCAGTTCACGACACCGAGCTCGCGGTAAACGTCGACCAGGTAGCCGAGCGCTCGCGCGACACGTTCGTCCCGCTCGTAGCCGAGCGCCGCGAGACCCCGGCCCACGTTCGCGGTGAGGCACCCGATCGACCCGTCGGCGCGCCCGGTCGCGCTCCACGACCCGTCGGACAGCTGCCGCGAGAACGTATGGTCGGCGGCTCGGCGCACGCGCTCGTCGGACCCGTCCGCCATGAGTTCGCCGAGGAAGACCATCTGCCACAGTGTGCCGCGGTACTTCTGGTAGTCGCGCGATGGGACGTCCCACGACCCGTCGTCGCGCATCGCGGCCAGGATGCCGACGACCGCCGGGTACTCGTTCCGCTGGGTCCAGAGCGCGCGTGTCTCGGCAGAGTCGGACTCGCCGAGCAGGTTCCTGCGCGTGAGGACCGCGACCGCCGGGTTGTCCTCGCCGAGCAGCCACTCGACGGTCGCGTCCGGCACCCGCAGCCGCTCAGCAGCCGTTCCGCGTCCCATCCCGACACCCCCGATCTCGCCCGGCGGTCAGTACACCCTAGCGGGTGACCGCCGCGATCGCCACGAGCACGAGCGCGATCGCCACGAACGAGGCGGCGGCGGCGTGCCAGCGCATGAGGTCGCCCTCGAGTTGTCGCAGCCGCTTTCGCGCCGGGCTCGTGCCCGGGCGGTCACGGACAGCCCGGGAGCCCTGCTTGCGAGCCGAGAACAGCGTCGTGAGCGCGTCCCCGAGCACGCGGACGATATCGCCCGGCGGAACCAGGCCGCGTTCGGAGCGCACGTCGAGCCGGCCGAACCGCGCGGCAGCGGCGGCCAGCACGACGGCCAACAGGAGCGGCCGCAGGCTCGACCACGCGGACGGAAGGTCGAACGCCGCCGAGGCGGCCGAGTCAGCCCAGGCGGCCGGCCAGAGCCACGTAGCGGCCGCGGTCGCGCCGAGCAGCGCCACCCACACGCCGACGGCGGCCTGTGACGCGACGGCCCGCCCGGTCCCGGCTCGGCGCGCCCGGCCGTGAGCGCCATGAAGCGCAGCATCACGAGCGCGGTGCCCATTGCGGCCCAGGGCAGGAGCGTGTACGCGAGATGCGCGGCGTCACCCGCGGCGGCCTGGGCGGCGTACTTGAGCGCGTTCTTAGCGACGAAGCCGCTCGTCAGCGGCACGCCCACGAGCGCGAGCGCCGGAAGTGCAAGCGCCACGAGCGCCCGCCTACGCGCGGCTCCTCGCAGACTCGCCACGGCGTCATCACCGAGGAAGAGCGCAGCCTTGGCGATACCGTGATGGACGGCGTAGGCCACGATCGCTCCGGCCGCGTAGGTGGCGGCACCCGGGTCCGCGAGCCCGGCACCGGCGGCGATGAACACGAACCCCATCTGGCTGGCACTCGAGTAGCCGAGCACGGCTCGCGGTGTGGACGTGAACACGCCGAGGGCGGCCCCGACGAACGCCGACGCGAGACCGATCACGATGAGCGCCACTCCCCACGACGCCGGGACCTCCGCCCCGAGCGGGAGCAGCCGAAGTAGGCCGAGCGCGCCGACGGTGGTGGACGCGCCTGCCAGCGCCGCGGCGGCGCCCGCAGGCGGATGGGCGTACGAGAGCGGCAGGATGCCCCCAGCGCCGACAGCGCCGAGCTTGAGCCCGAATGCGGCGGTCACGAGTCCGAACGCGACCGCTCCGTGCGCGGCTGCGGGCATCCCTTCGGCCATCACCGCGAGCGTCGTGGAGCCGGTCTCGCTCGCGAGCACCATGAGCGCCGCGAGCAGCAACGCCTCGCCGACGACGGTGACGCCCAGGTAAACCCCACCGGCCCGGCGCGCCTCGGCGGTTCGCGGATGCGTGATCAGCCCCCAGCTTGAGAGCGCCATGAGCGCGAAGCACAGGTAGAAGGCGACCGCGTCGGCGGCGAACACCACCGCGATGCCGCCGGTCGCCGCGGGCACGTAGAACGCGAACAGCCGCCGCCGCTCGGCTCCCTCGAGCGTGAGCGCGGCGTGCACGCCCCCCGCCACCCAGAGCGCGGCGAACAGCGCGCCGAAACCGATGGCGAGCGCGTCGCTCTGGAACGTGGCGCCTCCGAGCGGAGCGGTCAAGCCGGTCACGGCGTCCACCCGCCGAAGCTCGGTGCGAGAGCGCGCGCCGCCCAGTCGACCGGCGTGCCGGGCAGTCCGGACGCGAGAGCGAGCGCGAGGCCCGCTATCGCGACGGCGACGATCGGCCAGAGCAGCCGAGGATCGCTCTCAGGGCCACCCGCGCGTTCAGCGCCTCCGGCCGGCACGCCCCGGAAGACGAGCGGCGCCAGGTAGCCAACCGCCAGCGCGCCGCTGAGGGCATAGAGCACGGCGGCCCACGGCGCTCCGGCGTCGACCGCCCCGATGCCGAGCGGCCACTTGCTCCAGAACCCGAGGAACGGCGGTATGCCCGCAAGCCCGAACGCCGCGAGCGCGAACGAGCGCATCGTGAGCGGCATCCTGTTCCCCGCGCCGTCGAGCTCTGAGAGCCGCTTGACGCCGATCGTCTCGGCGAGTGAGCCGGCGGTGAAGAACATCGCGATCTTCAGCACCGCATGATGCGCGAGGTGCGCGAGCGCCCCGACGGCGGCGAGCGGAGAGCAGAGCGCCGTGCCGAGCACGATGTAGGAGAGCTGCGCGATCGTGGAGTACGCGAGCCGGGCCTTGATATCGTCCTGGCGCAGCGCGACCACCGAGCCGAACACGATCGTCGCGGCGGCCACAAGCGCAAGCGGCAGCGCCACACCGAGCGAGGTCGTGAGCCCCGGTCCGTACAGCTCGTTCACGAGGCGGACGAACCCGAACGCCCCGGCCTTCACCACCGCCACCGCGTGGAGCAGCGCGCTCACCGGCGCGGGCGCGACCATCGCCTCCGGCAGCCAGCGATGCAGCCCGATGAGCGCCGCCTTCACGCCGAGGCCGCCAGCGAGCAACGCGAAGATCGCCCGCAATTCACCATCGCGTCCGGTGACATGGCCGAGCGCTCCGCCGGGTGTGAACGAGACCGGTCCGGCGATGACCGTCAGCCACACGAGACCCGCGAGGAGCGCCGCCCCGCCGCCGAGCGCGTACATCAGGTACGTCCGGCCCGCGGAGAGCGCCTTCGGCGATCCTGAGTGCACCACAAGGGGATACGTCGCCAGCGACAGCACCTCGTAGAAGACGAAGAAGGAGACCGGATCGTCGGCAAGGGCGACACCGTTGGCCGCGGCGATGCAGAGCGCGAAGAAGCCGAAGAAGCGCGCGCGGTCCCGCTCATGCGACATGTAGCCGAACGCGTACACGAGCGTGACGACCCAGAGCGCGGATGCGACCGTCGCGAAGAGCAGACCGAGCAAGTCGCCGTGGACCGCGAGCCCGATGCCGGGCAGCATCTCGACCGCGCCGGTCCTGACCTCTCCCCCGTATGCCGAGACGACGAGCGTCCCCACCGCGGCCGACGATGCGACCGCACCGCCGAAGTTCACGACCGCGCGGGTCCGCTCGCGCGCCTCACCGGCGACGAACGTGACGATCGACACCGCGAGCGGCAGGAGCACCGGGAGCCAGGCCGTCACGGCAGCACGCCCCCCGCACCGGCGAGCGCTCCCGAGGCCGCGACCATCCGGCCGAGGGCCGGGATCGCGAACACGAGCACGCACGAGGCGGCGGCGAGCGCAAGCGGCAGCCACTCGAGGCGTGCCGGCGCGTGCGAAGGAAGCGGCTCGGAGGCGTTCTCCGGCTCGGTGAGCATCACGCCGAGGAGCCGGAACATGTACGCCGCGGCGAGGAGCCCCCCAGTGACCACGACGGCCGCCCACCACCACTGCCCGCTCGCGAGCGCCGCCGAGCCAACGAGCCACTTAGCCGCGAAACCGCCGCTCGGTGGAAGGCCCATCATCGTGACGCCCGCAAGCGCGTACGTGGCCGCGATGACCGGCGTCCGACGCACGGCCCCGGCGAGGTGCTTGATGCGGTCGTGCCCGTAGCGCTTGAGGACCGCGCCCGAGGCGAGAAACATCGCGGCCTTCGCCAGGCCGTGCGCGGCGGCGTGCGCCACGACGCCCAGCAGCGCGAGTTCGAAGACCGTGCCGCCCTCGGCGGCGAACGGGAACAGCAGGAACAGGTACCCGACCTGCGCGACGGTCGAGTACGCAACGAGGAGCTTGAGACGTTTCTGGACGAGCGCCTGGAGCGACCCCCACACGATCGCTACGGCGCCGAGCACACCGAGGAGCACATGGCCCTCGCCGAGGAAGCCTGGCGGCATGATGTCGACGAACAGACGCATCAGCACGACGAACGAGCCTTTCACGACGAGCGCTGAGAGCGCCGCGCTCACCGGCGAGGGGGCGGCCGAGTGCGCCGACGGCAGCCAGAAGTGCACCGGCACGAGCGCGGTCTTGAGCAGGAGCGCCACGACCATGAGCGCGAGACCGGTCTGCGCCGTCGCGGCCGTGCGAAGCGTGTCATCGCGAAGCGCCTCGGCGATCAGGGCCATGTCGAGCACCCCGACGGAGGCGTAGAGCAACGCCACGCCGAGCAGATACGTCATCGCGCCGAGGATGCCCGCGAACAGATACCGCATCCCTGCCCGTAGCGCATCGGGTCCCTCGGTGAGCGTGACCAGCGCGACGGCCGAGAGTCCCACGAGCTCGAGACAGACGTACACGTTGAAGACATCGCCCGCAAGCAGCAGCGCGTTGAGCGAGGCCCACATGAACAGCCACAGCGTCCAGAACAGCCCGTGTCCGGGACCGGGACGATCCTCAGTGGCCCGCTCGAAGTAGCCGGTCGCGTAGAGCGTGACCGCCGCGCCGATGAGCGCCATCAGCAGAAGGAACGTCGCCGACAGTCCGTCGGCGACCAATACGATGCCGAGCGGACCGCCCCAGCCACCCACCGCGTAGGTGCGTGGGCCCGAGGCGAGCACGTCGGCGACCAGCCACCCGGTGATGCCGGCCGTCAGAGCCGCGGTGGCGAGCGCGACTCCCCGCGCGCTCCGCACGCCGGCCAGAAAGGCGACCGCGCCGCCTGCAAGCGGGACGATCACCGCGAGTACCGGAAGATGCGCCGTGATGCTCACATGCGCTCCTCGGGGTCCGCGGAGTCGAGGACCGTGCGTCCCGTCAGCGAGTAGAAGCGCTTGATAAGCGCAAGCGCGACCGCGGTGAGCGCCACCGTCACGACGATCCCGGTGAGCACCATCGCCTGGGGCACCGGATCGGGCACGCCGTCGGCGGTTCGGCCGCCTAGTCCGATGAGCACCAGGAACGCGCCCGAGCCGAGGAAGTTCGCCGCGATCACCTTGTGCAGCAGGTGCGTGCGCGACAGCAGCCCGTACACGCCGATACCGAAGATGAGCGCGCCGGCGAGAGGATAGAGCATCACCGTGCTCATCGCTTCTCGCCTCCCGGCGGAGCCGAGGCCGACGACAGGAAGAGGATCGCCAGGCTCGCGCCGATCGAAAGGGCGAGCAGCGCCTCGATCGCGAGGATGAGCGTCTTGCGTGACTCTTCGGGATACTGCAAGAACATCCCTTCCGACACCAGCGGCCATGCTGCGATGGCCAGGAACATCATGAGACCCGCCGCGAGGAATGCGCGCATGGTCCACCGCCCCACCCACTGCGGTCGTGCGTAGCCGCTCAGCGCCAGCAGGATGCCTGCCGCGCCGAGCACCGCGCCTCCCTGGAACGCCCCACCCGGTCGCGTCGATCCGATCCATACGAGGTGGACAGCTACGAGCAGCGCCACGGGGATGAGCGTCTGCGTGAGCGTCAAGAGCATGAGGCCCGCGCGGTCCGATATCTGCGCGTAGAGCGCCCGAGAGTCCGCACGAACCGCGAGGACCGCGACGGTCGCAAGCATGAGCACCGCGACCTCCAGCAGGGTGTCGTAGCCGCGGAAGTCGAGCAGCACCGCGGTCACGATGTTTCCGAGACCGATCTCGGCGGCAGTTGACGCGGCAATTGGGGCCAGTCCGTCCGCCGATGGCGGCAGCAGCAGCACGGCGCGCGCGATCACCACGGCCGAGGCTCCGGCCAGAAGGGCCGGGGCGATCACGCCCCTCCACGTCTCACGCATCGGCCTCACCCCCAGCCTCGTCACCGGCACCGGGAAGCGTCGGGTACGGGGTGGAGCGGCCTCTCAGGTGGCCGGCGGCATCGAGCATGAGCGCGCCGGTCACGCCGGCGCCGATCGCCGCCTCGGCGAGCGCCACGTCGGGCGCCTGCAGGCGGACCCACGCGATGGCGAGGAACAGACCGAAGACGGTGAACATGACCACCGACTTGAACAGCTTGCGTTCGTTGAGGGCACCGATCGCAACCCACACGAGCGTGCCGAGCAGCAGGATGTCGAAGAGCACGCTCACCGGCGGCCTCCGGTCGACCAGGGCGTGACGCCCGCGGAGCGCGCGGCGTTCGCCACCAGGTAGCACGCGGTCGAGCTGGCGGCGAGCACGAGCGCCCAGATGAGCAGGAGCTTGAGTGTTACGAGAGCCGAATCCGAGCGCATCGCAAGTCCCACACACACGAAGCCGAGGCCGAGGTTGTCAGCCTTCGTCAGCGCGTGGAGCCGGGTGTAGACGTCCGGGAGTCTGACGAGGCCGATGGAGCCTGCCAGGAAGAAGAACGCGCCGAGGATGTAGAACGCGTATTCGGCCCACGTGAACACCGTTGTGAGCTCGGGCATCATTCACCCGCCTCCCACGCGCGCTTGACGAACGCCACGGCGGTGAGCGCGCCGAGCAGTGCGAAGACGAGCGCCATGTCGCGCAACGCCCCGCGCCCGCTCGCCTCGGAGATCACGAGCGCGAGCGTGGTGCCCGTCGTGCCGAAGAGCATCGCGGCGAGCATCCGGTCCGCACCGGTCGGCCCACGCTCGATGCGCAGGATGCCAAGGAACGCCGCGAACATCACGAATGCTGCGAGCGCTGCGAGGACCGGATCCATCAGCACGAGCTCCCTTCGATGACCGGCACCGACACTCCGAACACACCGCCGACACGACGCTCCACGCGCGAAGCATCCTCGAAGATGCTGCCGTCGCAGCCGAGTGTGTGGATCACAAGCCTCCCGTCGCTCAGGTGCACGCTCAACGTGCCGGGAAGCAGGCTCAGCGTGGCCATGAACAGCGCACGCATCAGCGGGTCTGTCAATCGCAGCCGGTAGTCGATCCACACGGGGTCGACGGGCAGGGACGGGCGCAGGACCCGAGACGCCACGTCGACGCCGCCACGCACCGAATGCACGAGGAAGAAGCCGATGAATCGGAGAAGGCCGCCCAGGCGAACGCGTGGCAGCCGCGCAGGGTGAACCGCGAAGGAGACGCCCGTCGCCGCGAGCGCGGCGACGACACCGATCGGAAGCGCGGAGATGGCTCCCTCGGACACGATCCACCACACCGCAGTCAACGACGACCAGCGGGCGAGTGCCTGTAGCGCGCGCTCCAAGGGTCCTCCTCCGTTGGGGAACTTCATACCTTACACCAACGCGTGGCGCAGCGCCGTTGTGGCACGCGGGGTGCATGGCCTACCCTAGGGGCGTGACCTGCCGTCGAAGGAAGCCAGGCGATGGACACGCACGCGAACAACATGACCTTCGACCAGCGCGTGGGCGAAGAGTGCAGGATGCTCCTCGAGCACCTGCGCGACGTCGTGCTGCTGATCAGCGTCCATGACGGGCGCATCCTGACCGCGAACCACGCGGCGGCGGACCTGTACGGCCACCCCGCGTCGGCGTTCATCGGCATGCACATCACCACGCTGCTTGCCGATCCGTCACTCATGGGCGACCCCCGATTCGACCCCACGCGCGGCGGTGCGATCGACACGTCCGGGGTGCTGTTCGAGACCGAGCACGTCCGCGCCGACGGCTCGAAGGTACCCGTCGAGGTCAACGCCCGGCAGGCGCACATAGGCGGCGAGCAGGTCATTCTCGCGGTCGTCCGGGACATCTCCGAGCGCGTCGCCGCGGAGCGCGAGATCCGGAAGGCGTACGCCGAGATCGAGCAGGTCTTCGAGACGGCGGCCGGCGGCATGCGGATCATCGACAGCACCTTCACGATGACGCGCGTCAACCGCACGTTCGAGGAGCTCGCTCACCTCGAGCCCGGAACCGCGACCGGGATGAAGTGCTACGAGGCGTTCGCCGGTCCTCAGTGCCACACCGATAGCTGCCCGCTTGTCCGCGTGCTCGGTGGCGAAGGCCCGTTCAGCCATGAGACCGCCAAGGAGCGGGTCGACGGCACGCGAGTGACGGTCGTGCTCGCGGCGCAACCCTTCATCGTCGACGGCGAGGTCGTCGGCATCATCGAGGACTTCCACGACGTCACCGACCGCAAGGCGGCCGAGGACCTCGCCCAGCACCTCGCGACGCACGACGCGCTCACCGACCTGCCCAACCGCCTTCTGTTCACCGATCGCCTTGAGATGACGCTCCTCCAGGCTGAGCGAGAGGAGTCGACGCCAGCGCTCATCTTCGCCGACGTCGACGGCTTCAAGGCGATCAACGACGAGGCCGGTCATACGGCCGGCGACGAGGTGCTCAGGGGCGTCGCGCGGGCGTTCGAGTCCTCAGTCCGCAAAGCGGACACCGTCGCGCGGATCGGCGGTGACGAGTTCGTCGTGATCCTTCCCGCCGTCGCCAGCGCGCGCGATGCGGAAGGCGTCGCCAAGAAGCTCATCCGTGCCGTCTCCCGCCTCAAGGCCCCGGGAGCCGCGCGTCAGGTGGGGCTGAGCGTCGGCATCGCGTTGCGCAGGCCCGATGAGGACGCCGACCATCTGATCGGCAGAGCTGATCTGGCGATGTACCTCGCCAAACGCGCCGGCGGCAACACATGGCGCGTCGCCGAATGACTCGCCTCGAACGCCGGATGGTCACGAGACGCTGAGCGGTTCCCACGTCTGCGGCGCGAAAACGACGAGAACGTCGCCCTCCTCGAAGACGAGCTTGCCGGTCGGATTGCCGATCGTCTCGTCGCGCCGGCGGACCGCGAGCACGCTCACCCCGTGCCCATGCCGAAGACCGCTCTCGGCGATCGACTGTCCGACGAGCGGTGAGTGCTCGGAAAGTCTGAGGCAACGTGTGGCGAAGTCGGGCAACTCGACACGCAGCTCATGCACGGATGGCCCGACCGGCGCGAGAGCGCGCGCCATGTCCCTCCAGTCGGCGCGCACCTCCCGCGCGAAGCGCTCGACATCCTCACGAGGGACAAGGAAGCGCGACAGCGCCCGTGAGAGGATCTCGATGGACACCTCGAGCTCGTCGGCGATGACCTCGTCCGCGCCGAGTCCGTGCAGCGCCTCGACCTCCCGCAGGTAGCGGCTTCGCACGATGATGTACGCGTCAGGGGCGACGCGGCGCGCGTTCTCGGTGATGCGTCGCGTGGCGGCGGGGTCGTTGATCGCGATCACCACCGCCTTGGCGGCGGACGCGTTCACGTGACGAAGGATCGCCTCGTGCGTCGCGTCGCCGAAGTGCACGCGCATACCGTTCGCGACCCCCACGTGAACCGCGTCCGCGTTGATCTCGATCGCCGCGTACTGCAGACCGGCCGCCGCCGCTACTCGAGCTATGTTGTTCCCCGTCACGCCGAAGCCGACGATGATCAGGTGGTTCTCGTAGATGTGCGGGACACCGATACGCGAGATTCCGACGCCCTCACGCATGCGCGCCGGCATGGGCAACCGCGCGAGCAGATCCGCCGAAGCCGGACCGAGCGACATCATGAGCGGCGCGAGCAGCATGCTCGCCACGGCGGTGTTGAGCACGGTCTGGAACGCGTCGGCGTCGATCAGCCCGACCGTGACGCCGGCGGTCGCGAGCACGAGCGAGAACTCCCCGATCTGCCCGAGCGCGACACCTGACAGCACCGCATTCCTCACCGGCAGACCGACCGCGAGCCCGGCGACGATACCCACAAGCGGCTTGAGGGTGACGATGCCGATCGTGAGAAGGGCGACCATCAGCGGGTTGGCGAGCAGGAACTGCACGTCGAGCAGCATGCCGATGGAGACGAAGAAGAGGCTCATGAACGCGTCCCTGAACGGAAGGATCACGCTCACCGCCTGCTGCGAGTACTCCGACTCGGAGATGATCAGGCCGGCGAGGAAGGCGCCGAGGGCGAGCGAGAGTCCCGCCTCATGAGTGAGCAGCGCGATCGAGACGCAGATGACGAGCACGCCGAGCAGGAAGATCTCGCGGCTCCCCGTGACGGCGATGCGGTGCAGGAGCCACGGCACGACCCATCGATGGGCCAGATAGGACGCGAGCCCCACGCCGGCGACACCGAGCGCGAGCTCCCCCGCGCCCCTCAGGGCGGTAGTCCCTGTCGAGCCGGCCAGCAGCGGCGCCGCGAGCATGATCGGCACCACCGCGATGTCCTGGAAGATGAGGGTCGCAAGCACGGTTCGCCCATGGGGCGTCTCGATCTCGCCGCGATGCTGCAGCAGGTCGAGCACAACCGCCGTCGAGCTGAGCGACACCACGAACCCGAGGTAGACGCTCTGGGCGACCGACAGGCCGAGCAACCGGAGAACCAGCCCGGCCGCCAGCGCCGTACCGAGCATCTGCATGGTCCCGCCGATCGTGAACGGGCGCCGAATCTCAGCGAGCCCCTTCAGCGAGAACTCGAGACCGATCATGAACATGAGCAGAACGACGCCGACCTCGGCGAGCAACTCGACCTGCTCGCCCATCTTCACGAGGCCGAGCCCATCGGGACCGGAGAGGATACCGGCGATCAGGAAGCCGACGATCGACGGGATGTTGAGCCGATGACAGACGAGCACCGCCACGATGGAGACGGCGAAGATGACGGTGATGTCGACCAGGATTCCCACGCGGACCCCCTTCGGTAGCGCCATTGTAGCGGCTGGGGGCGGCGAGGGAACGTGCGTGCGTCAGTCCACGCCGCCCCGCGGCTTCTCGCAGACGCTCGTGCCCGCCGTGCCGGCGACGATCGCGGCGATGTCCTCGAGGCGCCCGATCGCCGCCCGCCTTCCGGTCGCGTTGACGAAGCGCGCGGCCGCCTCGACCTTCGGCCCCATCGAACCGGCCGGGAAGTCGTGACTGGCAAGCTCGCCGGGCGTGACGATGTCCAGCAGCCGTTGATCCGGCGTCCCGTAATCGACGAACACGCCCTCGACGTCGGTCGCCATCACGAAGAGGTCGGCGCCGAGCTGGGCGGCGAGCAGCGCGCTCGCGAGATCCTTGTCGATGACCGCCTCGGCGCCGACGAGCGTGTTCGTGTCGACATACATGGTCGGGATGCCCCCGCCGCCAGCGCAGATGACGATCACTCCCGCATCGACGAGCAGCCGGATCGGTTCGATCTCGAAGATCTGCCGCGGCTCAGGAGAGGCGACGACCCGCCGCCAGCGGTTCCCGTCGAGACGGAAGGTCCACCCTTTGCGCTCCGCGAGATCGTCAGCCTCGGCCTTGTCGTAGAGCGGACCGACGAACTTCGTCGGGTCGTCGAACGCGGGGTCGGCCGGATCGACCTCGACCATGGTGAGGATCGTCGCTATGCGCTTCTCGAGCGGCACGAGGTTCCCGATCTCCTGCTCGAGCATGTACGCGATCATCCCCTGCGTTTGCGCGCCGAGCACGTCGAGCGGGTACGGCTCCACCTCACGGTACGCGGCCGCCTGAAGCGCGAGCAGGCCGACCTGGGGACCGTTGCCGTGCGCGATGACGAGATCGTTGTCCGCCGAAAGCGGGGCGAGCGCGGCCGCGGCGATGCGCACGTTGTGCCGCTGCACCTCAGCTGTCATGGGCTCGGTGCGGCGGAGCAGCGCGTTGCCGCCGAGCGCGACCACGATCCTGTTCCTGGTCACAGGGGACTCCTCACCGCCAATCGCCGGCGGCCTCGCGGCCTCCGCGCCCGGCACGTCCGTCATGCGGTCACAGACCATCATCATGCACGGTCGAAGTCGGCGGCGGCAAACGGTAGGCACGCCTTCAGAGGCGCGACGCGTGGGCCTCGATCCCGGCGCGGCCGAAGAACGCCGGATGGGTGGCGGGTGTTCCGTACGGCAGGAACGCCACCCGGTCACCGGGACGCACGGTGGCCCCGAGTCCGACGAGCGCGCCGTTGAGGAAGAGGCCTTCGACATCGGTCAGCCGCAACCCGAGCGAGCGTGCGAGGTCCGCCGCAGGCACTCCCGAGGCGGTCACGAGCACGGTCAGCGTCGTCGGCAGGTCACGGTCTCGGCGGAACCCGTGCAGTTGAGCGAAGAAGCGCACGGTCACTGGTGCGAGTGCGGTCATTCTGATCCTTTCGGAACGGCACCCGCCTTGAGCAAGAACCGCGCCGACTCATCAGGCCCGCGGTCGGCCGGGCACGTCGTGGCAGTCCGGGCAGCGCGCCTCATAGTAGTCGGCACCGCCCACGAGGATGAGCGGCGAATCCCACGGCGCGGGGCCGCCGTCGATGACCCGCTGCGTCCGTGTCGCGACCCCATGGCACTGCTGGCAGATGGCGGTGAGCAGACTCAACTCATCAGCGAGCGCCATGAGCGCGGGCATGACACCGAACGGCTCGCCCCGGAAGTCCTGGTTGAGTCCCGTGACGTACACGAGCCGTCCTTCGGCAAGCAGGCGTCGCACGACCTGCGCGAGCGATTCGCCGAAGAACTGCGCCTCCTCGATGGCGACGACCGTGTGTCCGCCGCCGTCGATCTCATTCGCGCCGTCCACGACGCGCGCCTCCATCTCCGTGCCGAGGCGGGAGCGCGCCATGCGGCCGTCCCGCGAGTCGACGGAGTGCTTGTAGATGACGATCGTGTCGCCGATGACCGCGTGGCGCGAGAGCAGCCGTATGAGCTCGCCGGTCTTCCCGCTGCTCATACAACCTGCGATCACGTGCAACCGGCCCGCAGGACCTCGCATCTCGGCACCCCTTCCACTCGGCACATCCTTCAGGATACCGCGCGCGGGACGCTGGCGCGTGGCATGCTAGTCAGTGGTGTTCCATCCGCACCGCCACGCGTGTCACTATCGTGGGGGGCGGCGCGCTTCGAGCCGAAGGAGCGATCGATGGACAGCGTGAGGGTTCTCGTCATCGATGACGACTACTACGTCCGTGAGGCGATCACCGCGCTCATCGGCCGCGACGCGCGCACGCGCCTGTGGGGCGCTCACCCGAGCGTGAGCGCGGCGATGGAGGCGCTCGCCACGACCGAGGGTCCCCGCCCCGACGTGATCCTGCTCGACATCCGGCTCGCCGAAGGCGACCGCGCCGGCATCACGTCGATCGGAGCGCTCAAGCGAGCCATGCCGGACACCCGCATCCTGCTCACGAGCGTCGACTGCACCGATGAGATCGTGCTCGCGGGCATCCGCGCCGGCGCCGACGGCTTCGTGTGGAAGAACGAGACCGCCGAGACGGTGGTCACCGCGCTCGTCCGCGTGGCCGCGGGCCATTTCGTGCTCTCCCCCACCATCGCCGAGCGCGTGCTCGGCGAACTCGCGGAGCTGGGGACCTACGCCGCAGAGGTGATGCCCGGCCGGAACGAGATGACGAGCCTCACCGAATCTGTCCGCAAGACGCTCTACCTCTACGCGATCTGCGGCCTGACCGCCAACCAGATCGCCGAGGAGCTGCAGATCAGCCCCCATACCGTGAACTCGCGGGTGAAGGCGGCGTGCGCCGCGCTCGGCGCCTCGGGCCGCGCCGAGGCGTTCCGGATCCTCGTCGAAGGCGACCAGAAGTGACGACGCTGAAGGCGAGCCGTGGCGCTCGGCGCGGTCGTCATCTGCCGCTGTACCTCATGCAGCTCTCGCCGCTCATCGCCCTCGCGCTCACCGGGGCGGTCTTCTTCGGCGTCCCCGCCGAACTCCGCGCCCTCGTTCTGCGTCCCGGGATCCCGGTGTTCGCTCAGCCGTCCGCCGGCGGGTCCACACCTGCCGTCGGAGCAACCGTGAGCGCCGAGGAGGTCGCGCGGGGCTACTACCAGACCCGTCGTGAGTCACGCCGCTACGCCGAGGGTCCGTCGCAGGAGTTCCGCTCAGCCGCCTTCGACACGGCGCGAGAACTCGCTCCCGCGACGCGCTCGTCCATCGCGGGCGACGCGACATCGGCAGCGGCATCGCCCGCCCCTGACGCACTCGAACCGCTCGTCCGCTTCGCCGAGCGGTGGCGCGCGCACGTGTGGGTCGTCGTGCTGCCGCAGCCGCAGCGTCCCGGACTCGTCGCCTCGGCCTCCGGGGCCCCGAACCTGCTCCCGTCTCCCGCGGAGCTGGCGAGCCGCGGCGCGAGCGACACGCTCGACACGGTCCTCGGCCCGCTCGGCTGGAACGAGACCGGCGAGGCGCGGGGCTCGCTGCTCACGACCATGCGCCACAGCGCGGATGACGGCGCTCGCTACACCGTCACCGACATCGTCCGGTACACGGACGGCTGGTACCTCGTGGCCAGGATGCGCCCCGCCGCGGCCGAAGACCCGTCGCCGGGCGCATCGCCGCTTGGCTCGTGGGAGAGCGTCCGGTCTCGGCCGACCGCGGAGGAGATCGCTGCCGAGGCGGACCGGACCGGTCAGAACATATGGGTCTTCGGTCCCCTCAGGATTGAGCCGGTCGTTCTCGCGGCGCCCGCCGACGGTGCGGAACGGGCCAGCGCGTTCGCGCTCGCAACGCTCGAGAACGGCCCGGCGGGTGAGCTCATGCTGTCCGACAGGGTGACGCGTGTCGGACCGACGGCCGAGGAGCTCTCGGGCGACAGCTGGATGATCTGGGCCACGCTCACCGACGGCCTCAGCGGCTCCGGTGAGCAGGGAGACGCGCGCGCGACCGAAGACCCGGTGCCGCTCGTGTTCTACGCGGCGACGTGGGATGAGGACCCGGTGACCGGACCGGGTCCGACGCGCACCGAGATGTTCGTCGAAGACGCCCGGGTGTGGCACGCCGCGCACCTCGACCAGCTCCTCGCCGCCTGCACGCTCCTGCTTGGCGTGACCGCCGTGCTCGCACCCGCGGGCTTCGTGATCGCGCAACGACGCGCCGAGCGGGCGCGGGCGGCGGACCAGATCGCGCGGATCCAGCGCGACGTGCACGACCGCGTCTACAACCGGCTCTCGGCGATGGCGACACGCGTGGAGGCCGTCGGCGTCAACGCCGAGTGCGAGGGCGGCGAGCGCCTCACGCAGATCGCCGAGGAGATCCGCACCACGATCGATGACCTCCGGGGGATCCTCGGCCAGCGCCAGCAGCGGATCACCGCCGCGCACGCGGCGAGCGTCCCGTCGTTCGTGGCCGACCAGATCGCCGCGCTCGTCACCGCCCAGGCCGCGACACGAGGCGTCTCGATCACATTCTCTCCCGCCGAGCCGCTCCCGCCTCTCACACCCGAGGAGGGCTGGGACCTGCAGTGCATCGCCGAGGAGGCGATCACCAACGCGGTCCGGCAC
>CAYYLR010000033.1:0-15313 GCA_964472485.1 uncultured Coriobacteriaceae bacterium
GTGCTGAAGCCTGTTGGGGTTCTCGCCGTACCGGCCGTCGGTCGGCCGACGGCTCGGTTGGACGTAGCCGCAGCGCCAGTCATCGGGGCCGAGCGAACGCAGCGTCGTCGCCGGGTGGAACGTGCCGGCGCCGACCTCCATGTCGTGCGGCTGCAGCAACACGCACCCCTGGTCGGCCCAGAACCGCTCGAGGGCCATGATCATGTCCTGGAAGTTGAGTGCCACTGGCTCCCCCGGATCTCGTCGGGTCCCTCCCCCGCGCGAGCGCGCGAAGTGTGGGAGACAGTGTACACCAGTGGACGCGTGGCGCCGCTACGCCTGGTACGTCAGCGGTACAGCCCGAGCGCCTTGAGGCGTGCCGGGATATGGAACACCACGAAGGCGCGCGTGATCTCGAGGGCGTGCTCGATCGCGTCCGGCGCGAGACCGAGTCCGCCGACGTCGGCCATCCGCGCCCCCATCAACCGGGCGAGCGCCTCATGCGCTCCATGCGACAGCGCAACCGCCTGGCCCAGACCGGTCGCGCACCCGTCGCAGGCCGGGCCGCCGGATTCGAGCGCGAAGACCCCGTCGGCCGGCACCGCGACGCCGCACCCTGCGCACGCGCCGAACTGCGGACGGTAGCCGTGCATGGCCATGCCCTTCAGCAGGAAGGCGACGACGAGCGCCGTGAGCGCGCGCCCGTCGGCGACCTCCATCGCGTCGAGCGTCACGCCCGTCAGCGCGAACAGCCGGTCCTCGGTCTGGCACTCCTGCGACACCTTGTCGAGGAAGTCCGCCACGACCGCCGCGGCGACGCTGCGGTCGTAGTCTTCGCGAAGCGCCGAGCGCGCGACGACGATCTCGGCGTCGCTGATGATATCGAGGCTGCGCCCGCTGTGAAGCAGCACGTCAAGCTCGGTGAACGGCTCGACCCGCCCGCCGAGACGCGATCCGGGCTTGCGGGCCCCTTTCGCCACGGCGCGAACCTGACAGCCGTCGGCGGCGAGCATCGTCACGATGAGGTCCGTCTCGCCAAGCTTGGTCTTCTTGAGGCAGACCGCTCTGACCCTTCGGCTGGTCACCCGCTAGGCGCGCGCCTGGAGCGCGTCGAGGATCTCGATGCCGGACGACGTCCCGAGCCGTGATGCGCCGGCCTCGATCATCTCGAGCGCTGTCTCGAGGTCGCGGATCCCGCCGGCCGCCTTGACGCCGATGTCAGGACCGACGGTCTCGCGCATGAGGCGCACATCCTCCACGCTCGCCCCACGCGGGCCGAATCCGGTGGACGTCTTCACGAACTGGGCGCCGGCCTCGACCGACAGCTCGCACGCTCGCCGGATGTGATCCGGCTCAAGGTAGCCCGTCTCGAGGATCACCTTGACGATCGCCCCGCCGCCGGAGCGTTCGCTCACGGTCCTCACGACGGCTTCGATATCGTCGCGCACGAACCGGACGTCCCCCTCAAGCAGCGCGGCGAAGTTCAGGACCATGTCGACCTCCACGCAGCCGAGATCGATGAGGTGCGCCGCGGCGTCGGCCTTCGACTCGGTGTTCGTGTAGCCGAGCGGGAACCCGCATACCGAGCAGACCTTCGTGGACACGCCAGCAAGCCGCTGCGCCGCGAGCGGCACGAGGAACGGGGACACGCAGAGGGCCTCGAACCCCTGCCCCGCGCACTCGTCCATCCACACGGACGCGCCCTGGTATCCCACGGTCGGCTTGAGGAGCGTCTGGTCGATCATGCGTGCGAGCCCGGCTCTGTCCATCCCCTATAGCCCCTCTCCGTACCCGAAGCGCTGGATCTGCGACGCGTCCCTGCGCCAGTCCTTGCGCACCTTCACCCGCAGGTCGAGATGAACGCCGGTCCCGAGCACCCGCTCCATGTCCGCTCGCGCCTCCGAGCCGATGGCGCGGATCATCTCGCCGCCCTTGCCGATGATGATGCCCTTCTGGGACTCGCGTTCCACGTAGATCGTCGAACGCACGGTCGTGAAGTCGCGCCGCTCGTCGTACTCGATCTCGTCGAGCGCCACCCCGACCGCGTGCGGCACCTCGTCGCGAGTCATCCGCAGCGCCTTCTCGCGGATGAGCTCGGCAAGCAGGACCTCAAGCGGCTGGTCTGTCTTCATGTCACGCGGGAACAGCCGCGGTCCATCGGGCAGCAGGGCGACCACGGCATCGACGAGCGCGTCGAGGTTCGCGCCGGTCTTCGCGGAGAGGGCGATCTCGGCCACCGGCGTGATGAGCTCGCGCATGCGCTCGAACTGCCGCCGCACCCCCGCCTCATCCGCCAGGTCGGCCTTGGTCACGACAACGACGCATGGCGCCCTCGAAGCGGCGACCCGCTCGACGACCCACGCGTCACCCGTGCCGACCGGCGCCGTGGCATCGACGCACAGTGCGACCACGTCGACGTCTCTCAGCGCGTGGAGGCTCGAACGGTTGACCTGCTCACCGAGGGCGTCGATCGGCTTGTGCAGCCCCGGGGTGTCGACGAAAACGATCTGCGCGTCGTCGCGATCGAGGATGGCCCGCAGTCGGTGCCGTGTCGTCTGCGCCGTGTCCGAGGTGATCGCGACCTTGGTGCCGACGAGCGCGTTGACGAGCGTGCTCTTGCCCGCGTTCGGCCGTCCCACGAGAGCGACGAAGCCGCCCGGCACAACGTCGGACTGCATGGCGGTCACTCGCTGTCGTCCCCGTTGTCCTGGTCCAGGTAGCCGCGCACGAACGCGTCGGGCAGCAGGGTGTCGAGCCGCGTCACGGCGACCTCGTCGGTCCTCCCGCCGAGGATGACCCGCATGGCCGGGTTGAACTCGGCGAGGAACTGACGGCACGCGCCGCACGGCACACAGGGCGCCTCGGAATCGCCGGCCACGGCGACGGCGTCGAACTCACGATACCCGGCGGTCACCGCCGCGAGCGCGGCCGCCCGCTCGGCGCAGATCGTCGATCCGTATGCCGCGTTCTCCACGTTCACGCCCTGGAAGATCTCGCCCCCCGCGAAGACCGCCGCGCCCACCCGGAAGCCCGAGTACGGGGCGTATGCGCGGGGCCGGACCTCGCGCGCGAATGCGAGCAGGGCGAGATCGGCCTCGGTTATGTGCTTAGGCATCGGCATCCTCCTTGGTCGGCTCCGCGGTCGGCTCAACGAGCAATCGGCGGATTCGCGTCCCATCGACCTCGCGCGCGGTGATCCGCACGCCTTCCACCACGATACTCTCACCCTCCGACGGGATGTGACCCGCGAGCTCGACGAACAGGCCGCCGAGCGAATCGGCCTCCAGCTCGATCGCGGTGCCAACGAGGTCGTTCAGGTCGTCGATCGGCAGGCGCGCGTCGAGAAGGAGCGTCCCGTCCTCGAGCTTGGTCACGAGGGGTACCGCGGCATCGTACTCGTCGAATATCTCCCCAACGATCTCCTCAAGAAGATCCTCGATCGTGATCAGGCCGGCCGTCCCGCCATACTCATCGGCGACAAGCGCCATGTGGACCTTGCGCTGGCGCATCTCGAAGAGAAGCTCCTCGACCGGCTTCGTTTCCGGCACGAAGAACGCCTCGCGAGCGAGCTCCGCAACCGTCGTGGGCGCGCCAGGTCCCGTGCGCGTCAGCAGGTCCTTCGCGTAGAGCACGCCGCGGATGTCGTCGAGGGTCTCGTGGTAGACGGGCACGCGCGACGTTCCGGACTCCACGATCACGGCGACAGCCTCGGTAACGGTCGCGGTGTCCTCGACGCAGACCATGTCGGTTCGCGGCACCATGACCTCGCGGACGATCTTCGTGGCGAACTCCATGACAGCGTCGATGAACGCCTCCTCGGACTCATCGCGGTCCGAATCGTCATCCTCCGGCGTCTCGACTCGCGACTCCTCGCCAGTGCGCCACGCGTCGTTCATGGGCTCCTCGGCGACGAGGGTCACCATCCACACCCAGCCCGCGGCGAGAAGACGGCCCACCGGAGCGAGGGCGCCCGACAACCGGCGTGCGGCCGGCGCGGCCGCAAGTCCTACCCGCTCGGGGTTGTGGACCGCGAGCGTGCGAGGGAGCGCCTCGCCGAAGGAGACGACCACCGCGACCGTGCCGACAGCCGCGAGGACCGCCATCGGGAATCGGACCGTGCCGCCGACGAGGAACGTAAGATCCCAGATCACGAACGCCGCGCCAAGGGAGTACGCGAGGCCGCGCCAGACCGCCAGACCAGCCGAGAGCCGGCTCGGACGCTCCATCATCGCGTCGAGATCGGCCGCGCCCCGACGTTCCGCCTCAAGCAACCGTCGAGTCCGTCCGCGACTGAGCAGCCGGACAGCGGCCTCGGCGGCTGACAGAACGCTCAAGCCAGCCGTCAGCAGTACGATTCCGACGGCGCCTACGAGCACTGACAGCAGGTTCATCTAGACTCCACGCTTCCCGGCGACCCTCATCGCCAGAATAGCTGAAACGCGAGTGCGGTGATGAGTACGCCGACGGCCGCCCCGGCGATCACCTGCGGCACGGTGTGCGCCTCGTTCTCGACGCGGCTCTGAGCCACGAGGAAGGTGGCGAACGCGGCCAACACCGCCGCGCCCGAGCTCTCGGTCACGAACGAGATCGCCGTCGCCGCCGACGCCGCGAGCGCGGTATGCCCGGACGGCCATCCGCCGCGCATGTACGTGCCCGAGCGCGTGAGCGCCTTCGTCACGAGAACGACGATCGAGGTGAGCACGAGCGCGACGAGCGTGAGGTGGGCGGGTGTCTGACGAACGCGAGTGAGCAGCAGGTCTCCAACGTCGGAAAGACGCGCGAAGAAGACGATGTACCCCACGATGAGCGCGTTGACCGACGCGACGAAGACCGCCCCGGCGGCGACGTCCTTGGCGACCTTCGCAAGGGGGTCGAAGCTCTGGGTGGCAACGTCGACCGCGGCCTCGATCGCGGTGTTCATCAGTTCGGCGACCAGCACGAACGTGATCGCGAACCCCACCGCCAGGAACTCGAACCGGCCGATCCTGAAGAAGAGCGACGCGATCAGCACGGCGACGGCCGCGGCGGCGTGGATGCGCATGTTCCTCTGCGTTCGCAGCGCATAGACCATGCCCTCGATGGCGTAGTTGAAGCTCCAAAGGAGCGAGCGGCTGCGCATCGCGTCAGCTCGCGGCGTACGCGTCGAGCAGCGCAGCCTCCCGGGCGGACATCACGTCGGCCTCGGCGTCGTCCTCGTGGTCGTAGCCGAGCACGTGAAGGATCCCGTGCACCAGCAGCACGTCGAGTTCATGTTCGACGCTGTGGCCGAGTTCCGCGGCCTGACGCTCCGCCACGGCGGGCGCGATCACGACATCGCCGAGCGTGATCGGCTCATCACCAGGTGTCGGACACGGATCATCGCAGCCGAACGAGAGCACGTCCGTGGGACCGGAGATACCGCGATAGCGTTCGTTGAGCGCGGCGATCTCGCCCTCGTCGACGAGGGCGATCGACAGCTCGGAGAGCTCAGGAACGAGTTCAAGCCGCATCACGAACAGCGCGAGCCGCTCGAACGCCGCGAGATCCAGCGGCTCAGGCTCCCTGTGGCTGACGACGCTCGCGCGCATCGCTCTCCTTCCGGGCCTCGGGTTCGGGATACGCGATGCGCGGATGATACACGCTCGCCAGGATCCGCGCGTAGACCTTCGTGATCCGCCCGATGTCGTTCAAGGTCAACTCGGTGTCGTCGAGTTGGCCATCCTCGATCCGGGCGCGGATGATCTTCCTGAGCGCGGACTCGATGCGGTCGGGCGTGGGCTTCTCGACGGTCCGCGCCGCGGCCTCCGCGGCGTCGGCGAGCATGACGAGCGCCGCCTCCCGCGAGGTCGGCCGCTTGCCGTCATACCGGAAGTCGGCCTCAAGGACGGCGTCGCCCTTCTGGGCCGCCTTGTCGTAGAAGTACGTGACGACCGACGTCCCATGATGCTCTCGGATGATGTCGACGACCTCGGGAGGTACCCGATACCGCTGCGCGAGGTCGACACCCTCCCGCACGTGAGCGGTGATGACCCGCGCCGAAAGGGCCGGCGACGCGGAATCGTGCGGGTTCGAGGCGCCCGCCTGGTTCTCGACGAAGAAATGCGGCCGGACCATCTTGCCGACGTCGTGGAAGTACCCGCCGGCCCGAGCGAGCAGCGGGTTGGCGCCGATCGCCTCGGCCGCCGTCTCGGCGAGATTCGCGGTCATGACCGAATGGCTGTACGTGCCCGGCGCCTCGGTCATCAGGCGCTTCATGAGCGGGTGCCCAGGGTTGGCGAGCTCGAGCAGCGTCACGTCGGTGGTCACGCCGAACACGAACTCGAGCAGCGGGACGATGGCGAGCATCAGGACCGCCGTGGTCAGGCCGCCGATGAGCCCGTAGCCCCCGGCCTCGAGCGCCTGACCGAGACTCGCCCCCGACGCGAGCGACGCGCCGAACGACACGACGCCGAGCAGGGCCACAAGGAAGCCGCTGATGTAGAACAGGTGCGAGCGCTGCGAGATGCCCGCGACCGCGGCGACCGCGGCGAGACTCGCGAGCAGGGCAGCCACCACCTGGACGCCGCCGGAGAAGCCGAGCAGCAGTCCCGCGACGGTGGTGAGCAGTGTGACGACCACGGCGGGCCCCGCGCCGACGAGCATCGTGGCGAGCACCGCGCTCAGCGGCACCGGCATCACGTACGGCGAGAGCTCCGGAACCAGCAACGCGATGAGACGGGTGGCGTACGCCATGCCGATGAGCAGCGCCGACAGGAGCAGCAGATCGCGTAAGCGGCCCCATGTCCGCTGCTCGTAGGCGGCGAGGTAGACACCCGTGACGACGATCAACAGGGACATGAGCACCACGCCCGCGATGACCGAGGCCGCGTTGACACCCTGGTCGAGACCGCCGAGCGTCCTCACGAGTTCGAGGTCGTGCGCGTCGACGACGTCACCGTGCTCGACGATGTTCTCGCCCTCCTGCACCACGATGACGACCGGCGAGACTCGGCCGACCGCCTCCTCGCGGGCGCGCGTGGTGGCCGCCTCATCGATGACGAACGTCGGCTTGAGGAACGCGTTGCCGACCGAGATGACCGCGAAGCGCTCGGGGAGCGACAACGCGACGAGTTCGGCGCTTCGCGCGAGTTGCGTACGTGCCGAGGCCAGGTCGCCTTCCTGGATCCGCGCGGACATGATGCCCGCGACAAGCGTCTCCACGTTGCGCGCGACGACGTCGAGCGACTCCGGCGGAAGGACGAGCACCGCGTCGATCGTGGCGGTGTCGACCCGGCCTCCGAATCGCTCGGTCATGAACGCAACCTGTGACGTCGTGTCGTCGCTATGTGAAGCACGCACCGATGACGCCGAGGCGAAGAACTCCACCACCGAGCTCCGCGCGGCGCTCTGCGCCTGGGCGTCGTACACGTACACGGGCGCGACGGCATCAGCTGCGGTCTGGCGCAGCGCCTCGGTGGCGGCTTGATCCACGAACTGGAGCGCACGCGGCGCGCGGAATGTGCGGGGAGCGGGCTTGCCCTCTTCGAAGCCGATCGGCACAACACGAACCGCGAGCGGGACCGCCATGAGGACGATCACCGTCGCGCCGAGGACGAGACGCTTGCCGAGTGTGGTGGACAGCGGGCCTGTGCGGGGCCACAGACGGCCGACCCGGAAGATGAGCTGCCTGCTACTCATGGGCGCGGGCCGGGGCGCGGCCCTGTGCCTCCTCGTACTCGTGGTACGCCGTCACGATACGCTGCACCAGGCGGTGGCGCACGACATCCCGAGCCTCGAGTTCGGCGAACGCCACATCCGCGACGCCGCGGAGGATCTCGCGGACCTGCCGTAGACCGGATAGGCCACCGATCAGATCGGTCTGCGTCACGTCGCCGGTGACCACGACCTTGGAGCCGAAACCGAGGCGCGTCAGGAACATCTTCATCTGCTCCGGGGTCGTGTTCTGCGCCTCGTCGAGGATGACGAAACTGTCGTTGAGCGTGCGGCCGCGCATGAACGCGAGCGGCGCGACCTCGATGACGCCCCGCTCCGTGAGCGCGGTGGACTTCTCGATGTCCATCATGTCGAAGAGCGCGTCGTAGAGCGGTCTCAGATAGGGGTCGACCTTCTCGTAGAGCGTACCGGGCAGGTACCCGAGCTTCTCCCCCGCCTCGACCGCCGGCCGCGTGAGGATGATGCGGCCGACCTCCTTCTTCCGAAGCGCTTCGACAGCCATAGCCATCGCGAGGTACGTCTTCCCCGTGCCCGCTGGACCGATCCCGAACGTCACCGTGTTGTCCCTGATGGCGTCGACGTACCGCTTCTGACCGGCCGTCTTGGGCCTGATGGTCTTGCCGCGATGCGTCAGGATGACGTCGGAGAACACGCTCGACGGGCTGCACTCGCCGCGCTTGAGCATGTCGATAGCCCGGTCGACGCTATCGACGGTCAGCGGGCCGCCCGCACGCGCCAGGCCGAAGAGTTCGTTGAACAGCGCCGCCACCGCCTGCGCCTCGGCGGAGTCGCCGGAGATGGTGATCTCGTTACCGCGAACCGCGATCGCCGACTCGAACTGCTCCTCTATAAGCCGGAGCAGATGATCGCTCTCGCCGAGGATGTCCACCATGCTCAGCTCGGACGGTGCCACGAGGCGGACCTGGGTGGGACTGGTCACGTGGAAGGTACCTTCGCTTCCTCTCGGTGATGCGCACACACGCGCTGAACAGCGCATACGGACTGGATTCTACCATGTATGGCCGCTCGCGGACGCGACGGCCCGGAGCGCTCCGTCGGGCCCCTCGGGGCCGAGGACGACCGCGATCCGATCACCCGGCGCGGCCCTCTCTGTGGCGATCTCGGCGGTCAGGTATCGCCGCGTGGTCCCTCGCGCGACCACGGTGCCATCCGCGGACGCGGTGACGCGTTCGACGAGGATCTCGTCAGGCGTTCCCGCCATCGACCGCGCGAACGCGGACCGGGCGCGCTCGCCGAGCGCTCGCATGGCTTCCGCTCTCGCCGAAGCCGCCTTCGGCGGGACCGCCGGTCCCATCTCCGCGGCGGGAGTCCCCGGCCGCGGCGAGAAGCGGAACACGTGGAGCCTGGAGAACCCCTGCGCGGCGACGAAGTCACGGGACGCGGCGGCGTCGACCTCGGTCTCACCGGGAAAGCCGACGATGACGTCGGTCGTGAGCGCGACATCGTGAAGCGCTTCGCGCGCGGCCGCGACGACCGCGGCGAATCGGCGTGTGTCGTAGGGGCGGCCCATCGCATGAAGCGTCCGGTCGCACCCGGACTGCAGGGGGATGTGCAGGTGGGGGCAGAACGAGTCCGTCTCAGCGACGGCCTCGAGAAGCGCCGGCGTCACGTCTGGGGGCTCGATGCTCGACAGGCGTACCCTTGGGATGCCGGTTGCCCCGACCGCGCGTACGAGTTCCGGTAGTCCCGCCGACCCGTCGCGGTACCTGCCGATGTTGATGCCGGTCAGCACCACCTCGGCCACACCGCGCCGGGCGAGTTCCGCGACCTGCGCCACGATCTCGTCACGCGGCACCGACCGCGGCAGGCCCCGAGCGTGCGGCACGATACAGTAGGCGCAGAAGGTGTCGCACCCGTCCTGGACCTTCACGGCGACCCGTGAGCGAGCGGGGCGCATGCCCCCGGCCGGGCGGGCGGCGACGGGCCGATCAGGCATCGCCGCGCGAACGCGCTGCGGGACGCGCGCCTTGTCCGCCTCGACGATCACGCGCGGCCCCAGCGCCTCAAGTCCCCCGGCGTCGAGCGCAGCGAGGCAGCCCGTGACGACGACGACCGGCTCGCGGGGCAACCGGAGCGCCCGTCGCACCGCCTTGCGAGCCTTGTGGTCGGCTTCCCCGGTGACGGTGCAGGTGTTCACTACGACGACGTCAGCCTCGGCCAGGTCGACGGTCGCGCCTCCGGGGCCCAGCGCATCGGCGACGATCGCCTCGGACTCGGCTTGGTTCACTTTGCAGCCGAGCGTGACGAGCGCGACGCGGGACGGCTCACCCACGAGCCGCACCCAGCGCGCCGCGCGCGTGAAGCGCCAGCGCGACCGCGACGACCGCGGCGGTCTCGGTCCGCAGGACCGTGCCTCCGAGCGAGACGACGCGAGCGCCGGCCGACGTGAGGACTCCGACCTCCGCGGCGGTGAACCCGCCCTCAGGCCCGACCACCACAGCGACCGGAACGGAGGGACCGGGAACCGCTTCGGCCAGCGCCGCGTCGATCCCCGGAGCCCCCGACGCGTCCTCCCAGCACACGAGACCGCACGCATCCGCAAGAGTCGCCGCGGCCACCTCGAGGCGCACCGGGATGTCCACCTCGGGGACCGACGTGCGCTGAGCCTGCTTCGCGGCCTCCGCGGCCACCCGCCGCCAGCGGCTCGCCCGCTCCGCGGCCTTGGCGGGCTCGAGCCGCACCACGGTCCGCTCGGTCACGACGGGGATGATGCGCGCAACCCCGAGCTCGGTGGTCTGGCGGACGAGCTGGTCCATCCGCTCACCTTTGGCGACCCCCTGCACGATCCAGACCGGCGGCAGACTCGCGTGCGGCTCACGTCCGATGCGATCGCCCGCGATCGAGGAGCCCACCGCCGTGATCCTAACGGTGACCGGGACACCCGCCGCGACCACGATGATCTCGTCTCCACCGGTGAGCCGCAGCACGTCCCGGATGTGGTGGACATCACCCGGCGTGAGCGGCAGTATCCCGGCGTCAAGCACCGGTCCGTCTGCGAAGAAGCGGTGCGGGGTCATGCTACGCGCCCAGCCAGTCCTTGAGCTTCGCGAGCGGTGTCCGGTCGTCTCCCCCGCCGGTCCCGAACGACTCGCCGAGCTCGCTCAGGAGCTCACGCTGACGCTTCGTGAGCTTCTTCGGCGCCACGACGTCAAGATGGACGATGAGATCGCCTCGGCTCCCGCCGAGGCGGGTCATGCCGTGCCCGCGAACGCGGACGGTGTCGCCCGTGTGCACCCCCGGGCCGAACGAGACCTCGACATCTTCAGACAGACCCGGCACCGTGATCGATCCGCCGAGCGCGGCCTGCGCGATGTTGACGACCGCCATGGCGTGGAGGTCGCCGCCTTCACGATGGAGGTAGTCGTGCGGCAGTACGCGGACGACGACGAGCAGGTCGCCGGTGCGCGCGCCGCGCACGCCGGCCTCACCGTGCCCCGGCAGCCGCACGGCGACCCCGTCATCGACGCCGGCGGGGATCTCGACCGTCACGCTCCCGCTGGCCACCGCGCGGCCCTGTCCGCCGCACGCGGGACACGGGAGTTCGACGACGGCGCCGGTCGCCGCGCACGCGTCGCACGGCGATTGCGTCTCCATCACGCCGATGAACGTGCGGCGCTGGGTGCGACGCTGTCCGGTTCCGCCGCAGGCGGAGCACGATCGAACCGTTCCGCCCTCGGCGATCCCGCGTCCCGAGCACGTCGCGCACGTCACTGGACGCGTGACGGGAACCTCCTTCGTCACGCCGGTCGCCGCCTCCTCGAGGGTGACCGTCACCTGGGCCCGCAGGTCACGCCCGTCCGGGGTCGGCCGGTTCGCGCCGCCGCGGACTCCCCCGAAGAAGACGCTGAACAGATCGTCCACTCCGAAGATGTCGCCGCCGAAGTCGGGTCCGCCCGCGCGCGGATCCGCCGTGCCGAAGCGATCGTAGCGCGCCCGTTTCTCGGCGTCGGAGAGCACTTCGTACGCCTCGTTGATCGCCTTGAACCGCTCCTCAGCTTCCTGTCCGTCATTCACGTCGGGGTGCGTCTCGCGCGCCTTGCGCCGGAACGCCTTCTTGATCTCGTCCGCCGAGGCGTCACGCGACACCCCGAGCGACTCGTAGTAGTCCTGTGGGCTCACACACTCACCTTCCGGTCTACGAACGGAGTACGTCGGACACCGTGTCCGCGACGGTCCGCACCGCTGCGATCGCGCGACGGTAGTCCATGCGCGTCGGACCGATGACGCCGATGACGCCACCCGCGTCCCCGTCGCCGTAGCGGGCGGCGACGAAGCTCGCGTGCCCGAGCGCGGCGGACAGGTTCTCCCCGCCGATGCGGACCTCCACGTCGCGCGAACGCATGAGCTCGGAGAGCACGCGCAGCATCGACAGCCCGTCCTCGAGCAGCCCGACGAGCGGCCGCACGGCGGCCGGGTCGGAGAACTCGGGGTGAGCGAGCAGCGCCGACACGCCTCCCGTCAACACGCGGTCATCATCCGCCTCGGCGAGACACTCGAGAACCACGTCGAGCGCCTGCAGCGCGATCGTCGCCTCACGGCCCTCGACGCCCTCCGTGTCCCGCCTCGTCGACTCGGCGTCATCGCCGACGGCTCCGTCGAGCGTCCGCGACAGGTACGCCTCGACGTTGCCGAGCGTGCCCGCGTCCACGTCGGCGGCGAACTCGATCATCCGGTCGGCGACCTGACCCGTGTCGGTCACGACGACGACGAGAGCGCGCCGCTCGGTGAGGGGCACGAGGTTGACCCGGCGGATGCGCGCTCGCCGAACGCGGGGCGCGGCGACCACGGCGACGTACGTCGTGAGCCTCGAGAGCAGCGACGACGTCTCGCGCAGGATCTCGCCGAGCTCGTGCTCGGCCACCTCGTAGTAGCGCCGCACGCGCTCCGCCTCCGAGACGCGCAGACCGGGGGTCCCCGCCGTCACGACGTCATCCACGTACGCGCGGTATCCCGCGTCGGTCGGGATGCGGCCGGCAGACACGTGCGGCTGGAACAGAAGTCCCGTCTCCTCGAGCGCGGCAAGCTCCGAGCGCACCGTCGCGGGACTGCACCCGAGCGGGTACCGCTCCACGAGGACTCTCGATCCCACGGGCTGCACGTTCGCCACGTACTCATCGACGACGGCGGACAGCACCGTTCTCCTGCGTTCGCTCAGCATCCACGGCCTCCTGGCACTCACGACTGCCGAGTGCCAGATGATTCTAGGGCGGCGTCATGCGGGGCGCAAACGCTCACGGGACTACTCCCCGCCGAGCACGCGGCCGAACACGACGTTGCCGAGCAGCCAACCGCGCTCGGTCGTCCGCCAGGAGGACCCGTCGGTGACGACGAGGCCCTCGGCGGCGAGCGCCTCGAGCGGGGCGACCACCCCGGCACGCGCGGCCAGCTGGTGCGTGATGCCGTCAGACACGCGCAGGCCGAGCATCGCGTCCTCACGCGCGGCCTCGGTCGCGGTCAGCCGCTCGGTGACCGTCACCGACGCGGGGGTCCCGTCGCTCTCGGGCGCGCACCGGTAGCGCACCCGCGCGGTGTCCCCGTCGACGGGGCCGAGCAGCCCGAGCGCGCGCGCCTGGTCTCCGTCGAGCATGCCGTGCGCCCCCGCGCCGACACCGAGGTACGGTCGTCCGGTCCAATACGCGAGGTTGTGGCGGGACCGGTGGCCCGGCAGCGCATGGCTCGCGATCTCGTAGCGCTCGAAGCCAGCGGCCGCCAGCCGTGCCGACGCCGCGATGAGACCGTCCGCGGCCGCGTCCTCATCCGGCCACTCCTCGACGCCCGAACGACACGCCGCACCGAGCGGCGTGCCATCCTCCACCGCGAGCGGATAGACCGAGACATGCACCGCGCCCGCATCCACGGCCTCGTCGATCGCCGAGAGGAGCGCCTCCGTCCGGTCGCCGGGCACGCCCGCCATGAGGTCGACCGCGAGATCGACGCCCGACGACGCGATCGCGCGCATCGCGCGACGCGCCGCCTCGGCATCGTGGCGCCTGCCGAGCCATCGGAGCGTTCCGTCGTCGAGTGACTGCACGCCGAGGCTGACCCGGGTGACACCCGCTCCGGCGAGGGCCTCGAGCAGCGCGCGGTCCACGGAGTCAGGGTTCGCCTCTACGGTCACCTCGGCGCCCGCCTCGAGGCCGGCGAGGTCCGCCGCGTGCGCGACGAGACCAGCGACGTGCGGGCCGAGCACCGTGGGCGTACCGCCCCCGACGTAGAGCGTCTGAAGCGGCGCGCGGCCGACCGGGATCGAGTACCACGCCGAGAGCGCCGTCCCCAGGGCGCTGGCGACACGCTCCGGCTCGTCGGGTCCGCGCGCCACCCGCGTGTGGAAATCGCAGTACCGGCAGCGGGAACGGCACAGCGGAACGTGCACGTAGAGGTGGCGCGGAAGCGCGGGGCGGGCGGCGGTGTCCCCGGTATCAGTCATCGACCTTGAGGATCGCCATGAACGCCTCCTGTGGGATCTCCACCGATCCCACCGACTTCATGCGCTTCTTGCCCTCCTTCTGCTTCTCCAGAAGCTTGCGCTTCCGGGAGATGTCCCCGCCGTAGCACTTCGCCAGAACGTCCTTCCGTTTGGCGCGAACCGTCTCGCGGCTGATCACCTTCGATCCGATCGCCGCCTGGATCGGCACTTCGAACATCTGGCGCGGGATGATCTCCCGCAGCTTCTCTGTCAGCACCTTGCCGCGCTGGTACGCCTTGTCGCGATGCACGATGAACGACAGCGCGTCGACCGGCTTGCCGGCGAGCAGGATGTCGAGCTTCACGAGGTTGCTCGCCCGGTACCCGATGTACTCGTAGTCGAGCGAGGCGTAGCCCTTCGTCCGGCTCTTGAGCTGGTCGAAGAAGTCCATGATGAGCTCGGACAGCGGCATCTCATAGTGCATGTCCACCGTCGTTGCCGAGAGGTACTGCATGTCCTTGAACGTCGCCCGGCGCTGCTCGGCGAGCTCCATCACCGCGCCGACGTACTCCGGCGGCACGAGCACCGTCACCTGCAAGTAGGGCTCCTCGACGCGGTCGAGCTTGGCCGGATCCGGCATGTCCTGCGGCGAGTGGACGATCCGCATCTCGCCGCTGGCCAGATGCGCGTGATACTCGACGCTCGGCGCTGTCGCCAGCAGTTCGAGTCCGAACTCCCGCTCGAGACGCTCCTTGACGACCTCCATGTGCAGCAGTCCGAGGAAGCCCACGCGGAAGCCGAAGCCGAGCGCATGACTGCTCTCAGGGTCCCAGACGAGCGCGGGGTCGTTGAGGGTCAGCCGCTCGAGCGCGTCCCGAAGATCCGGATACTGGTCGCCGTCGATGGGATAGAGGCCCGTGTACACCATCGGCTTCACGTCGCGATATCCCGGCAGCGGCTCGGTGGCGCCACCCCTGGCGAGGGTGACGGTGTCGCCGACCTTCACGAGCGAGGGGTCCTTGAGTCCCGTGATGAGATAGCCGACCTCGCCGACGCTGAGCGAGTCGACGGGCAGGTTGGCCGGCCGCCGAACCCCGACCTCCTCCACGTCGGTGACGGTGTCGGTGGCCATCATCCGGATGCGCATGTTCCGCGCGATCGACCCGTCGACGACACGGACGAGCGCGACCACGCCGCGGTAGGTGTCGAAGTACG
>CAYYLR010000033.1:15358-15569 GCA_964472485.1 uncultured Coriobacteriaceae bacterium
CCCACGGGGTGCGGGATCAACCTGACGACCGCCTCGAGGGCCTCGCGGACACCCTCGCCGGTCTTCCCGCTCGTCAGGACCGCCTCCTCGGCGGGTATCGCAAGCCCCTCCTCGATCTCGTGACGCACGCGATCGGGGTCGGCCGCGGGCAGGTCGATCTTGTTGATGAGAGGGATGATCTCGAGGTTGGCGTTCATGGCCAGCGCCAGCC
>CAYYLR010000034.1:0-14632 GCA_964472485.1 uncultured Coriobacteriaceae bacterium
GATCGTGTCCGCGCCGAGGTTCTTGAGCTCGTGCGCGTAGGTGATGTAGGCGTCGAGCGTGTGGACCGGGCTGACCGTATAGCTGATGGCTCCCTCGAAGTGCGCGCCCGCGTCCTTGATAGAACGCGCGGATGCCTCGATGTTCCGGATGTCGTTGAGCGCGTCGAACACGCGGAAGATGTCGACCCCGTTGCGGTGCGACGCCTTCACGAACCGGTCGACGATCTCGTCGGAGTAGTGCCGGTAGCCCACGAGGTTCTGGCCACGAAGCAGCATCTGCAGCGGCGTCTTCGGGCAGTGCTGCTTGATGATCCGAAGACGGTCCCACGGGTTCTCGTCCAGGAACCGCAGCGCGGCGTCGAACGTCGCTCCCCCCCACACCTCGAGCGACCAGTAGCCGACCGAATCCATCTTGTGCAGGATGGGGAGCATGTCCGAGAGTTCCATGCGCGTCGCCCACAGGGATTGGTGCGCGTCGCGGAGCGTCGTGTCCATGATTCTGACGGGTCGCATGCCACCGTCCTTCCTGCAGGTAGGCGGAAGCCCCGGCGGGTTCTCCGTCGGGACGGTCGGTCGGAACAGTATAGCCGAGGCTAGACGCGCGTGATATAGGAGCCGTCGCGCGTGTCGATCTTGAGTCTGTCGCCGGTCTCGACGAACATCGGCACCTGCACGACGGCGCCGGTCTCCAGCGTCGCCGGCTTCGTGCCGCCCTGGACGGTATCCCCCTTGAAGCCGGGGTCGGTCTCGGTCACCTCGAGCTCGACGAACATCGGCGGCTCGACACCGATCATCTCACCAGCGGCATAGACGACGGCGACCTCGTCGTTCTCCTTGAGCCACTTGGCCGCGTCGCCGACGAAATCGCCCGCGACCTCGAACTGCTCGTAGGACTCCGTGTCCATGAAGTGGAACGCGGCGCCGTCACTGTAGAGGTACTGCAGACGCTTGGTCTCGACTCGCACGTCATCGACCTTCTCGCCGGCGCGGAACGTCACGTCGTTGACCCGCCCCGTCTTGAGCTCCTTGAGCTTGGTGCGAACGAACGCGCCACCCTTGCCCGGCTTCACGTGCTGGAAGTCGACGATGATCCACATCTTGTCGTTGTAGCTGATGCACATGCCGGTCTTGAACTGGTTGGTGGAGACAGCCATCGGTCGCCTTTCTCAGAGCTCGATCAGTTCCTTCGGGGCCCGAGTGAGCAGACGACAGCCCGCTTCTTCGACGACCACCAGGTCCTCGATTCTAACACCCGCATCCCCGCTCACGTAGACCCCCGGCTCGATCGTGACGACGGCGCCGGCACGCAGGGACTCCTGGCTACGCGGGCCGACCGTCGGCATCTCGTGCACGTCGAGACCGACGCCGTGGCCGAGCCCGTGGGTGAATCGCTCGGCGAGTCCCGCCTCGCCCAGCACTTCGCGCGCCGCGCGATCGACCTCGACGCACGGTCGGCCCGCGCGCACCGCCGCGATCCCCGCCTCGTTCGCCGAAAGGACGGCCTCGTAGAGCCGCCGGTACTCCTCCGAAGCGCGTCCCACCGCGACCGTGCGGGTCATGTCCGAGCAGTAGCCCCCGACCCGGGCGCCGAAGTCGAGGATCACGAGGTCGCCCGCGGCGATCCTCCGGTCACCAGGGACCGCGTGGGGCCGGGCCCCGTTGGGACCGGACGCGACGATCGGGTCGAACGCGACACCCTCAGAGCGCTCTCGGCGCATGAAGAACTCGACTTCAAGGGCTACGTCGGCCTCCGAGACGCCCGGGGCCATGAAGCCGAGGATGTGCTCGAACGCGCGATCGGCGATCGCGGCGGCGGCGGCGATCCGGTCGACCTCGGCCGGCTCCTTGATCTGGCGGATCGCTTCGACCGCGTGATCCACGACGCGCACGGCGCCACGGAACTGCTGTGAGATGAACGTGAACCGTCCGTAGGGCATCGACGACTCCACGAGCACCGTCTCGATCTCCTCGGCGTGGAGCAGCTCGCAGATCTCCACGTAGAGGTTCTCGCGCTGGGTCACCACCTCCCACGGGGAGCCGAGCGCCGCTTCGGCGGCCGCCTCTGTGTAGCGATGGTCCGTGAAGAACCGCGCGCTCTCACCGGTCACGAGACACGCGCCGTTGATACCGTGATCGATCACGCCATCGAACCCTGTGAGGTAGATGAGGTTCGACGGCGCCGTGATGAGCGCGGCGGACAGGCCTTCGTCGGCAAGGCGCTGGCGTAGCGCGTCGAGCCGTCCGGTCACGTTCATGAGCGCTCCTCCCGAAGGTGCGCGACGAGCCGTTCCAAACCCGCCGAGTACGACGACGGGCCAAGCCCCGAGATCTGCGCGACGCACACCGCCTCGGTGACGCTGACGCGCCGGAACTCCTCACGCGAGGCGATGTCACTCAGGTGTACCTCGACGACCGGCAGCCCCACAGCGGCGATCGCGTCGCGGATCGCGTACGAGTAGTGGGTGTACGCGGCGGGATTGAAGACCACCCCGTCCACCTGGCCGCGCGCCTCGTGCAGCCGGTCGATGAGCGCCCCTTCGTGGTTGGACTGGAAGAAGGTGACGTCAACGCCGATCTCGGCCGCGCGTGTGACCACGAGCGCCTCGATATCGCCGAGCGTCGTCGTACCGTAGACCTCGGGCTCGCGGGTGCCGAGCAGGTTCAGGTTCGGACCGTTCATCACGAGGACGCGCAGCATCTCATACCTCCGTCGTCAGGCCCGCGAGCCATCGTGATACGGCGCCGAGCAACACCTCGTCCTCGACCGGCACAGCGTTCCACACGCCGGGCGCCGTCAGCAGCACGAACCGCACGGCGCCGCCGCGTGACTTCTTGTCACGCCTCATGATCGAAACGAGCGACTCGGCGGTGAGTCCACCGCGGTGCGGGCCGAGCGCTTCATGACACGTCTCGGCGCCCGCCCCCACCGCCGCAAGCACGCGGGCGGTGTCCTTCGCGGTGTCCGGTGCGGCGCCAGCCACCTCGGCGGCGAGCGACGCGGCGAAGCGCATCCCCTCGGCGACCGCGAGCCCGTGCGGGAGCACGCCGTACCCGAGAGCGGTCTCTAGCGCGTGGCCGAGCGTGTGGCCGAGGTTCAGGCACTCCCTCAGACTGGACTCGCGCTCGTCCTCGGACACGACCTTCGCCTTGAACGCGGCCGCGTCCGCGACGATCCGCTCACGCGCGGCCGCATCACCGAGCCGCGCCGCGGGCGCCGTCGCCTCGAACGCACGGAGCGCCTCCGGACCCTCCAGCAGTGCGGCCTTGGCCGCCTCCACCAACCCGTTCGTGACCTCGGGGGCGGGGAGGCTCTGGAGGCAGTCGATGTCGGCGATCACGGCGAGCGGCTGCCAGAAGGCGCCCGCCAGGTTCTTGCCTGCCGCGAGGTCGACCGCGGTCTTCCCGCCGATGGAGCTGTCGACCTGCGCGAGCATCGTCGTCGGGACATGCACGACCGGGATGCCGCGCATGAAGGTAGCGGCGCAGAAGCCCGCGAGATCGCCGACCACACCTCCGCCGAGGCCGACCACCGTGGAGGCGCGGTCGAGACCGTCGGCGGCGAGCGCTTCGAGAAGAGCGCCCGCGACGTCCCAGGCTTTTGACGACTCCCCGGCCGGAACGACGTGTCGACGCACCTCGAAGCCCGCCCGCGCCAGCGATGCGGACGCGGCCGCACCGTAGAGGCGCCACACGGTCTCGTCGCTCACGAGCGCCACGGCTCCTGCGCGCCCGAGACGCGCGAGCGTGTCGCCGCAACGCTCGAGCAGCCCCCTGCCAACGAGGACGTCGTAGCCGCCGGCGGCGCCGGCGCTCACGCGGATCGTGCGGGGAACCCCCGTGTCGAACGCCTGGATGACCTCGTCCGCAACCGCGCCGGGGGCGCCGGAGGTCGCGTCGACCACGTGGTCGGCGGTCACCTGGTAGAGCGAGTGCCGGGCGCCGATGATCTCGCGAGCGGCCGCGACTCCCCGTCCAGCGAGCAGCGGTCGCGACGTGGCGTCACCGATCCGGGCGATCGCGACCTCGGGAGTCACCGAGAGGTACACGACCGTCCCGAGCTCACGCAGCAAGCACCGATTGTCGTCCCGCAGAATGACTCCCCCGCCCGTGGCGACCACCGCGTCCGGGCATCCTCTCAGCGACTCGAGCGCCGCGTGCTCCAACTCACGAAACGCATCCTCACCGCCGGAGGCGAACAGCGCGCTCACCGACGAGCCCGTCTGACGCTCGATCTCCATGTCGAGGTCGATGAACGCGCGGCCCAACCGTTCGGCGACGAGCGGGCCGACCGTCGACTTGCCGGCGCCCATGAAGCCGGTGAGGAACAGGTGGCTCACCAGCGGATCCTCTCGCGATAGGATTCAAGCGACCGCACGGCGTCGTCCATGCAGGCGCCTCCCAGCAGCCGCTGGCAGGCGTTCGCGAGCACGAGCGCGACCTCGGCCTCAGCCACGACGGCGGCGGCCGGGACGGCGCACACGTCAGAACGCTCGCGCGCGGCGTCGGCGGTCTCACCGGTTGCGAGATCGATCGTGCGCAGCGGGCGCATCAGCGTCGGGATGGGCTTCATCGCCGCCCGAAGCACGAGCGGCTCGCCGTTGGACATGCCGCCTTCGACGCCTCCGGCGCGGTTCGTCGCGCGCACGAGGCGCCCCGATGCGTCCCGGACGATCTCGTCGTGCACCTGCGACCCCGGGAGCGCGGACGCGGCGAATCCCGCCCCGAACTCCACCCCTTTGATCGCCGGGATCGACACGACGGCAGCGGCGAGCAACGCGTCGAGCCGCTCCTGAGGCTCGGCATAGCCGCCCACTCCGGGAACCAGCCCCTCGGCGCAGACCGCGAACACTCCGCCGAGACTCTCACCGGCCTCGCGGGCGGCGTCGATCGCCACGCGCATGCGGCCTGCGGCGTGCTCGTCCGGGCATCGCACGTCCGACCGCTCGACGGCCTCACCATCGACCGCGGCCGGCTCGAGCGGGCCGGTGTCGATCTCACCGATGCGCTCCACCCACGACCGCACGCGGACGCCGAGCATCGCGAGATACGCCCGCGCGATGGCCCCCGCGGCGACGCGGGCGGCGGTCTCGCGAGCGCTCGCACGCTCGAGAACGTCCCGGGCGTCATCGGTGCCGGTGCGCTGAACGCCGCCGAGATCGGCATGTCCCGGACGCACGGCGGTGAACCGCTCTGCTTCGCCCGGATCACCCCACGGATCCATCACCGGCGTCCAGTTCTCCCAGTCACGGTTCTCGATCATGAGTGCGACCGGCGACCCGATCGTCACGCCGAAGCGGATCCCCGAGAGCACGCGTGCACAGTCACGCTCGATCGCCATCCGGCCGCCCCGCCCGTAGCCGCGCTGCCTGCGTTCCAGGTCAGCGTCGATGGCGTCCCGGGTGAGTGCGATCCCCGCCGGCACGTCGCTCACGATCGCCAGCAGCGCCTGGCCGTGTGACTCCCCGGCCGTCGAGTAGCGCATGAGCCCTCCTCCACTCGATGGTGTGAGGCGATTCTACCGCAGGTGCCCCGGAAGACGCCGCAGGCGCCGCACATGCGGCGCCTGCTGGCAGAGCGCGTCCGCGACACACGGCCTACTTCACGATGCCCTGGCCGATAGCGAGGGTCACCTGCACGTCACCGTAGAGCATGGTCACCGTCGTCGCGTTCACACGCAGAACCTGCCACGGGGTGTTGGGGATCCGCTCTCCGGCACCGAGCGTGTACGTCTGCCCATCGAGTCGCAGCACCGCTTTGAGCACGCTGTTCTCCGTCACGATGTCGTTGAGGTAGAGCGTGCCGGCGGTGGTGGGCGTCACGGTGTCCCCGCCCGTCGTGCCGCCCGTCGGGGTCGATGTCGTCGTCGTGCTGCCGCTGCTTGTCGGCAACGGCTTGATGAGCGGCTCGAAGATGTCACGAAACGTGAAGATCGACGTCAGCGGCACCGCGGTCGCCGAAGGCCCTGCCGAGGCGGTCGCCTCGATCGAACCTTCCGTCGTCTCGGTGGTTCCGGGGGTCGTCACGACCTCGAGTTGATCGATCGCGTCGCCGGCGAACACGTAGAGCACCACCGCCACGACGATGCCCGCGATGACGCCGAGCGCGCCGAGGCCGACCAGGACGGCCACCAGCTTCCCGGTGGCGGTCGACAGGAACTTCGGCTTGGCCGACGGCGCGCCGCTCTCCGGGACCGGCGCCCCTGATCCTGCTGCGTTGTAGTCGTCGGACACGATGGCCTCCTGCTGCGTCTGCTACTGCGACGGGGTCTCGGCCGGCGCCGCGCCGACCGGCACGACGCTCGTCGGCATCACGTAGACCTCAAGGGTCACGTTCGCCTGGATGTACGGGTCCTCGCCCTCCTCGCCTTCGTTGCGCGAGAAGTCCACCGAGGCCACCCGCACGCCCCGCTGGAGGTCGTCGATCCGGTGGAGATACTCGATCATGTCGGACCAGGCGCCGTTCAGCACGGCGGTGAGCTGCAACACGCTATACGGGGACGTTCCGTCCTCGGCGGCCGGCCCGGCGGTGAGGTCCGAGACGTTCAAGGTCGCGAACTCGAGTCCGGCCTCATTGGCCACGCGCTGCAGTTCGATGATGACGGACGGAAGCTGCGGCGTGTCGGGGATCGTGTTCGCGATGCGCATGAGCTCGACCTCGTTGGACGCCGACTGCGCCTTGGCGCTCTGCCGGCGGGCCAGGAGCGCCTGCGCGGTGCTCAGATTCGTCCGTTCCGCCGCGATCTGCGTGTCGATGTCGGACGCCTGCTCGAAGAGCGGCAGGATCCCGAGGAACACGAACGCGATGGCCAGGACGACGATCACGGCCCCAGCGATGAGCATCTGATTCCGTGCTGACAGGCGGCCCATCACTCACATCCTCCGCTTCGGGTACGGCCGACTCGGCGGGGCAGGCTCGCCCGGCGCGGATGGTTTCCTTGATCCCTGACGATCACTGCGCATCACCGTCCGGTGCGACGACCGGTGCTTTCACCCCGGCGGTCACCGAGAACGTGATGGCGGGGCGCTCTTCGAACTCGCCCTTCGACGAACCGGAGAGCCAGGCGTCCTGCAGCATCTCGAGATCGGCGAGGCGCACGAGGAGCTTGGCGACCGGGATGTGTCCCGCATCGGGAGTGTCCGTGGCGTTGTCGAGGGCGTAGCCGGTCATGAGGAGACCGTCGTCCTCGGCGAGCTGCAGCGTCTGGACCCACACGTCCGACGGCAGCACGAGAGAGAGCTCGTCGCACAGACGTCCCCAGTTGCGACGATCGCCGAGCGCCTGCGTCACGACCGCCTTGCGCGCGTCGAGTTCGACGGCGCGCTCTTCGAAGATGGCGAGCTGGTTGGCCTGCGCCTGCGTCGTCTGGACCTCCTGCTGGAGGGTCGCCAGCTCGCCCTCCTTGTCCTGAAGCCGCATGAAGCCGAAGCCCCACGCGACGGCGAGGATGAGCGCGACGCCGACGGCCGCGAGCACGACGTAGCCGATGCCCTTCTCGGCCTTGCGGCGCTCGAGTACCTCAGGCGGAAGCAGGTTGATGCGCATCATGAGGACAGCCCCCCCAGCGCAAGCCCGACGGCCGTCACGCAACCCATGCGATCGGCCTCCACCGCCTGCCGGACCCCGGACGCGACCCCGACCCGCTGGAGCGGATCACCGATAGCCACCTCCGCCTGCAGGCTCTTCTCGAGGTAGTGCCCGAGGTTGTGGAGTTGAGCGCCGCTTCCGGCGAGGATCACGCGCTTGATGGTCCTGACCTGCGAGGTCTGAGTCAGGTAGTAGTCGAGCGAGCGCCTGAGCTCCGCGATGAACTTGTTCGCCTCGCGCTCGATCGACTGGTGCGCCACCTGCACCGTCTCGGGGTCGACACCGGTGATCTCGCCCGACGCCCCGGTCTCGATGTCGGGCAGGCCGACCCTGATCTTCAGATCCTCGGCCTCCTCGAACGTCAGGTTGAGCACGTTGGCCACCGCCTGCGTGAAGGTGTTGCCCGCAAGCGAGGAGATCCGGTTGAAGCGTGCGATGCCGCGCTCGACGACCGCGATGTTGGTCAGTCCCGACGACATGTGGACGACCGCGGTCGCCTGACCCGCTTCATCGCCGAGCACGCTCGCCGAATCGCCGAGCAGCGCGCGCACGATCGCGAAGGACGACGCGTCGATCTGGCTGAGCTTGAGACCGGCTCCCTCGACCGCCGAGACCGTGTTCCCGATCATCTCGCGGTGAGCGGCGACCAGCAGCACCTCCATCATGTGCTCGTCGCTCGGCGTCATGTAGTCGCCGATGATCTGGAAGTCGAGGACCGACTCCTCCACGGCCATCGGGATGTAGTCCTGCGCCTGGTACTGGATAGCGCTCTGCAGCTCGGCCCGCTCCATGAACGGCAGGTCGATCAGGCGCACGATGACGCGCTGGTTGGAGACCCCGGTCGTCACGACCTTGCCGCGAACGCCCGACCGGCGCCACAGCTCGCGGATCGACGCCGCCACCGCCTCGATGTCGACGATCTCGCCCTCTGCAACCGCTCCCATCGGCACGTCGGCACGGCCGTAGCCCGTGATCACGGGTCCGGAGCCGGTCTGCTTGATCTGGGCGACCCGGACGTGCTCGGTCCCGATGTCGAGACCGACGGCCACCTGGGCGCCACCGAAGGAGAGGGAACTCAACAGTGTCCTCCTTCAACCAGTGCTACGACAGAGCTGCGACGTTGGTGCTGCGATGACACTCCCCCACGTTCCCGCCGTGTGTCCCGACCCAAAGCGGGTCTCCGGGCACACGCCACGGTAATCGAACCGCACTTCCTGCCTGCTTGTCAACTTGGCGCGCCGAGGCGTCTAGTAGCGCATCCACCTGCTCGGGAACATCAAACCGCCCTCGGAGCCGGGAAGCGAGTCCGGCAGGTACTCCGGAAGGAGCGGATTGGTCACGAGGTAGAAGTTGTTGGCGGGTGCGCTGATGGTCCCCGAGATGACCGAACCCTGCATCAAGAACTTCGCCGGGAAGTTGACCGAGTCCTCGCCGAAGAAGGCGCCCGCGCCATCTGCGAGCGTGTCCCGGAGCGACTGCGGTGTGGGGCTGCCGACCGCGGCGGACTGCGCCGTGAACGTGATGCGCGTGGGGGTCACCAGTCCGAGCGCCCACTCGTTGGCTCGACCTTGGGCGGCGCTCACACCGCCTGCCGGGCGCAGGTGGCCGTTGATCGTGATCGGCCCGTTGGCGACGATGGTGCCGTTCCCGACGTAGCGCACGTTCGTGTCTATGGTGAGCGGCCCATCGATGAACACCGTGCCCTGGATGTAGAGCACCCGGTTCGCGGCGTCCCAGGCGAAGTCGTCATACACGTTCGCGGCGTACTGGCTCGGTGAAGGGTTCGTCGAGGCGAGCGTGACGCCGTCGAGTCCGTTGATCGGACCCCACCAGCCGAACGAGGGCGTGGTGGTCTTGATGTGCAGGCCGTGGGCGCCAGCGCCCTTGCTGGCGACGGTGAAGCCCCCGGCGTTCTCAGCCCCGATGTATTTGTACGTCGCCGCATGCGGTCCCGCCGACGTTCCGGCCACCTGCGCGGCGGTGTTCCTGCTGAGCCCGAACAGCGTGCGGTACTCCGACGCTTGCCCGGTCGCGCACTCCAGGTTCGGCACGGTGGACGGGTAGTTGGTCGACGAACCCATCCGGTTGTCGGTCGACTCCTGACGGGCCTTGCCCGCCCACTCGACGAGCTTGGCCTGGGTGATCGTGGGCGTCTGGATGTCCGGAACCGACGGGTTGACCTGGCCGAGCACGACCTTCGCGTTCGCCTTGCCGAGATCGGCCTCGTGCTTCGCGCGCAGAGCGTCGATGTTCCCGTCGCAGAACACGTCGACCGGGGCGCCCGGCAGACCGAACTGCCCCTGACCGTAGATGATACCGCCCGAACCACCGCCGACACGCGCGAAGATGGGCCCCTCGGCGACGAGCATCGATGAGTCGATCTCGAGCGTACCCTTCATGTAGAAGGGGCCGACGATGTTCGACCCGCCTGAGATCTTCTTCGCGCCACTCACGAGCGACTGATCGCCCGTGCCGGCGAAGTTCATCTTCCAGAGGTTCATGAAGTAGAACGACTGGGCGACCCGCTCCACCGACCCGTCTCTGGCGGTGCCGGTGGAGACGAGCCGATACTGGCCGAGACCGAGGTTCTCAACGGTGACCGAGTAGGCGCCGTCGCCGGTGGACCCGGTCTTCGGGTACGCGCCCAGATTGGGAGAATCGCTGAACGTGGCGAGCTCCTTGTCCAGCCCGGACTGGGCGACTCTGAACGCCGCGGACTCACCCTCGACGCGCTCCGAATCGCCAAGCGCCTGGCGCGCCAACGTGAACGAGGTGATGGAGAGCGCCGTGATGACGACGATCACGCCGAGCGCGGTGATCAGTGCGACCCCGGCGTCATCGCCGGTGCGTCCGGTCCGCAGTACCCGCTTGATCCAGTGGTTCATCACGACCTCACCTGTTCCTGAACAGCACGGTGCGCGAATCGGTATAGCGCTTACCCTCGTACTCGGTGACGATCGTGATCACGACCGTCCTCGATCGGGTGGCGATGTCACCCGCGTTCGTCAGCTCACGATCGTCGACGTCGTAGTACCGGAACAACGGCACGTTCCCCTCACGGTTGTAGTTGTCACGGGACCAGGTGACCGACGTCCACCCGGCGGGGTCGTTGACCTCGCGGCGGTGGAAGATCAGGTTCCGGCCGGTCACCTCGATGATGTTGAACTCGGAGTTGCTGTCGTTGTCCCTGTCCGTATCGAACGCGACGAGGTAGGGTCCGGGACTGACGTTGCGACCCGCGACGCTGCTGTAGCCGGTTCGCACGTAGTGCCGCTGCATGAGCAGCCGCTCCGCCTCGAGCAGCGGGACCCCGATCTCCTGCGACGTGCGCGATTCGCGGTCCGAGAGGCGACTGCCGCCGGACGCGACGCCGAACCCCAACCAGGCGACACCCAGCACGACCCCGAGCAGACCGAGCACGACGATCAACTCGGAGAGGGTGAAACCGTGGTCGGAACGCAGCGCCTTCATCACGGCACCCACTGCTCAGGGAGAGCCTGCCCGGTGACAGTCCCCGTCGGCGTCGGCCCGACGACGGTGCTCCGGAAGCCGGTCACCGCGGCGGCAGAGGCGCCAGTGTAGTCCGTGCCGGGCGTGAAGCTCACCAGACACCGGTAGTAGCGTTGAATGACGTCATTCCCGACCTTCGTGTCGAAGGTATCGCTCGCCATCCGAGTGGTCGCGAACTGCGTCCACGGTCCGGTCGCCGTCGGCGCCCGTTGCCAGGCGTAGGAGACGCCGGTCGCTGGGAACTGCGGCTGCGTGACGCTCAGCGACACCGTCGCGCCCTTGTTGTTGACCACCGTTGCGGTGCCGGATGCCCGTGGCGGCGATATCCACGACGACACCATGCCCGCGCGACTCGCCGAATCGCGGCTGTTCGGCGGAAGGCCGATCGAGCCGACCTCGAACCAGTGCCGACTGAACGCCGCGACGTCGTAGGTCTTGGCGGTGGCGCCGGCGACCGTGTCCGTGAATACGCTCGCCCACGCGCCGCCAAGCTCCTGGCGACGCGCGTGGACGCGATACCCCCACGCCGGGTCGGTGCCGTCACTCGCGGACCCCCACGAAAGCCGGGCCTTCGCCGCCGACTCGACCGTGGCGACCGGTCGCGCTGACGGTACACCCGGGGGATGGTTGTCGACGATCATCGTGTACGACGATGCGCGCTCGGCGCCGACGGAGTCGATCGCCACGAGCATGAGGGTGCGGCGTCCATCAGCGATCGCCGGGACCACGGTTCCGCTCGTCTCGCCGGGTGCCGTCTGGGCCGAGTTCCACCAGAAGTCGATCGTGTGCTGTCCCGGTTGACTCCCCGCCTCCCACTCCCATGAGGCGAGATTGCCGTTCACGTCTTCGAGCACCGGTCCGTCACCACGTATGGTGATCGACCGCAGCGTCTTCCCGTCGAGCGCCTTGACGGTCGCCTTCACGCGCAGTTGGCCACCGCTCGCCTTCTGGGACGCCCAGACGACCTCATCCACGGCGGGCATGCCGATGTTCCACTCGATCTCTGGCGGATTGGCGCCCTCGGTCAGGAAGCGATCCTTGTCCCTGACGACGACGTCGGTCGTGAGCGTCTGGCTGTCGCCACGGGCGCTGGTGAGGACCGCGGTGATCGTCAGCGTCTTGAGTCCGCTCATGGCGCCGGGAGTGATCGAGGGCGTGATGGTGATGGTGTACTCGCCGACCGTGGTGGTCTCACTCGACGGAAGCTCCCCTGCGCCGGTCCCGACGACCACCTTGGCGAACTTCATGTGTTGCACACGCTCGACGTAGGAGTTCACGACGTTGTTGAAGACGACGTTCTGCTTGGACTGGAGTCCCATGGAGGTCGACTGGATCACGAGCCCCAGCACGCCCGTCAGTACGACGAACAGAATCGCGGCGGCGATCATCACCTCGAGGATGGTGAAGCCGTCATCGCGTTCGAGCCGTGTGCACGAGCCCCTCATCGTTCCCAACTCCTGTCGGCCACGCGTGCGCCGCAAGAGACGCATCCGCGCCCATCGACGGTTGTATCGGCAGGAGTATCCCCCGACTTGAACCCGCCCGGACGAACGGCGGACGTTCTAGGATACCCCCGCGAGACCAAGATACCAGGTCATAAGGTCCGGACCCACGACCGCGGCGATCGCGGTTCCCGCCGCAAGCGACGGACCGAACGGGATCCTCGTCTCCGAGAGCGACGTTCCGCGGGCACGAGCGACCAGCAGCCCGATCACCATGCCTGCGACGCTCGCGATGAAGAGCCCCATGACCACGTAGGGACCGACGAAGAGACCCATCGCCCCCAGGAGCTTCACGTCCCCCATGCCGAGACCGCTCCGCCCGCGCACCGCGCCGTAGCCGGCCGCGATCGCGCCGGAGACGCCGGCGCCGAGGGCGGCCCCAAGAAGCCCGAAGGCCCAGGGTGCGACAAGCGGCCCACTCCCCGGTAGCGCGACGAGGGGCGCCGCGGGGACGGCCGCCACCGACGTGACGGTGACACCGGCGATCCCGATCACGGCGAGCAGAGCCACGAGCGGGTTCGGCAGCCGGTAGGTATCGAGATCGATCGCGGAGAGCACGAGCAGGAGCCAGAAGAAGGCCGCGCCCACGACGGCCTGTAGCGTGAACCCCCAGACGAGTGCGGCAAGAGCGAAGAGCGCACCGGAGGCGGCCTCGACGAGCGGGTAGCGGACGGCGATCGGCGCGTCACAGCCGCGACATCGGCCGCGCAGCGCCACCCACGACACGAGCGGGATGTTGTCGTACCAGGCGATCGGCGCGTCACAGCCGGGGCAGTGGGAGCCCGGGCTTACCACCGACTCACCCCGCGGCAGCCGCCATACGACGACGTTAGCGAAACTGCCGAAGAGCAGGCCGAAGAGCGTGAACGTCATTACGGCGAACCAGGGCGGCACTCGCTGATCCCTTCGTCGGCTGCTTGCCACCGATAGCATGAACCAAAGCCGGGGACATTGAGAACCCCGAGCGCCTGCGCGTCCAGGGTTCTCAACCGTCAGCGAAGCTATCAGTAGTGCTCGTGTCCCTGAGCGGATCTCCACGCGGCAGGTACGCTCCCACCAGCGGGAACGTCATCCGCGATCACGAGACCATCCGCGTCGACCGCGTAGTACAACGCAACGACCTGGGGGCACACCGGCGGTGACTTGATGTACTCGTTGCCAGGCGCCGTGAGCACATCGCTCCCGTCGATGACTTGAGCGGACCAGCCCACTCCAGCATCGGCGGCGAGCCATTGCTGCACCGCACCTTCGATCGTGCGCTGGTTGACATGACACGTCCGTTCAGCGGCGAGCCGCTGCGCCGCGTTATAGACCGGTATCGCGATCGCCACGAGAACCCCGATGATGAGCACGACGACCATAAGTTCAACCAATGTGAAGCCGGCGCTGCGACCATCCGCCCTCATCGCCGCACCTCCGTTCTACACGGCCACGTGATACGTCCGGACCTCACCGGGCGGGTGAGACCGAGGGCCGAAGCCTCGCGGCTTCGGCCCTCTCGTCCTCAAGCCGTGTCCCCATTCGCCGGACCGACTCCAGTGACATTCTCGGTGATTCTAGAAGTGCGGATGATTAGTGGTGCCGGGGACAGCGTCGCTGCCGCAGACTGCCACAAGGTTCGTGGCATTGTACGTGTACGCTGCATTGCCGCCGGCCGTCAAGCCGGACGGGCAATACGGCTGCGACTTGATGTACGAGGTGGCGCCGACAAGCACGCCCACCCAGCCGCTGCCGTTGCAGGTCGAGCGAACGTTGTTCGGCTCCGCGGCCAGGTACTGCTCGACAGCGCCCTCGATGGTGCGCATGTTGCCGTGGCAGGTCTTCAGACGAGCGTTGTTGGAGGCGGCGTTGAACACAGGAATGGCGATAGCGACAAGAATACCGATAATGAGAACGACGACCATGAGCTCGACGAGGGTGAAACCCTCTTCCTTCTTGAACATCCGCATCGATGTTCACCTCCCTTTCCCTTGCGGACAGTGTGGGCGTTCGCCCACTTGCTACCTGTATCGGTCCCGCAGGCGCCGGCTTGAGGG
>CAYYLR010000035.1:0-14481 GCA_964472485.1 uncultured Coriobacteriaceae bacterium
GTCGCCGACCTTCACGTCCATCGGCACGCGCTTCTCACCGTCTTCGTCCCAGCGACCGTCACCCACAGCGACGACCTCGCCCTTCTGAGGCTTCTCCTTGGCGGTGTCCGGGATGACCAGACCGCTCTTCGTCTGTTCCTCGGCCTTGGCCGGCTTGACGACGACGTTGTCGAACAGCGGCTTCAGATTCATGCTCTACCCTCCTGATTCGGTCGTTCTTTCCGATACGTACTGAACCGTGGTACGACCACGGCGGATACCTATGTACCCGTTCCGCGGGGATGCTGGCACTCGAGCACCTTGAGTGCCAACGTTGGGCATTCTAGAACGACAAGGCCGGCCGATGCAAGGGTGTTCTCACGAAATCTGATGCTCAATCACTAAGATTGTTGCACCGCGAGGTACGGCGTCAGCGCCCGAGCCGAAGCGCGGGAACGGCGTCGACCGACAGGCCAGCGACCCTGCCCGCTCGCAGATGGTCGTGGGCAGCGGCCGCGATCATCGACGCGTTGTCGGTACACAACCCGAAGGACGGCACGCACAGGTCGACACCCCGCTCGCCGAGCGCGGTCCGCAGCCCCTCGCGAAGTGCGGGGTTGGCCGCCACGCCTCCCGCGAGAACGACCGCCCCGACACCGAGATCAGCCGCGGCGGTCACCGTCTTGGCGACCTGCACGTCGACCACCGCCTGCTGGAACGACGCCGCGATGTCTGGTACGTGCAGCTCATGTCCGGCTGCTCGTTCGCGTTCGACGTACTGGATGACGGCGGTCTTCAGACCCGAGAGCGACACGTCGAGGTCGCCGCTGCGCAGCATCGGACGGGGAAACGGGATCGCCGCCGGGTCGCCGCCGGCAGCGAGACGCGAGATGACCGGTCCGCCGGGGTACCCGAGCCCGAGCAGTTTGGCCACCTTGTCGAACGCCTCTCCGGCGGCGTCGTCGAGCGTCTGCCCGAGCACCTCGTACCGGCCCCATTCAGGAACATGGATGAGCGCGGTGTGTCCTCCCGAAACGAGCAGCGCGATCAGCGGCGGTTCGATCCCGGGATCCGTCAGCCGCGCCGCGTAGATGTGCCCTTCGAGATGGTTGACGCCCACCAGCGGCAGACCGGTCGCCATCGCGAGGCCCTTCGCGTAGGCCAGCCCCACGACCAGCGCGCCGACAAGCCCAGGGCCCCGGGTCACCGCGATGGCGTGCAGCTCGCCGAACCCGACGCCGGCCCGTGCGAGCGCCTCGTCGGCGACCGCCACGATCGCCTCGGTGTGCTTACGGGACGCGATCTCGGGGACCACGCCGCCGAACCGGGCATGGAAGTCCACCTGGCTCGCGACGACCGCCGAGAGCTCCTCGCGGCCGCCCCGCATCACCGAGGCCGCGGTCTCATCACATGACGTCTCGATCGCGAGTATGAGGTCGGCGCCTGCCTGTGCGGCGTCCATCGCGTCCAGGACGGGCCTGAGAGGCCGGGACCACAGGATCAACGCGTCGTCATCCGTGGCGGCGTAGTAGCCAGACCGGCGCCCCGCGACATCGAAGCCGCAGGACCCGTAGAGCTCGCGCGCCGCGACGTTCGACGCCGCGACCTCGAGCGTCATGCGCTCGGCCCCAGCCGCCACCGCGCATCGCGCCAGCTGCCACAGGAGCGTCCGCGCGACGCCACGACGTCTGACGTCCCCGGCGACGGCGAGATCCATGACGTGCGCGCCGTCCCCGGCGAGCATGATCCCGCCGAACCCGATGACGCCGCCCCCGCCGGTCTCGCCCACGAGCCACACGCGATCGGACCGGCCGAGCTCATCGGCGATGAGCGCCTCGCTCCACGGGTCGGCGAAACTCGCGCGCTCGATGGCCGCGACAGCCGGCAGGTCTCGCGCCTCCAGCGGCCGCACGTTCACCGGGATTCACTTGCCCGCGTCGGGCCGGGACCAGCGACGCCCCCGGGCGGGACAACGGCGCCGCTCGCGGCCCGGCGCTCGGCTTCCTCGGCGTCGGACAGGCGCGTGTACACCGGCAGGAGCCGCGTCGCGTGAGCCCGATCCACGGCGTCGGCGGGGATAGCCGCGAGCTCGGAGACCCCGAGCGGACCGGGTTCAGCCCACGCGGCCGCGATGAGCGACGCGCCGTCAGGCGAGCGCAGCCGATCGGGTGCGAGCCGAATGTGCGCGCCGAGCAGCCTGGAGAACGTCTCACCGTGCTTGATGAGCGCGTTGCCCGTCAGGGTGACGGTCTCGCCGAGGGACGCCCACAGAGCCGCGACCTCATCCGGAGCGCAGACCCGGTCCTCCGAGAGCCGCTCGACAACCCCCGCGTGGACCCGGAAGAGCGCGGGGTACACCTCGCCGCGCATCGCGTCACCCACCACGCCGACCAGTCCGTCGGTGTCCACGCGGCGCGCGACCGCGTCGAGCGTACCGAACCCGCCGAGCGGGATGCCGAGTCCGTGCGCGAGTCCCTTGGCGGCGGAGACCCCGATGCGCACCCCGGTGAACGAGCCGGGCCCCCGCCCGCACGCGACCGCCCGCAGGTCACGCGACGTGATGCCCGCCACGGCGAGCAGCCGTTCGGTCTCGAGCGCAATGACGGTGTTCGCCGCCCGCGGGGCGGGCAGGTCGACCGCCGCGACGACAGCTCCGGGGGTGTCCAGGTCACCGATTGCGAGCGCAAGGTGGTCGGTCGCGGTGTCGAGCGCGAAGAACGGACGCATCACGCCAGCCCCTCGGCGACGCAGGCGGCGAGCCACGCGGCCTCAAGCGCCCGTGCCCGTTCGCCACGCCCGATAACCTCGAACGAACGCGTGTCATCGTCCGTCCGGTGGATGATGACCGTGAGGTTATCGTCGGGCAGCGCGTCGGGGAACCGGTCACCCCACTCGATCATGGCCACCCCCTCGCGCTCGATCGTCTCGTAGAAGTCGATATCCTCCAGCTCGGACACGCGCTCGAGCCGGTACAGGTCGAAGTGGTAGAGCGGGATCCGTCCAGCGTGCACGAGCAGGATGTTGAAGGTGGGACTCGTGACCGCCTCGTCGATGCCGAGGCCGTGGGCGACTCCCTGGACGAGACACGTCTTGCCCGCACCGAGGTCGCCGGCCAGCGCGACGACGTCACCGGGCTCGACGAGCGCGGCAAGCAGCGCCCCGGCGCGCTCGGTGTCCGCGGTGCCGCGTGAGACGATCACGCCGCTCATCGGCCCGCCGCGTCGAACAGCGGGAGCTGCGCGCCCTCGCGATCAGCGTCGGCGCCGCCCTGGGATCCCCCGCCCGGATCCGCGGGAGCCGTCCGCTCGAGCACCGCACGCAGACGGAGGAAGTCCTCGGTCAGCACCGCGCGCTTCGACCGGTCGTAGAGCGCCGCGGCGGGATGGAAGATCGGCACCACCGGCCGGCCGGCGGCGTGGAAGAGTCGTCCCCGCAGCGCCGAGATCGGCCGGTTCGTCCCAAGGATGTGCCGGGTCGCGTGGTTGCCGAGCGTCGCGACGACGTCCGGGGCGATGATCTCGATCTGCTCGCGGAGGAACGGCGTGCAGCGCGCGACCTCATCGGAAAGCGGATCGCGGTTGTCCGGCGGACGGCACTTGAGGACGTTCGCGATGTAGACCTCGCCCCGCGCGAGTCCGATCGATCCGAGCAACTCATCGAGCAGCTTGCCGGCGGCCCCCACGAACGGCTCACCTCGCAGGTCCTCATTCCTGCCGGGCGCCTCTCCGACGAACATCAAGCGGGCCTCGGGGTTGCCGACGCCGAAGACGAGCGTCGTCCGGGTGTCGCCGAGCGGACACCGGTGGCAGTCCCCGATACGCTCACGGAGCGCCCGGAGGGCGCTCGCCGGTGCCGCGGTCGCGGTCACCGCTGACGTCTCACAACCATGTCGTGACCTCGCCGATCGGGCGCCGGGCGGGTCGTCCGGCAGCCTCCGCGGAGTAGCCGATCGGCAGCACGGCGATCGGCGTCACTGGCGCGACGATGCCGACCGCCTCGGCGACGGCCTTCTCGTCGAACGCGCCGATCCAGCATGAGGCCAGCCCGCGATCGACCGCGGCGAGCAGGATGTTCTGCACGGCGGCGGCCGTGTCCTGGAGTGCGTACAGGCACTCCCCTCGATCACCGTAGCGGGCCGAGCACGGCCGCGGGTCGACGGCCACGACGATGACGACCGGCGCCGCGGCGGCCCACCGCTGGTGGAGCGCGGCGGCCAGTCGCTCACGAGCGTCAGCGGTCCGGACGACATAGAACCGCCAGGGTTGGATGTTGCCCGCTGACGGCGCGGTGACCGCGACGTTGAGCAACCCCCTGATCTCACCGTCGCTCACGGTCATCTTGGTGTTGAAGTGACGCACGCTCCGGCGCTTGCCGATGACCTCGCTGAACTCCATTGGATCCTCTCGGATGGAAGGCCGCCTACCGCCGGCACGGGAACATTCTAACCGAGGCGCGGGACGCGCACGACGCTCACGCAGGAGAGGCCACCCGCTCAGCGAACTCAAGGACGGGACGTGTCACGTCGGGTCGGAGCCCCGGGACATCAGCGACGAGGACATCGGCATGCGGACCCTCCGCGTGCGACGGTCGCCCGCGGTCGATCCTCCGGTGGCGCGGCGACTCCTGCCGAGCATCCTCCGCGGGGTATCGATCAGCCGCGCTTCAGGCGGCGCTCCATGCGGAGCGCAAACGAGCACGCGAGTTCGTAGTTGATCGTCCCGGCCGACTCGGCCATCTCGTCGAGCGGGATGCGCTCATGACCCTGCTCGCCGACGAGCACAGCCGCGTCACCGGCCTCGACGCGCAGTCCGTCCGGCACCTCGACCATGAGCTGGTCCATGCAGACGCGGCCCACCTGGCGGCACCGCCTGCCCCCGATGAGCACGTCCATCCGGTTCGAGAGCACCCGGTGGACGCCGTCGGCGTAGCCGACCGGCAGCGTGGCGATCGTCGTCGGCCCGCCCGCCCGCCACGTCAGGCCGTAACTGACGCCTTCGCCGAGGCCGATGCGCTTCACGAACGAGACGCGGGCTCTCACCGACATCGCCGGGACGAGATCGATGCGTCCATAGGTCGACGGCGCGGGGTGCAGACCGTACAGGGCGATCCCACACCGGACCATCCCGAAATGCGACTCGGGATGGAGGATCGTGGCGGCGCTGTTGGCCGCGTGCGCCACCTCGGGGCGCCCGCCGTTCGTTCGGATCTCGTCGAGCGCCGCCGTGAAGCGGGCCATCTGCCGCTCGAAGTCCCAGTCGCCCGGCACATCCGCGGTCGCGAAATGGGTCATCACGCCCTCAAGCGCGAGACCAGGCAACGCGGTGAGCAGCGCGACCATGTCGCCTGCGTCCTCGGCGCGCACGCCGATGCGGTTCATCCCGGTGTCGACCTTCAGGTGGAAGCCGAGGGTGACGCCGGCCTCGGTCGCGGCACGGCTGAGCGCCAGCGCTCCCTCGCGCGTGGCGACGGTCGGGGTGAGCCGATGCTCGATGATCGCCTCGGCCGCGCTGGGCGGCGCCTCCGACAGCAGCTGGACCGGTGCGGTCACGCCCGCGTCACGGAGCGCCACGGCCTCCTCGACGGTCGCGACGCCAAGGCGGTCCGCCCCCGCTGAGAGCGCGGTGCGCGCCACGTCAAGCGCGCCATGCCCGTAGGCGTCAGCCTTGACGACCGCCATGAAGCGCGTGCCCGGCGGGGTGAGCGCCTTGAGCGTGCGGACGTTCCGGGCGACCGCGTCGAGGTCGACCTCGACCCAGGCATACCGGCGGTAGGTCATCGACTCAGTCCTCGGCGATGAGAGACCGGACGAGGTCGGACTTGCTGACGATTCCAACGAGCCGATCCCCGTCGAGCACCGGGAGTCTGCTCACACCACGCTCGACCATCGTCGTCGCTACATCCGACACCGGCGCATCGGCCGGGACGCTGACCGGATCGGCGGTCATGACGTCGGCCACCGTCGCGCCGACCGCCTTCTTGAGCTCCGCCTCGAACCGCGCGGTTGCCGGCGGGTACATGATGAAGCCGTCAAGCAGGTGGAGGTACGTCGGGAACTCCACCTTCACGTCACGCATGATCAGGTCGCCCTCCGTGACGATTCCGATGAGACGGCCGCCATCCACGACCGGCAGCGCGCCGATGCGTCGCTCGACCATCAGTCTGGCGGCGTCAGTCACCGAAAGGCCGGGGCCGACGGCGACCGGGTCTGCGGTCATGATCTCTCGTGCGGTCAGCTCGGCCATCGTGCCTCCGTCATCGCGTCGGATGGAGCAGTTGCCTCGATTCTACCCGCCGAGCAGCCGGCGCACAGCATCCGGGACGAAGCTCGGCACGTCGGTCGCGTCCAGGCACACCGCGGTCCGCTCAGCGGCGCCGTGCTCGCCAGCCCAGCCGTGGAGGTGCGCGCCGAGCACCGCCGCCTCGAACGGCGTCAGGCCCTGGGCCAGGAGCGTGCCGATCATGCCCGCGAGCACGTCGCCCGTCCCGGCACGCGCGAGCGCGGGCGTGCCCGCGAGAGCGAGCGCGATGCGTCCCTCGCCGGCGATGACGGTCCGCGGTCCCTTGAGCACACATGCACGGCACGCGCCGCTGAGAGCCGACGCAGCCCCGATCCGATCGGCCTCGATCACGGCGATCGCGGTACCCGCGATACGCGCCATCTCCCCGGGATGCGGCGTCAGCACGGTCGGCCGGACCCGCGCGTGCAGTCCTGACGTGTCGGATGCGAGCACGTTCAGCCCGTCGGCGTCGATGAGCAGCGGAACGGATACGCGCTCGATGAGCGCCCCGACGACCCGCACCGGTCCCGCGGCCGTCGTCACGCCCGGTCCGACGACCACCGCATCAGCGTCAGCGGCCGCCGCGAGGACCGCCTCGGCGTCGGCGAGCGCTCCGTCACCGTCTTCGGGCACGCCCCGAACGATGACGTTCGGGAGCGCCGCGTGCGCGAGCGCGGCGACGTTCTGCGGGACCACGAGCGTCACGTACCCAGGACCGAGTGAGAGCGCGCCACGTGCCGCGAGCACGGCGGCCCCCGGGTAGGCGGCTGAACCGGCGACGATCGCCACCCGACCGCGCGAGCCCTTGTGGTCCGTCACCGCGGGAAGCGGCAGCCATGGCCTGAGGTCGGCGACCTCTGGAAGCTCGAGATAGCCGTCTTGGCACGGCAGGCCGAGCGGCACGCCGATGTCGACGAGCACGACTTCACCGGCGTGCGAGGCCCCCGGATGGATGAGCAACCCGGGCTTGTGCGCCGTGAAGCTCACCGTCACGTCCGCGTCCACGGCGGGTCCCGCGACCGCTCCCGTATCGCTGTCGACGCCTGAGGGGACGTCGACCGAGACGATCGTCGCACCATGGCCGCCGAGCTGCTCTATCAGGTGAGCGTAGGAGCCTCGTGGCGACCCGTTGAAGCCGAGGCCGAACAGCGCGTCGACGATGACGTCTGCGTCCTCGAGCACGCGGCCGACCGCGTCGGTGTCATCGATCCCTACCCAGCGTACTCCCGCCTCTACCGCCCGGACAGCCGCGTCGCGTGCCGCGTCCCCCGTCGCGGCTCCCGGAGCGATGCCGCTGACCACGGTCACGGCGCGCCCGTCAAGCGCCAGCGCCGCGGCAGTGACCCAACCGTCGCCGCCGTTGTTGCCCGGGCCGCACAACACCGCCGCCACGCCCTCGGGAACCCGTCGCCCGACCTCCGCGCAGACCGCTCGGCCCGCGCGGCTCATCAACTCGGCGACCGTCACGATGCCGTCGGCGACGGCGCGCTCCTCGGCGGTGCGCATCTGTGCCGACGTCAGCGCGTAGCGCATGATGCTCTCCTGACGTTCGAAGGGGTCGCGCATGCCGCACGGCCCCTTGCGGGTCGGTCATCCGTCACCCAGGTTCGTTCCCCACCTCGTCGAGCACAGCGCGGATGTCCTTGAACGACGCGGCGAGCTTCTGATGCGGCGACAGCGGTTCGGGCTCCCGGCGCGGTCGCATGGCCGCCGTGATCGCGACCGCGGACGCGACGGCGTTCGTATGCGTGAAGCTGAGCGACAGGTGCATCTCGACCACACCGGCCGCCTCCGCCACCTCCGCGGCGCGACCGGACAAGCGCGGGTACGGCCGGCCGCGCTCATCACGAACCACCTCGACGTCGCGGAAGCGCATACCGGCGAACCCGGTCCCGAGCGCCTTGAGCACCGCTTCCTTGGCCGCGAACCGCATGGCGTAGTGGATCTCAGGCTTGTTGCGGGCCTGACAGTACGAGCGCTCCTCGTCAGAGAACAGCCGGTCGAGGATACGAGGGCGCCGGGCGATCGCCTGGCGCATGCGCTCGATCTCGACGAGGTCGACGCCGAGACCGGTGATAGTCAGTGGTTCCTCCGGCACGTCAGACTCCATGGTCGCGGGCCCCTGCCTCCGTGCGCACAACCTTACACGCCCGCTCACACGCGCGGAAGCCGGTTGACGGGACGTTGTCAGGGGCGCCGCGGTTCTTGACACGCGCCCCACGCTGCGCGACGGTTGCGCAGACTCCCGGGCATGGTGCGCCCACAGCCGCCCCGGAGACGTCCACTGCGACAGCGCGAGGAGACTCGATGGACCTGCAACCCCGAGGCTATGAGAAGGTGCTCCGCCTTGTCGAGAAGGGGGTGTCGATCCCGAACCCGCTGAGCCTGGACATCGGCGACGACGTGGATGTCGACCGCGTCTCAGGCGAGGACGTGGTGATTCATCCGGGCTGCCGCATACACGGGTCGAAGGTCGTCATCTCGGCCGGCTGTCGCCTCGGCGCCGAGGCGCCGGTGACGCTCGTGGACTGCCGCCTCGGACCGGCGGTCGACCTCAAGGGCGGCTACTTCAAGGACTCGGTCTTCCTTGAGAAGGTGAACATGGGTCTCGGCGCCCAGGTGCGGGAGGGCTGCCTCCTCGAAGAGGAGGCCAACGGCGCTCACTGCGTCGGTCTCAAGCAGACCATCCTCCTCCCCTTCGTCACACTCGGCAGCCTCATCAACTTCTGCGACTGCCTGATGGCGGGGGGGACGAGCCGTAAGGACCACAGCGAGGTCGGCAGCTCGTACATACACTTCAACTACACGCCGGACGGGGACAAGACCACCGCCTCGCTCTTCGGTGATGTGCCGCGAGGCGTGATGCTCGATCAGCCGCCGATCTTCCTCGGCGGGCAGGGCGGCGCCGTCGGGCCGGTCAGAGTCGGCTACGGCACGGTCGTCGCCGCGGGTTCGGTGCTGCGCGACGATGTGCCCGACGACGGCCGGATCGTCGCCGTCCAGCCCCCCGGCTTCGACCGCGAACACCAGCCGTACAGCTACCGCAGACTCGAGCGCATCGTCCGCAACAACGTCGCCTACCTGGCGAACCTGGTCGCGCTCGAGCGATGGTACGTAGAGGTGAGGCAGCCGTTCTTCGCCACCCAGGAACTCGGGCCGCTCGTCTACGAAGGCGCGCTCGAGATGCTCGCCGCGGCGAAGAAGGAGCGCATCAAGCGCTTGCTCGCCATGGCGGGCAAAGTCCGGGACCATGACCCCGCCGGTCGTGAGTTCCGGGAGCGGGCCGAAGGGGTCTGCGCGCTGTTCACCGGCGGCTGCGAACTGCCGGACGGAACCGCGTTCCGCGATGCGCTCACCGCGTCCGCGGCCGCGGACGCCGGTGCCGGGTACACACAGGCGATACAGGGCCTAGCGACTGAGGTTCGCGCCGTGGGGACACAGTGGCTGCAAGCGATCGTCGACACGTTGCGCGCACGGGCCAGCGAGGAGCTGCCGTCGATGCGCCTGCTCGACGAGCGGCGCTAGGGTATTCGGAAGGAGCAACCATGGGAATGCTGTTCGGCACCGACGGGATCAGAGGAGAGGCCAACCGGTATCCGCTGGATGCGATGACGGCGTTCGCCGTCGGGCAGGCGGTGGTGAAGGTCCTCGCGAAATCCCACCACACCACGCGCGTGGTCATCGGCAAGGACACGCGGCTCTCGGGTTACATGCTCGAGAGCGCGCTCGAGTCCGGCGTGACCTCGATGGGCGGCGTGCCGTACCTTGTCGGCGTGCTGCCGACGCCGGGCATCGCTTTCATGACCGAGAGCATGCGCGCCGACGCCGGCGTCGTGATCTCGGCCTCGCACAACCCCTACCAGGACAACGGCATCAAGATCTTCGCCGGCACCGGGTTCAAGCTCTCCGACGAGCAGGAAGCGCAGATCGAGGATCTCATGCTCGGGGGCAAGCTCCCGGAGATGGTGCCGCCGCCTCACGACATGGGTCGAGCCTACCGGCTCGAGGACGCGGCGGGGCGCTACATCGTGTTCCTCAAGAACACATTCCCGCGCTCGCTGTCGATGGAGGGCATGAAGATCGTGCTGGACACCGCCAACGGTGCCACATACCGCGTCGCGCCAGAGGCCTTCACCGAGCTCGGCGCCGACATCAGGGTCATCCACAACGAACCGAACGGGCTGAACATCAATGAGAACTGCGGTTCCCAGCACACCGACGATCTCAAGAAGGCCGTGCTCGAGAGCGGCGCCGCGATTGGTCTGGCGTTCGACGGTGACGGAGACCGGCTCATCGCGGTCGACGAGAAGGGCAACGAGATCACCGGGGACCAGATCCTGATCATCTGCGCCAAGATGCTCAAGGATCAGGGCCGACTCAAGAACGACCTCATCGTGTCGACGATCATGAGCAACATGGGCCTCACCGTGGCGGCCAAGCGATACGGGTTCACGAACCACGCGGCCAAGGTCGGCGACCGCTACGTGCTCGAGGATATGCAGCGCCTCGGCGGCGTCATCGGCGGCGAGGAGTCGGGGCACATGATCTTCCTCGACCACCACACGACCGGCGATGGCATCCTGACCGCCCTGCAGCTCATCGCGGCGATGCTCACCTCCGGCAAGCCGCTCTCCGAGCTCGCGACACTCATGGACGTCTTCCCGCAGAAGCTCATCAACGTCGATGTGCGGAGCAAGCCCGAGGTCTCGACCGTCCCCGCGATCGTCGAAGCGATCGCGCACGTCGAGGCCGAGCTTGGCGACCAGGGGCGCGTCCTCGTCCGGTACTCGGGCACCCAGAACATGTGCCGCGTGATGGTCGAAGGTCCGACGGTCGAAGCCACGGAAGCGTACGCGGCGCGCCTCGCCGACGTTGTCAGAACCGCGATCGGATAGGAGGCGGCTCGTGTCATTCATCATCCATGTCACGCGCGACTTCGAGCAGATGAGCGGGGTCGCCGCGGAGATCGTACAGGCGGACATCGCGGAGAAGCAGGCGGCGAAGGACGAGTACGTCCTCGGCCTGGCCACCGGCAACTCCCCGACCGGTCTGTACAAGAATCTGGCCAGAGCGTTCAACGCTGGCGTCATCGACGCCACCCGAGTGCGCAGCTTCAACCTCGATGAGTACGTCGGTCTGCCCGGTGAGAACGCTCAGCAGCGGGCGCTGCACCCGGAGTCGTACACGTACTTCATGATCCGTGAGTTCTTCGGCCTCCTCGAGCGTCCGTTCGCCGAGACGAACGTGCCGTGGGGCACGCTCATCGACCAGGCCGAGCTCGTCGAAGCGCTCAGAAGCGGATCCGGCGAGTATGAGTTGCACGGCACCGACCAGGGCAAGGCCGTCGTGATCGGCCGGGACGCCGACGGGCCGCTCGGCTGGATCCGGGACAACATCCTTGACGCGTACGACGCCAAGATCCGGCGCTCCGGCGGGATCGACCTGCACATCGTGGGCGTGGGCGGCCGCGGCCACGTCGCGTTCCATGAAAGCGGTATCCCGTTCGCCGGCAACCGGATGTTGCTCGTCAGGCTCGACGACAACACCGTCGGCAACGCGGTGGCCGACGGGCACTTCGCGTCGATCGAGGACAGTCCCCGCTACGCGATCTCGATGGGGGCGGAGCTCGTCTATGAGGCGCAGACCGTCGTACTCGTTGCCAACGGTGCCCGCAAGACCGGTCCGGTGGCCGAGGCGATCCTCGGCGATGTGACGCCGGACGTCCCGATCAGCTACGGACAGCGCTTCTCCACGCACGGAGGCACGATGGTCTACGTGCTCGACGAGGCAGCCGCGGCCGATGTCCTCGCCCGCCGCGCCGACGTCGAAGCCAAGGGATACGAGCTGATCGACCGGCGGGGCGAGCGCTAGAACCCGACATCCCGACAGAACGGACAGCATCACATGTGTGGGATCATCGGATACGTGGGGAGCGAACCGGCATCGCCGATCCTCCTCGAAGGACTGCGTCGGCTCGAGTACCGTGGCTACGACAGCGCGGGGGTGGCCGTGCTCGATGACGGCCGGATGCTTGTGCGCAAGAAGATGGGCAAGATTGACGAGGGCATCGCCCGCGAACTAGCCGCCGATCCGATCGACGGCACCATCGGCATCGCACACACCCGCTGGGCCACGCACGGCGCGCCGTCGGACGTGAACTCCCATCCGCATCTCGACGCGGCGGGCCGGATCGCCGTGGTGCATAACGGGGTCATCGAGAACTACGACCAGATCAGGAACCGGCTGCTGAAGTGGGGACACGAGTTCCGGTCGAGCACCGACACCGAGGTGCTGGCGCATATGATCGGGGAGTGCTACGACCGCCGTCGCGCCGAGTCGAACGAGCCGTCAGCGCTCACCGAGGCGGTCTGCGACGCGCTTCGCGATGTGATCGGCACCTATGGCATCGCGGTGGTCTGCAGCGACCATCCCGGCGTGATGATCGGAGCACGGCGCGGCTCGCCGCTGATCATCGGCATCGGCGAGGGAGAGCACTTCCTCACGAGCGACGCCAATGCCATCGTCGCGCACACGCGAAGCGTGGTCTTCCTGAGCGACTACGATGTGGCGACCCTCACCCGCGACCGGTTCGACGTCGTCAGTCTCGGCGCTGATACCGCGACCGTGCAGATCAGCAAGCTCGAGTTCGACGCCGAAGACTCGCAGCGCGGTGAGTTCGAGCACTTCATGCTCAAGGAGATCCACGAGCAGCCGCGCACTGTGGAGAACACGCTCCGGGGCCGCGTCGATCGCGACGAGGCGACGGCCATCTTCGGCGGGCTCAACATGACCCCGGCCGAGCTGCGCGGCGTACAGCGCATCATCATCGCCGCGAGCGGCACCAGCTGGCACGCGGCGCTCATCGGCGAGTACCTCATCGAGGGCCTCTCGCACATCCCGGTCGAAGTCGAGTACGCACATGAGTTCTGCTACCGGATGGCCCCGGTGCGGAGGGACACCCTCGTACTCGTCATCTCGCAGTCAGGGGAGACCGCCGACACGCTCATGGCGCTCCGAGAGGCGAAACGCCGTGGCCACAAGGCGCTCGCGATCGTGAACGTCGTGGGCAGCACCATCGCCCGGGAAGCGGACGGTGGCATCTACATGCATGCCGGCCCCGAGATCGGCGTCGCCTCGACCAAGGCGTTCATCGCCACACTGGCGGTCCTCACGTTGCTCGCTATCCACCTCGGCAGGATGCGCATGCTCTCGGCAGGCCGCGCGCTTGAACTGTTCAAAGCCCTCGAGGCGCTGCCCGCGCAGATCGAGGGAATCCTGGCCCACAGTGACGCGATTAAGGACCTTGCGCTCAAGTACGCCGACGCCGAGGACTTCTTCTTCCTCGGCCGGGGCTACTCGTACCCGACCGCGCTCGAGGGCGCCCTCAAGCTCAAGGAGATCTCCTACATCCACGCCGAGGGGTACTCTGCCGCCGAGATGAAGCACGGTCCCATCGCGCTGATCGACGAGAAGACGCCCACGGTCTTCCTCGTGCCTCAGGACATGATGTACGACAAGACCATGGCCAATCTGGCGATGATCCGCGCCCGGAAGGGTCCGATCATCGCCCTCGCCACCGAGGGTGACGAGCAGATCTCCCAGTCCGCCGATGACGTCATCTTCCTGCCGAAGACCGTCGAGGAGCTGAATCCGATCCTGGCGAGCGTCCCGATGCAGCTGTTCGCGTACCACCTCGCGTGCGCGCGGGGGTGCGACGTGGACAAGCCGCGCAACCTGGCAAAGAGCGTGACGGTCCTGTAGGGCGCGCGGCCTCGGCGCATCATGCGCCGCACCCGGAACGAAGAACACCCCCGCCGTCGATTCCGACAGCGGGGGTGTCTGATGTGATGTCGACTCGGTTCCCGGAGCGAACCCCCGGTCCCCGTCGGCTAGCGCTTCGAGAACTGCGGGCGCTTGCGGGCCTTCTTGAGGCCGTACTTCTTGCGCTCGACCATACGCGGGTCCCGACGCAGCAGACCGGCGCGCTTGAGCTCTCCACGGTAGTCATCGCCCGCCTCGAGCAGCGCGCGAGCGATGGCGTGCCGAAGGGCACCCGCCTGACCCGACAGGCCACCGCCCTTGATGTTCGCGAAGACGTCGAAGTGGCCGACGGTCTCCGTCGCCTTGAACGGCTGCTCGATGAAGCCACGGATGATGTCGCGGCCGAAGTAGTCCTCGAACGCGCGGCGGTTCTCGGACAGCGTCCATTCGTCACCGGCCCCGC
>CAYYLR010000036.1:0-7465 GCA_964472485.1 uncultured Coriobacteriaceae bacterium
GCTTGCGGAACATCTCGACGCCGGTGACGACCGTCTTCTTGGTCTCCTCGTGGATACCGACGATCTCGACGTCATCGCTCACGCGCACGACGCCGCGCTCAACACGGCCGGTGGCAACGGTACCGCGGCCGGTGATCGTGAAGACGTCCTCGATGGCCATCAGGAACGGCTTGTCGATCTCGCGCTCGGGCATCGGGATGTAGCTGTCCACGGCCTCGAGCAGCTCGTCGATCTTGCCGACCCACGCCTCGTCGCCCTCGAGCGCCTTGAGGGCAGAGCCCTGAACGATCGGCGTGTCGTCGCCGGGGAACTCGTACTCGGAGAGCAGGTCACGGACCTCCATCTCTACGAGCTCGATGAGCTCCGGATCGTCGACCATGTCGCACTTGTTCAGGAAGACGACGATGTAGGGGACGCCTACCTGGCGGGCGAGCAGGATATGCTCGCGAGTCTGGGCCATGGGGCCGTCCGTGGCGGCGATGACGAGGATTGCGCCATCCATCTGGGCCGCACCGGTGATCATGTTCTTCACGTAGTCGGCGTGGCCGGGGCAGTCGACATGCGCGTAGTGACGGTTCTCGGTCTGGTACTCGACGTGCGCGATGGCGATGGTGATGCCGCGCTCGCGCTCCTCGGGAGCCTTGTCGATCTGGTCGAACGGAGTGAAGTCGGCCATGCCCTTCTCGGCCTGGGTCTTCGTGATGGCCGCGGTGAGGGTCGTCTTGCCGTGGTCGACGTGACCGATGGTGCCGACGTTCATGTGCGGCTTGGTGCGCTCGAACTTCTTCTTCGCCATTGAGTCTCCTCCTTCTCGGGATCCCTGGTGACCTTGCCGGCCGCGGGGGATCCCCGCCTCCGGCCTGCGCACCGTCGGCAAGCGGCGGTGACAGTGCTGCATGACGCATATGCGTGCGAACGTGGCGCGAGCGCGCCTCCGTCAGGTGCCTGGTAGCGGCGACTGGACTCGAACCAGTGACAACACGGGTATGAACCGTGTGCTCTAACCAACTGAGCTACGCCGCCTCGAGCCGGCCAGGCGGCCGGCGCGACAACGCGTGGAGCCCACAACCGGACTTGAACCGGTGACCTCTTCCTTACCAAGGAAGTGCTCTGCCGACTGAGCTATGTGGGCAAGAACGCGAACCTCCGGCTCGCGGGACATGTCGCGTGGTGGGGGCGCCTGGATTCGAACCAGGGTAGGCGTAGCCAACGGGTTTACAGCCCGTCCCCTTTAGCCACTCGGGCACACCCCCACAATAAAAAAGCCGTGCTCTATCACGTTTTCAAGTTGCTGCCTGGCGACAGGCGTTAGGAATACTACTGTATCGCGCGAAACAGTGTCAACGACGACAACGGTGCCGGGCGTATCTACTCCGCACCGCTCCGTGACCGCTATACGAAGCGGAGCTTGCCGAACACAGCCCCGACAACGCGCAACCCCCGCACCTCCGCGTCGACGTCGGCTTCAGGCACGATGCGATACCAGGCCGGCCGGCCGTCGGTGACCACCGGCCGCGGCATGTACCGGTGCTGGGCCTCGGCGAACCATGCCCTGAGCGCCGGGAGCGGGATGATCCTGAGTTCGTCCCGCTCGACCGCCAGCTCGGAGAAGAAGACCTGCTCCGGCCCTGCGAGCAGCGCCTGAATCTCCGCCTCCGTCTGTGTGATCGCGAGGCGGTAGTAGAGCACCTCGTCAGCAGGCGACGCGTCGATCCAGCCCGGCTCGCGCGTGCGCGTGTCTGAGAGCGATTCCAATCCATAGCTGCGCGTGTGCTGACGGTAGAACGGCAGCTCCCGGTTGGCGACCTTGTGCGGATCGGTGCCGAAGTACGAATCCGCCTTCACTTTTGCGGTCACCATCCGGCCCGCCTGACGGAAGCGCAGGTCGATACCGTGCGACTCGTCGCGAAGCGCCCTGCTGACGACGATGTCGGCCGCCCCCGCCTGACGCAGGTAACGCGCAAGGACGCGTTTGGCAACCTCATGCAGCAGTGCGCTCCCGGTCGGTCCCATGCGCGGCGCTCCTTCCTCGCTCGCGTCAGCGCGTCAGACGTTCGTCGGCCACGCGCAGTCTGCGGCTCAGCACTTCGAGCAGCTTGATCGCGATCGATGGAGTGCGCTCGAGGAGCGCCTTGAAGTCCCAGCTCGACACCATGAGGCAGCGGGTGGCGTCGAGCGCGCGTATCGTCGCCGAGCGCGGCGCGTTGTCCAGAAGCGACATCTCGCCGAAGAAGTCACCGGGCCCGAAAGTGCCGAGTGCGGCCCCGTCGCGCTCGATACTCACCGTCCCGGCCGTGATCAGGTAGAAGGCCTGTCCCGGAGTACCTTGCGTGACGATGATCTGCCCCGGCACGTATTCCTGCTCCCGTGCGACGGCCGCGAGGCTCTCGATCTCATCCGCAGAGCAGCTCTCGAAGATCGGAACGCGGGCGAGGAACGCTGCACTGTCCATGCGGACCCCTTCTCTCATCGACCGCACAATCCTAGTGGTTCCCGGACCCTGGCGGAAGCCGTCGTGCGACCCGGCGCTCGATGATGCACAATCGTCTCCAGCGTGAGACGGGCAGACGTCGGGAGGGAGCGGCCGTGGCGATCTACGTCAGGGAGAACGTGAACGCGCTTCGCGGTCTGTCCGTAGCGTTGCTGGCCCTCATCACCTTCCTCGCGCTGAACCTCATGCCAGGGTTCTACCCGCTCTGGCTCGTCTCCGTCCTTGCGCTCGCGATCGCGTTGCTCGCACTCGCCTCCCCGCCCTCGGCCGCGTTCGTCTCGGTGGGGCTTGTGGCCCTCCCGGTGATCGCTATGGACCTGCTGACCGGCCTCGTGTTCCTTGTCGCCGGCCTGGGGATCGCGCAGTACCTCGCACTCGGCCGCGCGGCCGGTTTCATCGCCTTTGCGCTCGCGCTTCTTGGCGTCAGCCTGCATGCTGAGTGGGCGTTCGTCGTCATAGGCGGGTATCTGATCGGTCGCGCCCATGGAGTGGTCGCTGGTGTGCTCGCGGCGCTGACGCTCGAGGGCATCGGCCTCGCGCTCGGCACCCCGTCGCTCGGCACGCTCGCGACCGGCGGCGCAGCGCCTGGTCTGCTGGCGGAGGGTCCCGCTGAGGGCGCGTTCACCCTTGCGTGGCTGCGTGACGCCATCGCGACCGCTGATCCTCAGCGGATCGCGGCCGCCGTCCGTTCGGCGTCAGACGTCGGACTGCTCCTCGTGCAGCCGACGGTCTGGGCACTCGGCGCCGTTCTCGGCGGCGCGGCACGCGATGCGGCGACCCGCCTCGCCTCAGTGGCGTGGGCAGGCGCGGGCGTGGTAGTGATCGCGGCCGGGAGCCTCATCGCGGATCTGGCGCTCGGCGGACCGGTCACCACCGGCGTCTTCCTCTCATCGGCACTGGTGTCCGCGCCGGTGGCGATGACGGTGATCGCCCTCGGGGAGTGGCTGTTCCCCGCCAGGCCGCTGCCGAAAGCGGCGCCCGTCCCCGCCGACGCGGACGCCGCTGACGTGGACGACCTGCTCCGAACGATCGCCGCCGCCGAGGACCGGCTCGCGGCCCGGCACACCGCGCGTGCGGTGGTGCTCATCAGTGACATGAAATCGTTCTCCTCGATAGCCGAGGCGATGGGCAGCTTGGCCTCGGCCAAGCTCGTGCAGCGGCATCGGGATCTGCTCCTCCCGGTGATCGCGGCGCACAAGGGAGCCGGCATGCCGACCGGCGGCGACGGACTGGTCGCGTCGTTCAGCTCCACAGCCGACGCGATCTCGGCGGCCGTGGCCATGCAGTCGTCGCTTCTCACGGCGGCCCGGGAAGGCGAGCCTGAACTCGCCATCCGCGTCGGAGTCGCCGAAGGCGAGGTGGTGCTCGACGCAGGGGGCCGCCCGTTCCTCGGCCAGGCGCTCAACCTCGCCGCCCGCGTCATGGACCTTGCCGACGGCGGTAGGATCATGATTGCGGGGGTCCCGAAACCCGCGGACGCGCGGGGCGCATCGCTCGCGGAGCACGGTGAGTTCAAACTCAAGAACATCGCCGAACCCGTGCCGGTCACGGAGGTGCTCTGGCGCGGCGGGATGGAACCGCAGGAGATCCGGGCGAGCTGACGGTCGGCCGCGCCGCCCGGCTGTGGGGACGTGATGGAGCCGGCGGAGGGAGTCGAACCCACAACCTATCGCTTACAAGGCGATTGCTCTGCCGTTGAGCTACGCCGGCGGCCGCACCATTGTATGCATGGCACGGTGACGTCGCCAGCCTTCAGGCATCGTTCACGCGTCGTGGCAGGCCGTCACCTGGAGTCCCGCCTTGTGCTTGATGCGCTGCAGGGCGTTGTCGACCGCCGTTCTCGATCGGCCGAGCCGTTCGGCCATATCGATGTACGACCTCCCCGCCATGCAGTGACGCATCACGTCGACCTCGGATGTGGAGAGCGAGCCCAGCAGGCCCCGGCAGACGGCGAAGGTCTCCCACTGATCGATCACTCGGACGTGAAGCCCGGCGCCGACACCCTCACCCCCGCGACCACCGCTGCAGCGTCTCGCGAATCTCGTCAGGCAGGCGCTCCGTCAGCGGGATCCGCCTGGATCCGCCAACGACGTCACGCGCTTCGGCCCGCGCGTCCGCGAGTTCGGCCGCGAAGGCTTCGGCGGAGCGCACCGAGACCGAGCCCGAGCGCACCGTGGCCCGCACGACGGAGTCGGAGGTGACCACGAGGACGGGCTCCCCCCGTTCACGGAAGCGGACCGCCAGTCCCTCGATGACCGCATCAGCGGCCTGTCCCGACGGAGAGAAGATGACCGTCAGCCGGCCGAGTTGGTGGGGCGAGCCGTCCGACCCGGGATTCCCGCCCCCGTCGAAGACGACGATCACCCGCGACCCGTTTTGCGCGAAGCCCGCCAGATCGCCGACGAGCCGAGTGCGGGCGGCATCGATATCCGAGCCAGCCAGGGCCGAGTAACGGACATCAGCGTGCAGCAGGTTGTAGCCGTCAACGATGACGCGGTCCACCTCAGGCGCCCCGTCGCAGCCATTCGAAGGCGAGGACGGTCGCGGCCTGAGCGACGTTGAGCGATGTGACCGAGCCGCGCACCGGGATGGAGACCAGGAAGTCACACCGCTCGCGCGTGAGCCGCGCCAGCCCTGAGCCCTCCGCTCCCATGACGAGAGCGATCCGCCCGTCGAGAGGCGCAGACCAAAGGTCCTGTGACGCGCGCTCGTCCGCACCGGAGACCCAAAACCCCGCGGTCTTCAGCTCCTCGAGAGCGCGAGCGATGTTGGTCACCCGCGCGATCGGCAGGTGCGCGGTCGCGCCGGCCGATGACTTGTGGACCACGGGCCCCACGCCGGCGGCCCGGTCACGCGGGATAACGACACCGGCACCGCCGACGACCTCGACGGATCGAACGATCGCGCCGAGGTTGCCCGGGTCGGTGACGTGATCGAGGACGACGAGCAGCACACGCTCGGCGCCATCGGCACGAGCGATCATGCCGGCGAGCTCAGCGTACGCGAACGGGGCGGCCTCCGCGATGACACCCTGATGCGCACCACGGGAGCTCACGGCGTCGAGTTCGCCGCGCGCGACCGTCACGACCGGGACGTCCGCCGCCTTCGCTCGCTCGACGATCTCGCTGAGCGTGGGGTGGCTTCCCGCGCCCGCCGCGATACGTACGCGAGCGATGCGCACACCGGACTTGAAAGCTTCAAGGACGGCGTTGCGGCCTTCGATCAGATCGGCGCCCACGCCGTCAGCCGCTCGGCCGGAAGACGACCCGCGCGCCCGCCGGGGTGTCCTCGATGGCGAGGCCGAGCCGCGCCAGGCCGTCCCGAACGGCATCGGCCGCGGTCCAGTTGCGCTCCGCGCGGGCCGCCGCGCGGGCCGCGAGCAAGGCGTCGACGGCCGCACGAACGTCGGAGCCCGCATACCCCGACAGATCTCGCGCGAGGGCAAGAACGGCGGGCGGATACTCCGATCCGCTCCCCGCCTGCGGCCGCACCGTCACCCCGAAGACGCCGAGAAGCTCGGTGAGCGTCGCTGCCGCCGCCTCGAGGCGCCCGGCGTATCGGGCGTTGTCACCGATGCCGTGGACCTCGAGAAAACCGTTCAGGACCCGCACGAGATCGAAAAGAGCCGCGAGCGCCCCGGCGGTGTTGAAATCGTCGGCCATCGCCTCGACGAAGGCCGAGCGCGTCGCCTCGGGAATGCGCTCGAGACCCTCGATCGCCTCATCGGTAGCCGGCAGCGGCGGCGTGACCGGACGGTTGCGCTTGGCCCACTCGAGATTGCGAAGCGGTGTGACGAGCCGCTCGTAGGCGCGCGAGGCCTCGTCCAAGCGGTCTGTCGAGAAGTCCAGCGGGCTGCGGTAGTGCGACTGCAGCATGAGCAGCCGCACGACAGGCGCGGGATAGCGCTCGAGCACCTCCTTGAGCAGCATGAAGTTGCCGAGCGACTTGCTCATCTTCTCGGCGTTCACCTGGAGCAGCCCGCCGTGCAGCCAGTACCGGGCGAACTGGTGGCCGGTCGCGGCCTCGGACTGCGCGATCTCGTTCTCGTGGTGCGGGAAGATGAGGTCGCTCGCCCCGCCGTGGATGTCGAAGGTCACGCCGAGCTCGAGCTCGGACATCACCGAACACTCGAGGTGCCAGCCGGGCCGACCTTCGCTCCACGGACTCGGCCAGCGGGGCTCCCCGGGCTTCGCGGCCTTCCACAGGGCGAAATCGAGCGGGTCGCGCTTTCGCTCGTCGACGTCGACACGGGCGCCGCTCTCCAGCTCGTCGATGTCCCGCCCGGACAGCTTGCCGTAGCCCGGGAAGCTTCTGACGGCGAAATACACATCGCCGTCGACGGCGTACGCGTGACCGGATGCGACGAGGCGTTGAACCATGGCGATCATCTGCGGGATGGTCTCAGTCGCTTTCGGCTGCGAGGTCGGTCGCTCGACACCAAGGGCGTCCATCGCTTCGCGGAACGCGAGCGTGTAGTCGTGCGCGACCTCGGCGGAGGTCCGTCTCTCTTCGGCCGCCCGCGCGATGATCTTGTCATCCACGTCGGTCACGTTCTGGACGAAGACCACGTCATAGCCGCGGTAGGTGAGATAGCGCCTGATCACATCGAAGGTGAGGAACGTGCGCGCGTTGCCGATGTGGATGTGGTTGTAGACGGTCGGTCCGCAGACGTACATCGAGACACGGCCGTCATCGCGCGTCACGAAGTCCTCACGGGAGCGGGTGAGCGTGTTATAGACGCGAATCGTCATCGTCTTCGCCTTCCTGACATCCGGGCACGGACGCGCCCGCACCGGTCGCCTTCACGACCCGCGATTCGAGCATGTCGATCCTGCGCTGCATCGCGCGGTACATCTCGATCACGGGGTCGGGCAGCTGCAGCGCCTCCGCGAAGGCGCCCAGGACGTGCCGGACCACGGCGACGTTCTCGGGCCGCGCGGGGAGGGTCAGGCGGACGTCAGAGCCGCCCTTGGC
>CAYYLR010000036.1:7475-13685 GCA_964472485.1 uncultured Coriobacteriaceae bacterium
GTCGGGCAGATCCTCGTGGTGCAGGTCGATCACGTCGACCCGCTGGCCTTCGCGAACGACGACCCGGCCCGGGACGCCGACGACCGTGCTGCGCGGCGGAACGTCCTTGACAACGACCGCTCCCGCACCCACCCGGGAGCCATGTCCGACGACGATATTGCCGAGGACCGTCGCGCCGACGCCGACGACGACGAAGTCCTCGATCGTGGGGTGGCGCTTCCCGTGCTCCTTGCCGGTACCGCCGAGAGTGACGCCCTGATAGAGCGTGACGTCGTCACCGATGATCGTCGTCTCGCCGATGACGACACCCATGCCGTGGTCGATGAAGAAGCGGTCGCCGATGGTCGCCCCGGGATGGATCTCGATCCCGGTGGCTCCGCGAACGCGTTGGGACAGCCACCGGGCGAGCCACACGAGCCCCGCCCTGTGCAGACGATGGTCGACACGATGCCACCACACCGCCCACAGGCCGGGATAGTTCGTGATCGCCGACCACGTGGACGTGCACGCCGGGTCGCGATCCTTGACCGCGGCGATATCAGCGCGCAACCGTTTCAGCATCCGCTCGCGGCCTCTCCTCATCAGCGCGTCCCCGCACGGTCGAATCACTATCGCGTCCGGCGCCGAGCAGTGTCAACCGGCCGAACCGCGCGCGATCGATCGCGCCGGGGACTCAGCGCACGGCCTCTTCGAGCAGTACGACCGCCTGCGCGGCGACGCCCTCCTCACGACCCGCGAAACCGAGGCCCTCGGTCGTCGTGGCCTTGACTCCGACACTGTCGATAGGGATCCCGCACGCTTCGGCAAGAGCCGCCCGCATCGCATAACGATGCGGCGCGATCCTCGGACGCTCCAGCACAAGAACCGTGTCCACGTCGACGATCCCGTAGCCGCACCGTCGCGCGAGTTCGGCCACCTCACGCAGAAGGTCGACGCTCCGAGCTCCGGCATGCGCGGGGTCTGTGTCGGGGAACAGCCCCCCGATGTCTCCCTGCCGCAGCGCGCCGAGTATCGCATCCATCACGGCGTGCGTGAGGACGTCAGCGTCCGAGTGTCCGGCCAGGCCCTGCGGGTGCGGGATCGTCACGCCCCCGAGTACGAGATCGCGCCCGTACGCGAACGCGTGCACGTCGTAGCCGAGACCGATGCGCAGGCCGGTCATGACGTCACTCCCCCGCCCCGCGCCGCGAGCACGGCGTCCAGAACGGCCAGGTCCTCGGGAACCGTCACCTTGAGATTCGTCCGCGGGCCGGCGATCATCCGTACCCGTCCGCCGGCGCGCTCGACGAGCGACGCGTCGTCGGTCCCTTCGTATCCGAGCTCCCGCGACCGCTCGTACGCTTCGCGGAGCGCCTGGGGGCGGAACACCTGCGGTGTCTGCGCGAGCCAGAACACGCTCCGGTCAGCAGTGCCGACGACGAGCGCGTCCGCGGTCACGATCTTGAGCGTGTCGTAACAGGGGTGACCGACGACCACCCCGTCGAGCCTCTGATCAACCTCGAGCGCCTCGACCGCGGCGTCGATCATGGAACCGTCGATCAGTGGCCGGGCACCGTCGTGAATCACGACGATCGAGGTCGGCCCGGGAAGCGCGGCCAGCCCCGCCCGTACTGACGCCGACCGGGTCTCACCGCCGGCGACCGCCGCGTGTAGCGGTGTCCGGTCGAGCGCGTCCCGCACGATGTCGGCGTACTCATCGACCCGATCGGGATGCGCGACGAGGACGACCCGGTCGATCAGCTCCGCAGCAGCCAAAGCCGCGGCTGTGAACGACAGCAACGGCCGCCCCGCAACGCCGGCCAGCTGTTTGCCGCCAGCGACGCCGAGTCGCTCGCCCGTCCCGCCCGCGACGAGGATCGCGACGTTCACGCGCTGATGTCGGGACGGGCGAAGACCATGCGGCCGGCCGACGTCTGGAGGACCGATGTCACTTCGGCGTCGATCTCGGAGCCCACGCTTCCCGCGGCGCCCTGCACGACCACCATCGTGCCGTCCTCAAGGTAGCCCACACCCTGCCCGGGCTCCTTGCCTTCCCGCGTGATGGCGACATGCACGCCGTCACCCGGCAACAGAACGGGACGCATCGCCTGTGCGGCCTCATTGACGTTCAGAACACCGACGCCCTCCACGCGCGCCACCTTGGTCAGGTTATGGTCCACGGTGATGATCGCGCCGCCGCTCGTGCGCGCGAGCCGTATCAACTTGGCGTCAACCGTCGGAACGTCGGGGAAGTCCGCTTCGATGACGTGCACCCCAGGCTCGGCGGAAGCAAGAGCGGTCAGCAGATCGAGCCCTCGGCGCCCACGTGCGCGCTTGGTCTCGTCCATGGAGTCGGCGAGGGTCTGGAGCTCCATGAGGACGAAGCGCGGCACACGAAGCGAGCCGTCCAGGAAACCCGCGCGGGCGAGTTCGACGAAGCGACCGTCGATGACGGCGCTCGTATCGAGGAGCTTCGGGGGCAGGGACGACGGGGTCAACGAACCGAGGCCCATCTGCAGATCCCGGCTGCGACCCGGCATCATGAACAGGGAGACGGCAGCGTACACGCAGAACAGGTAGAGCAGCGCTGTGGCAACGAAGCTGAGCCACTGCGGACGCTCGATGTAGCGAAGCAGCGACGACGAGATGAGGAACGCGACGAGCAGGCCGACGAGCAGGCCCACCGCCCCGAGGATCAGCGCTGAGGTCTCGATACCCTGGATGCGACGCTCGAAGCGGCGGTACGCGCCCGCGATCTCCCTGCCGACGATCCCTCCGAGCACGTAACCCATCGAAGCACCCAGGATGATGAAGATGAAGATGACGTAGCCTTCTGAGTACCCCGTCTGGGTCGCCCAGTCGATCTGCTGGGATGCCACGAATCCGCCGATGGCGCCCGCCGCGATCAGAAGTACGCGTGCGAGCTGGACGATCATGCTGTCGACGTCCGCGGGACCGGAGGATGCGGTCGCCGGACGCCCTCACCCCCTCTCGGTGCGACGGCCGAGGCCGCGAACGGACATGAATGATCGGGATGGGTGATGACGGGCCGATGGTAGCACAGGCCCGCCCGTGACCTGCTAGTGCACACCTTGCTCGCGCATCCGCCGTAGTCCGTCGATGATCGCGTGCGCCCGTCGTGCGCCGACGCCGTCGACCTCATCCAGGCTCTCCTCCGTGGCCTCGAGCAGGGCGGGGAGGGTCCCGAACCGGTCGACGAGCCGGTTGATGACCGTGCCAGGCAGCAGCGGAACGTGGTGCAGAAGCCGGTAGCCGCGAGGCGTCACGTGCTGCTCCACGACATCGGCCTTACCGCGATACCCGAGCGCGTCGGCGATCACCGTCGAGTCGAGCAGCTGCTCGGGAGTGAGCGCGGCCAGACGCGACATCGTCGCCGACGCCTTTCGCGCCGCGGCCGCCGGGAGGTAGTCCCGGATCACCGCCCGGTAGTCCTCTTCGACTCCGACGGTCAGCTCCTCGGCCTGCAGGCGGACGAGGCGTCCCTCCGTGCCCAGCTCGACGACGTAGCGGCTCACCTCCCGGGCAACGCGGCGCAGCATCTCGGTCCGCTGCAGCGTCACGGTGACGTCTTCAAGGGTGACCGCCGCGACGAACTCGAGCACCGTCAGATGCGCCGTCACCTCGTCAAGGCGCGCGCGGTACCGCTCCAGGGTCGACAGCGCTTGATTCGCCTTCGCCAGCAGGACCTCGATGTCCTCCAGGATGACGCGCTGCCCGCCGCGATACAGGCTCACGACCTCGCGGCGCTGGGAGACCGAGATCACGAACGCACTCGTCTGTCGGCTCACCCGCTCGGCGGTGCGATGACGCATTCCGGTCTCAGACGTCGGCAGGGACGCGTCGGGCATGAGGTGAACGTTGACGCGGCGAATCCGCTCGGCGTGAGCGTCGAGCAGGATGGCGCCGTCCATCTTCGCGAGTTCGAACAGCCGCTGGGCCGTGAACGGCGCGTCGATCTCGAAGCCACCGTTCGAGAGCGCGTCGACGCCCTGCTCATCGCCGATCACGATGAGCGCCCCGGTCCCGGCCGCGATGATGTACTCCATCGCCTGCCTGAGCGGCGTGCCGGGCGCGACGGATGCGAGCGCGTCAAGCATCGTGTCGTCTCGCGTCTGCTCCATACGACCTCCAGCGCCCGCGGCCTGTCTCCTCCCGATTCTGCCACGAGGTCGCGACGACGGCCAGGGCCACGGCTCGCCGTCGCCGCCCTATGCGATGCGGGCGCGCCCGAGCGCGTCGGCGAGCGTGCCGATGCCCGGATCGGCTCCCAACTCGCGGGAGGCGGGACCGAAGATCGTGCCGAAGCCCATCCGCGAGGCTTCCCGCACCCGTAACGGCGCGTGCGGCACGGGTCTGATATCGCCGGTGAGCGCTATCTCGCCGAACGACGCGGCGTCAGACGGCAGCGGCCGGTCGCGGTGCGAAGAGGCAAGCGCCAGCGCCAGCGGCAGGTCGATCGCGGGCTCGGTCACGCGGATGCCGCCTGCCACCGACACGTACACGTCATGCGAACCGAGGGCTATGCCCGCCCGGCGCTCGAGGATCGCGAGCACCTGCAGGAGGCGCGCGCTCTCGATACCCACGCTCACGCGGCGCGGCATCTGCACGTAGCTCGGTGTGACGAGCGCCTGGACCTCCACGAGCAGCGGGCGGCTGCCCTCCATCGTCGCCAGCACGGCCGAGCCCGCCACCCCGCCCGCGCGCTGCGCCAGCAGTGCGCTCGAGGGCTGTCCGACCTCCGCGAGTCCTGACTCGCGCATCTCGAAGATGCCGACCTCGGATACCGATCCGAACCGGTTCTTCGCGGCGCGCACGATACGGAACGCGTGATCAGCGTCACCTTCGAAGTAGAGCACGGTATCGACGACGTGCTCGAGAACACGCGGACCGGCGATGGAGCCGTCCTTCGTCACATGGCCTACCACGATGAGTGTCACATCCTCCGACTTCGCGAGGCGCACGAGGCGCCCGGCGCTCGAGCGGACCTGACCCACGCTGCCGGGGACACCGTCCAGAGCCGGATCGGACAGCGTCTGGATCGAGTCGATGATCACGACCTGCGGGCGCTCGGCAAGCACGGTCGCCTCGATGACAGCGACGTCGACCTCGGGCAGCAGCGCCACGCCGGCGACCGAGCCGACACGGTCGGCACGGGACCGCACCTGCTGGACCGACTCCTCACCGCAGACGTACAGCACGTCGCTCCCTGAACCGCCGAGCGCGCCGGCGGCTTGGAGCAGCAGGGTCGACTTGCCGATACCCGGCTCGCCGCCGATGAGCACCACCGACCCGCGTACCAGACCGCCGCCTAGGACGCGGTCGAACTCGCCGATGCCGGTGGCGAAGCGATGCTCGGGGGTGAGCGTCACGGCATCAAGCGGCACGGTCGCCGCGGCGACACCGGGCGCCACACTGGCGGCGGACGGACGCGCGGCCTCCTCGACGAGTGTGCCGAACTCCCCGCACTCCGGACATCGGCCGAGCCATCTGGGAGCGACGTGCCCGCACTGCTGACAGCGCCATGAAGTGCGGGGCTTGGCCATCGGCTAGCTGCCGGCGGCGCCGCTGACGGCTCCGCCCCCGCGACGGGAGCGGCCACCGCGCGCCGGCATCGAAGCCTTCGTGCCCTTCGGCTCAACGGGCGGCTCGACCGGCTCCTGACTCTCAGCCTTGTGGAAGACGATCCCTCCGCCGGTTACACCGGCGAGGACCGTGTCACCCGTGCGCCACTCACCCGCGAGGATCTGCTCGGAGAGCGGATCCTCGACGAGTCGCTGGATCGCGCGACGAAGCGGCCGGGCGCCGAGCGCCGGATCGAACCCCTCGCGCGTCAGCAGGTCCCGCGCTTCGGGCGTGAGTCTGATGCCGATGCCCTGCCCGAGCAGCTGGTCGCGCAGACGCGCCATCATCAGATCGACGATGCTGCCGATCTCGTCCGGCGTGAGGTCGTGGAACACGATCACCTCGTCGACGCGATTGAGGAACTCGGGGCGGAAGACCTTCTTGAGCTCGCCCGTCACCCGCTCCTTCAGCGTGTGGTACGCGAGTCCGCCGGATTCCTGCATCGAGAAGCCGAGCGTCTGCCCCTTGACGATGTCACGCGCGCCGAGGTTCGAGGTGAGGATGATGATCGCGTTCTTGAAATCGACCTTGCGGCCCTGCGCGTCGGTCAGCCGGCCTTCCTCGAATATCTGCAGCAGGACGTTGAAC
>CAYYLR010000037.1:0-13244 GCA_964472485.1 uncultured Coriobacteriaceae bacterium
GCCGCGACGGCCGCCGCGCTGTGCCTCTTGCCCGCCGGGTCGACACCGGCGATCACCGCGGCAGCCACATCTCCGAGCGCCATACCCCGCTTGAATCGCGCCATCAGCGGCCACCTCCGAGCTGAACGACGACCGCTTCATGCGCGAGATCCGTCGAAAGATGAGTGAGGTCTGTCGTCGAAACGATGGTTTGGATGTTACCCGCGACGAGTCCGGTCAGCGCCTCGCGCCGCGAGCCATCGAGCTCGGACATGACATCGTCAAGCAGGAGCACCGGTGGCGTGCGCAGGACGTCGCGGATCACCGACACCTCCGCAAGCTTCCACGCCAGCGCGATACTGCGTTGTTGCCCCTGGCTCGCGAACGCGCGGGCGTCCTGCCCGTCGATGGTCGGCAGGAAGTCGTCCCGCTGCGGCCCCACGAGTGACTGGCCCCTCGACAGCTCCTCAGCCCGCCTTCGGTGAATCTCCTGGTTGAGACGCTCGCCCACGGTTTCGACGTCGACATCCTCGCCGAGATCTCGGAGACCAACCCCGCAGCGGTCGTCGTGTCGGAGCCCGAGGGTCTCCCCGGACGACAAACCCTCGTACGCTGGCGCTGCGGCCTCAAGGAGTCGGCGGGCGAGTCCTCGGCGGTGTTTGAACAGCCGCGCGCCAAGGGCGGCGGCCTGCTCATCAAGCGCGGCGAGCGCCATCGGATCGCACTCGTCTTTGAGCAAAGCGTTGCGTTGCCGAATGACGCGCCCGTGGTCGCGTCGAAGAGCCCCGTAGGTCGCTGAGAGTTGCTCGCCGAGCGCATCGATGGTTGCTCGACGTTGTTCGGCGGCCCCCTTGATGAGTGAAAGGTCGTCCGGGGTGAAGACCACCGTCGGTATCCCATGGGTCGCGTCCGCGGCCCTGCGCTTCATGACCCCATTCCGCGTCCATCTCGTCGGCGCTTCGCGCGAGAGACGAACGTTGATCTCGGTGGGCCGTTCGGCGGGACCGGCCGTCATTGAGACAGATGCTTCTCCTGCACCCCACATGATCATGTCGTCCGGTCTAGCGCGCCGCATCGAGCCACCGGAGCACACGAAGCGGACAGCTTCGATGACGTTCGTCTTGCCAGACGCGTTCGGACCGATGAGGGCCGTCAGGAACGGAGCCGGGGACAGCTCGAACCTGAGGTGGTTGCGGAACGCCTCGAGCCTTACTTCGGTGATGATCACCGTGATCCAGGCGCCTCTCTCAGCCGAGCCTGACCGGCATGAGCAGGTACACGAATCCGTTCCCGTCGGCCGGGCGCAGAACGCCTGGTTTGAGCGGGCTCGTCACCTCGAGTGCGATGGTGTCTCCCTCGGCGACCGCCAGTCCATCAACCAGGTAGGTGTGGTTGAACGCGATCTCGATGTCCTCACCTTCGGGGGTCACCTGGATATCCTCGGTCGCTTCTCCGACGTCCTGAGTCGTCGCTGAGACGGTGAGCGTGTGTTCGGCACTGTCGATCCGAACCCGAAGCGGCGTGCTGTGCTGAGCCATGAGCGAGACCCGTTTGACCGCCTCGAGCAGCTCCTCGCGATCGGCTACGACGCGGGTCGTGTGTTCCTTAGGAAGCAGTTGCCGGTAGTTTGGGAACTGCCCTTCGATACGGCGTGAAATGAACGTCGTCTCACCAATCGTGAATACCACTTGGTTGTCTGCCATACCGAGGACGACATCCGTGCTTGATCCGGCGAGTTTCGAAACATCATCGAGCGCCTTGCCAGGGATGACGAGTTCCATGGCGCCGCTCAGACCCTCGATGAGCGTCTCCGTCACGCATAGGCGGTAGGAATCGGTCGCGGCCATCTTCAACACGGAGTCTTCGATCACCGTCAGAACACCAGTGAGTATCGGTCGCGTCTCATCCCTACTCACGGACCTGGAGACCTGGTGCACCATCCTCGAAAAGACCGCCGCTGGGATCGTCGCCGTTCCCTCGGGGGTCACTTCAGGGAACTTCGGGTAATCCTCGGGGGTCAATGTCTTGACTGTGAACGACGACTGACCGCTCGTGATGACCGCGGTGTTATCAGAGCGGGTCTCTATGGTGATCGCGGACTCCGGAAGGCTACGGACGATGTCGGTCAGGAGCTTCCCGGGCAGAACCGATGTCCCCTCTTCATCGATGCGCCCCTCGCAGGCCGTCCTGATAGAGACCTCGAGATCGGTCGCTTGGAATGTGACCTTGGTTCCAGATGCACCGACGTAGATACCTGAGAGTATCGGAAGGGTGGTCCGCGAAGACAGACCCTTCGAGACAGATGACAGAGCCTCAAGAAGTGAACCCCGTGCAATTGAGACCTTCATGCCCCGCCCTTTCTCTTGTTCTCAGACATCTCACAACAGTAGCAGTAATAGGGCCTGTGCACGGTGTGGAACATCGGCATTCACGCACTACAGGCGCGGTGTATCACCTGTGCATCACGTGTGTATGAACTGTACCCTTCCGTCCACAATCCCACAGGAGACTCAAACAACTCACAACAACCTGCCATCTATCCCCAGAGTGTCAGATCGTTCTCCACACAGTTCTACACACGCTGCTTGATCTGGTTCGTGAGTGTCTGGATCTGGTTGTACACGTCGCGCTGCTGACCCATAAGCGCTTGGATCTTCTTAGTGGCGTGCATCACGGTCGTGTGATCCCTTCCGCCGAACTCCTTGCCGATCTTCGGAAGAGAGTGGTCGGTCAACTCCCGACACAGGTACATGGCGACCTGCCGGGGGAAGACGACCGACTGAGCGCGCTTGCTCCCGATGAGTTCGGTGCGGGAGACAGCGTAGAAACGGCAGGCCTCCTGCTGGATCGTCGCTATGGATATCGGTTTGACCGAACGCTCAGGGAACAGGTCCTTCAGCACGCTGTTCGCGAGATCGAGATCGATGCGTCTTCCAGTGATCGAGCTGAACGCAACGACACGCAGGAGGGCTCCCTCGAGTTCACGGATGTTGCTCGAGAACCGATCCGCGATCAAGGAGAGGACCGCGTCAGGTACAGCGACCCCATCCATCTCACTCTTACGCCTCAGGATCGCGATACGCGTCTCGAGATCAGGCGGCTGGATGTCCGCGAGCAGACCCCATCCAAAACGGGAGCGTAGGCGCTCCTCGATATCCCCGATCTCAGCGGGAGGACGGTCCGATGAGAGGACGATCTGCTTACCGGCCTCACGGAGTTCATTGAAGGTATGGAAGAACTCGGTCTGTGTCCCCTCCTTACCGGCAAGGAACTGCACATCGTCGATCAGGAGGATGTCGGCCTTGCGGTAGGCCCGCCTGAACGTCTCACTCCGGCTCTTGTCCTTGATCGACGTGATGAAGTCGTTGGTGAACCGTTCACTGGAAACGTACTTGACCTTCATGTGTGGGTAGCTCGACTGAACGTACGCCCCGATCGCCTTGAGTAGATGTGTCTTGCCCAGGCCGGCGCCTCCATAGATAAAGAGCGGGTTGTACGCCGAGCCCGGGGTCTCGGCCACCGCGAGCGCGACATGATATGAGAATTGATTCGATGGCCCGACAACGAACGAATCGAATGTCAGCTTCGGGTCGAGCTCGTCCTGGTCTTTCGCTGGCGCCTCGACGGTCGCCCTCTCCGGTGCGAGGGTCTCGGGGATCTCAGGGATGGCGGTCGGGTGGTCGACCGAGGGCACACTGAAGCGAACCGCGAGCGTCGCGCCGGTGACCTGGCTGAGGGCTGAGGACAAGAGGCTTGTGTAGCGGGTCTCCAACCAGTCGCGGGCGAAGTCGTTCTGCACCGCGACGACCATCTCGTCGTCAATGATGTCGACCGGGGACGTTTGCTCGAACCACGTCTTGAAGGTCGGCGTGTTGAGTTCACCCTTGACGACCTCGAGGGTGTCGTTCCAGACCTGCTGAACATCAAGCATCTGTGTGTCCTCGTCCCTCGTCTACCGTCCGAAGAGCGCGTCGAGGCACCGGAGTCCCTGGTCCGTCAGCACGCGCTTGCCTGAATCGTCGGAAGTGATGAGACCGTGCCCCTCAAGATGTTCGAGGTCCCGGTAAGCGGTGGACAGACCGACGGCGAGCTCGCGCGACACCACCGTCGGACCGATCGAACCAAGCTCCATGAGCAATGAGAGCACCTGCTTCTGCCGGGTGCTCAACGGAGGCGCCTCGAACGACGCCGCCCCCCCCGGGGGCTCGTGTTCAAGAAGTGGCACCTGATCCATGACCGAAGGTTGGTCGCCAGGCATGGTTGAGCGCAGCGTCACCACGGTTCCTTGACCGAGATTGTCGTCGACCTCGACCGTTCCACCAGAGAAGGCGAGGCACTCGCGCGCGACTGGAAGACCCGAGCCGACACCCTTGATGTAGCGCTTCATTGATCCCGTGGCCGTCGTGAATCCCGGAAGGAACGCACGCTCCTTGTCGGGAATCCCAGGCCCCTGATCGGCGAACCGCAGCGTAGCGCCGCCATCAAGGACGCTCACGACCACATCATCGAAACCCGCATGGACGAAGTTCTCGACAATCTCCCGGATCACCATGAACGCGATCGAACCTCCGGCCTCGCGAGCAGCATGGTACGTGCGTGCCGTCAACCTCTCGATGAGATCACCCGGGGACCCAGCAGTGACATCCTCAACGCGCGGCGGGGCCGTGAGCGCGTCATAGACGGCGACGCGGGCCGACATAAGCGGACTCTCGCCGGCAAGGGTGTGACCCGCAGGCGATGCGGTCACCACGGACGCATCCACCGACTCGACGACCCCATCGTAGAAGCCCCTCACACCCGTTCCCCCTCCCCGCTTATCAACACATCCATCCACACGTGCGCCGAATCACAGTTCCCTTGAAGTAGCAGGTAGAGACCGTATCCAGAAGGCTCAGCTGGCAGTCGAGACAAACTGGATGAAACACTGTGAACAGGATGTTTCCTTGTTGTCCACAATTCCTTCCACACCTGTGGATGGACTTTCCGCCCAATCTGTTCGATTGCGCGTCGAACACGCAGCGTAGAGCGGTCCAAGCACGATTCGTGGCCTTCCAAGAGCGGCTTCGTCGACCGCACATGCGGCGTTCTGTGGAAATGACACAGAGGACGCGCTGTTGCTCAGAAGTCGACCGGAGCGGCTGTGGATAACACGCCCGGAGCCTACCGTCAAGGTCTCTCAACGTTCTTAGACAATAGAACCTCTGACCTGCAGTTTCACGTGCTGCGGAAGGCTCTCGCCGGACGGTCGGATTCTAGCAGAGCAGATGATCAACCCACAACGGCCGCAGCGGGCTTGTCCACAGGTTCGGCGTGCACGACACCTGGCTTTTCCACACTATCCACAGATTTCGCACTTTCTTGTCGGGCGGGCACGAGCGCGAGTGTCCGCGCCGCCGCTGGCATCATCGAGTCAGTGTCACCGCCGGCCTCAGGAGGGTCCGCAAGCAGCCGCCGCAGCCGACCACAGACCTCGGGTTGTTCCGTTGACACAACTCGAGGCGCGTCGCTATAATCGCGGGGCTTGTGCCCAGGTCAGCCTGGGCTGTTGACCGGAGGAATCCACGTGAAGCGTACATATCAGCCTAACAACCGGAAGCGCGCGAAGGCGCACGGCTTCCGCAAGCGTATGTCGACGAAGGCGGGACGAGCGATTCTTGCCGCGCGTCGGCGCAAGGGCCGCAAGGTCCTGTGTCCGAGCGCTGCCACCTAGACGGCTACCACGTGGAGCGGGGATGATCACGACGATCACCGCGCGGGGTGATGTGGACCGCCTCTTCGGCGAGGGTCGCCGTTCCATGACACGCACGATCTCACTGACGGCGATACCGACCCAACCGGCACGCGACCAGTCTGGTCGCGTGCTCTTTGTTGCGGGCAAGCGTCTCGGCGGGGCGATCGTCCGCAACCGGGCGAAGCGCGTCCTGCGTGAGGCGGTGAGACGCTCGGGTGGTCCGTGGCCCGGCTGGGATGTTGCAGTCATGGCGCGCCCGGCCACGGGCGGCGCCACTCCTGCGGAGCTTGATCGTGACCTGCGGCGAGGCGTGGAGGTGTTGGGGATATCACCATGAGGAACCCGCTTGCGCTTGCCGCAGTTGTGGTCATAAGGCTCTACCAGCGGCTGCTCTCTCCCCTCCTGCCCCCGTCGTGTCGGTTCGTTCCGACGTGCTCCACATACGCGATCCAGGCGATCGAGCGGCATGGGATCGCCGGCGGGGGGCTGCTCGCTCTCCGCCGTGTCGCACGGTGTCACCCATGGAACCCAGGTGGAGCCGACCCGGTGCCTGAGCGCCTGAACGAGCGCGACCGGGGTGCGTAGTATATAGTGTGATGGTCTTGCGGAACCCCCCGGCCAACGGGTGTGGATTGGGCCCCCCGGCGGGGCCTACACGAATCTGAGGAGGTCGACGCCTCGTGCTCGCCCCTATCGAGCAACTTCTGTTCGATGTGCTTCAGTTCCTTCACGGCATGCTTGGTGACTACGGGCTCGCGATCATCGGCCTGACGGTCGTGGTCCGCGTCCTATTGCTTCCGCTGACGCTCAAGCAGACCCGTTCCATGTACGAGCTTCAGCGCATTCAGCCGAAGATCAAGGAGATCCAGGAGAAGTACAAGAACGACAAGCAGAAGCAACAAGAGGAGACGCTGAAGTTCTACCAGGAGAACAAGGTGAATCCCTTCGGGGGATGCCTCCCGCTCCTGCTGCAGATGCCGATCTTCTTCGCGCTGTTCCGGATGCTGGGAACGACCGGTGACACGCAGGGTCTGTTCCCTCAGTACATCGCATCCCTTCCCGCTGACGCTGCGGCGAGAGCTTCCAGATTCTGGGAGATTCTGCCGGACATCACGCTGTCAGCTGGTCAGGTGTACGCGTCGAGCGGACTGATCGGGGCGCTCCCCTACCTCGCGGCTGTCGTGCTCTTCGGTCTCAGCACCGTCGTGCCGACGCTCATGCAGCCTGGCGTTCAGGCGCAGCAGAAGCAAATGGGCTACATCATGGGCGCGATGATGCTGTTCTTCGGGTGGAGCGTATCTGCCGGCGTAGTCCTGTACTGGGTGACCCAAGGGTTGTTGGGTCTCGTCCAGCAACTGATACAGATGAGGGTTCTCAAGGCGCAGGAGGAGACCGCATGAGTCGAGAAGTCACGAAGGTGGCCCCGTCTGTCGAGGAGGCCGTGGATGCCGCCCTTGAGGAGCTCGGCGTCCAGCAGGATGCCGTCGAGTACGAAGTGATCGATCAGCCCGGGAAGGGCCTGTTCGGGGCGGCCGGCAAGCCCGCAAAGGTCAGGGTCTGGCTGAGGCCCGGAGCGATCACCGACGAGATCGGCGAAGAGGGCGAGGAGTTCGATTCCGACGAGGCGCCCTCGCGCGGCGACTCGGGTGAGATCGACCTTAGCGACGAGGAGCTTGACGCCATTGCGGACGCTGGCGTCGAGACGATACAGCGGATCCTCAAGCCACTTGCCATAGAAGCGACGATCGAGGAGTACGAAGGTGACGAGGGGGAGATCATCCTCGACATCGTCGGCGACGATCTCGGCCTTCTGATCGGCCGCCACGGACGCACGCTCGATGCCCTCCAGGTACTGGTCTCCGCCATAACTAACCGGCAGCTCGACACTCGATATCCCCTGATCGTGGATGTGTCCGGTTACCGCCACCGCCGCCGGACGAAAGTGGAGGAGATTGCACGCAGGGCCGCGGACCGGGTCGCCCGGCAAGGACGGTCGGTCCAGCTCAGGCCGATGAGCAGCTTCGAGCGCCGGATCGTTCACGTCGCGCTGCGCGACGACCGCCGCGTGACGACGGAGAGCGAGGGCCAGGACCCGAGAAGGATGGTCGTGATCCACCCGCGCTGAGCATAAGCATACAACGGGAACGGGACAGGGGGCGCTTCTGCGCCTCCTGTTCGCTTGTGTGTGGGGCACCGCGTCCGACACCGCGACGACCGGTTACCTCAGGGGCACTAGCGGGGTTGCATGATGCGTGTGGTTGAGATCAACATGTGACGCCGGTGATCACTCAGCGTGCTTCCATCTGCCGTCAGTGCATCCAGGGGGCTGATGTCGCGCCCGGCCACACCGAGTTTCCCACGGCTGAGGACGGTGCTTGAGAGCGCCACACCGGGAATCCTCGGCATCAGGGTGTTCGTCAGGCGCGCTGCGCTGTTGTGGTGAGAGTTTGATGATCCGTCAGGCCAAACGGCCCCCTTGAGGCTCCACAGAAGGCGTCTGCACCAAGTCGCTGCAAGTCGCGAGCGTCCGGCTCTTCAGACAGAACGATCGCCGAAGTGGGACCTGTCATCCAGGCGAGCCCTGACGAATCGCTTCGCATCGTGGTTTTCTGTCATCGACCGCCGTGAAGCGCAATGACGTGTCGGCATCACACAGGTAGTCGACTTGGCGAGTACCTAGGCCGAAAGGGTTTCACGTGGAACATGCCAAAGGAATCCCTTGCGGGACGCGGCTGCTGACTGCCATGATGTTTCACGTGAAACCTGACGCCGCCAACCCACTCGAACCGGAGTCCATCGAGGCACGATTGATCTCGATCGGCATCCGCTGTCCATCGGGATGCGCCGCCCTGCTGGCGAGGCACTCTGCAATGGTCCTCGATCAGAACGCCGTGCTCAACCTGACCCGCATCACTGAGCCTGAGGAGATGCTACGGCTTCACATCATCGATTCGCTGCTATTCATGCGCCACATCGAGGCGCTTGTTGGTCCAGTCGTCGATATCGGCTCAGGCGCCGGATATCCAGGAATCCCTGTGGCCGTCGCAACGCGCGAGACGGTGACCTTGTGTGAGTCGGTCGGCAAGAAGGCGCGCTTCCTTGAGTCCTCGGTCGCTGATCTCGGCGTCGACTGCCCGGTCTACACGGGTCGGGCTGAGAGTCTCGCGGTGCTGCGGCCTGCCTTCTACCGAACCGTGATCGCACGTGCGGTCACATCACTTCCCTCCCTGGTTGAACTGGCGTCCCCGCTCCTTAGCGATGGGGGACGTCTTGTTGCACTGAAGGGCACCCCTGAGGCCCGTGAGTTGGAGGCTGGCCGCGGGTCCGCCGAGATCTGCGGGATGGTGGAGAGCGCTCTGGTGCCGTACGAGCTGCCCGTCGGCGGCGAACGAAGGACGGTATTGGAGTACCGGAAAGTTGGCGAGCCCAAGGTCGCTCTTCCGCGTCGTCCCGGGCAGGCGCAGCGATGCCCCCTGGTATCGATCTAGTTCGGTTGTGCGGTTCGGGCGCTCGCGTATACTGTGAGGGATTGAGGTCGAACGAAGGGAGGATCCGGTGCAGGTGGGGCCAGGTGCTGGAGCAACCCCAGGGGAGGGGGCCTTCGTCCTCTCGGTTGTGAATCAGAAGGGTGGCGTGGGCAAGAGCACAACCGCCGTGAACCTCGCCGCGACGCTCGGCGAGGCGGGGACCAAGGTTCTGCTGATCGACTTGGATCCCCAGGGCAACGCGACGTCGGGGTTCGGACTCGACAAGAACCAGCGCGAGTTGTGCGTCTACAACGCGCTGCTCGGCGACGAACCGATCGAGAGCATGATCGAGCCGGTTCAGGTCGAACATGTGTTCGTAGTCCCGTCGACGATTCAGCTGGCTGGCGCGGAGATCGAACTGGTGTCTTCCTTCAGCCGGGAAAGCAAGCTGAAGCACGTGATCCAGCCGGTGGTCAACGACTTCGACTTCATCATCATCGACTGCCCGCCGTCGCTTGGACTCCTAACCGTCAACGCGCTCACGGCGTCGCGGGGCGTCCTCATTCCCGTACAGTGCGAGTACTACGCACTCGAGGGCCTCACGAAACTGCTCGAGAGCGTCAAGCTGGTCAAGACGCACCTGAACCCGCCACTTGAGGTGTTTGGCGTTCTGATGACCATGTACGACTCAAGGACACGCCTGTCACAGCAGGTGGTATCCGAGGTGCGCGACTTCTTTGAGGAACGTGTGTTCGACACACTCATCCCGCGAAGCATTCGTTTGTCCGAGGCGCCCAGCTTCGGTCAGCCGATCACGGAGTACGATCCGAACGGCCGTGGTGCCGAAGCGTACCGGCGACTGGCGAAGGAAGTGATCGCACGTGTCTAGAACCGGACTCGGCAAGGGCCTGTCCGCGCTCATCCCCGGGGCAGGGCAGGAGTTCGGCGGCGAGATCCACGAACTCGGCATCGCTGAGATCTCACCCAACCCGCATCAGCCGCGCACAGCGATGGATGCTGAGCACATCGCGGAGCTCGCGGACTCGATTCGCAAGGTCGGCGTGCTGCAGCCGATCATCGTGCGCCAGCAAGGAGCCGGCTACCAGATCATCGCCGGAGAGCGTCGCTGGAGGGCAGCTCAGGCCGCGGGGCTGGAGCGCGTACCCGTCCGGGTGATGGCCACGACCGAGACCGAGGCGCTCGCCCTCGCCTTGATCGAGAACCTGCAGCGGCAGGACCTGAATCCGATCGAAGAGGCGCGCGGGTATCGGCGCCTGATCGACGAGTACGGGATGACTCAGGCCGAACTCGCCGACAGGGTGTCGAAGTCGCGCTCGGCGGTCACGAACACACTCCGGCTGTTGGATCTTCCCGAGGACATCCAGGAATTGACATATGACGGCAGGATCTCCGCAGGCCATGCCCGAGCGATCCTCGCGGTGCCAGACGACGACAGGCGTCATACCCTTGCGCGCAAGTGCGTCGACGAGGGACTGTCCGTCAGGGAGGCCGAGAGTCTGGCGAAGCTGCTGGCCGCCGGGGCGCAGATTCGCAGCGCGCGACCGGTGACTCCGAAGTCGTACAAGATCGTGGCTCGCAAGCTGCGGCGAATGCTCGGCACGAACGTGCGAGTCCGGCAGACGGCCAAGAAGGGCAAGATCGAGATTGATTTCGTAGACGAGGGCGACCTCGAGCGCATCGTCCGCCAGCTGACCGATGGCGGCGTCCTCGTGGAGCGGGATGGAGAGGACGCATGAGAAGCACAAGGCTGGAATATTTTGCCATCGGGCTGATCGTCGGCGGCCTCCTCGGCGTCGTCGCGGGGATCCTCTTCGCGCCGGCGAGCGGCTCGACGACGCGGCGTCGGATCGCCGATGAGGCTACGAGGGTCGCCGATCTGGCGAAGGTCGTCGCCGAGCGTGCGGAGTCGGCGGCCGAGATGATCGGGGCTCGGATGGATCACTACCTCGGCCGGGACGAGGAGATCGCGTGGCGCAAGGTGCACGAGATCCGCGAGGGTGTGCAGCAGTACTCAAGGACCGTGGTCAGCCCCTGATGTCAGGGTCGTCTGGTAGGCTCTCCGCCACGTAGGAGGGGGGGCCGATGGGGCTGCTGGTCATCACAGGGACGGCGAATGCCGGCAAGACCGGGGTTGTGTACGCCGAGATCCGGCGGTGTGTCGCTTCCGGCGGATCGGCGATCATACTCGTCCCGGCGGAACCCGACGTGACGCGCTCGGCGGCCGAACTTGCGGCCATCGCCCCGATCGGCATGCAGGTGCGCACTCTCGATGGCCACCTCGACGCGCTCTGGGAAGCGCACGGTGACGGTCGCCGGATCGTCACCGACACGGGACGGCGGGCCCTCCTCGAGGAGGTCGTGGAGGGCCACGCGGCCGCGGCCGGACCGGATTGGCGCCCGGTGCGCGGGCTTGCGGCGACGCTGGAGCCGGTCGTGCGACGGGCGGCGGAATCGCCCATGATCGTGCCGCCCCGAGCGCCTCGCTCTCGCAGCGCCCTCGGTGAGCATGTGCTCGCGATGGTCGTCCGCTTCTTCGAGCTGGGCGCGTCACGCGGCATGATCGAGCAAGCGGAGGCGCACCGGCTCGTGATCGAGATGCTCGATGAGCGGATGCTGCCGGATCTCGTGGTGGCGAACCGGTTCACCGGGTACGGCCGGGCCCAGGAAGCGTTCCTGCTCGCTGCGTCCGTCTACACGCACGTGCTGGCGGTGCTGACCTACGACGAGCGCGTCCCCGCGACCGGCGTCACCGGTGCGCAGGTGGAACGCCTCGCGGCGGCTGGGGCGCGGCGCATCGTCGAGCCGGACGTACCCTACTCGGCCTCGTCCGAGATACGGCGGATCGAGCAGGGACTCGGCACGGTCACGGCTGAGCCCCTGCCCTTCGGCGGGGACGTGGTCTTCTCCCGAGGCGCCGGCCGGGAAGGCGAGGGGGAACGAATCGTCGCCGAAGTCATGCGAGCCGCCGGGGACGGCATCACGTACGGCTCGATGGCCATCGCATTCCGTGACCCAGCACCGCACGTGGAGCCGCTCGGCGATGCGCTCGACGAGGCCGGGGTCCCGTGGTCGGCCGATCTCGTCCTGCCCTTCGTCCAGACCGGTCTCGGACGGTCTGTCACGAGCGCGCTGCTGGCGGCGCAAGACGCGAGCGACATCGCTACGACGATCGAAGCGCTTCGCTCGCCCTACGCGGGGACCGACCAGGACGCGCTCGACGCACTTGACGCCCGTGTCCGCGGTGGCGGGGTCTCCGAGCGGGAGGCCGCACGGATGCTTCGCGCGCGTGACGCCGAGGGCACGGGGGTTCTGCGCCGGCTCCGGGCGTGGTTCGACCGCCGCGACAGCGAGGAGATGCGGAGACTGAGCGCCGCCATGCTCGCGACACGGTGGGGATCGAGTCCGCCTGTCTGCTTCGAAGCGCTGGCCGACGCGGCGACGCACCGCGCGCTGCTGCGGGTCATCACCGAGCTCGCCGAGACACCGGCGCGCGTGACACCCGCGGCGCTCAACGCGGTCCTCGAGGACGTGCGCGTGGCCGTCGCACCCGCAGACGAGACGTCGGCCGTGCGCGTGACGAACCTGGAGCGGCTCCGGAGTGGCCGGTTCGCGCTGGTCGTGCTCGGCGGACTCGACGCGGGTGTGTTCCCGCGGCCCGGACGCGAGGACGCGCTCGGGACACCGGCCATCGCCGCCGTCCTCACGCGTGCCGGCATCGACGTCGCGCCGAGAAGCGATCTCGATGCCGAGCGGCTGCTCTTCTATCAGGCCGCGACCAGGGCCTCCGAGAGGCTGGTGCTCAGCGGGCGTTGCCACGACGACGACGGGAACGAGGTGGCCCGATCGATCTTCGTCGACGAAGTGCTCGACCTGTATCGTGATCCGGCGGGAGGGTCGTGCGATGGTGAGGTACCAGAGACGCTTCTGCCGCCCGGGACGTTCGCGTTGCACGAGGCTGGGCCGCGGACCCGCCGGCGTCTGTTGCGGGCGGCCGCCGGCGGTGGAGTGGAGGATCCGGCCGGCCGGCCGCGCCTCGCGCACGCGCG
>CAYYLR010000038.1:0-12409 GCA_964472485.1 uncultured Coriobacteriaceae bacterium
CAGGGTCGACCCGGATGCGCGAATCATCGATCTCCCGGTCGGCATGCAGCAGCGGGTCGAGATCCTCAAGGCGCTCTACCAGGGTGCCCGGGTTCTCATCCTCGACGAGCCGACCGCCGTGTTGACCCCGCAGGAGGTGCGTGAGCTCTTCGCCGTCGTGCGCTCGCTTGTGGCCGAGGGCATGTCGGTCGTCTTCATCACGCACAAGCTCGAGGAGGTCATGGCCTCCGCCGACCGGATCGTCGTGATGCGAGCCGGGAGAGTCGTCGGTGAGACGAGACCGTCCGAGACGGATGAGGTCGGGCTTGCGCGCATGATGGTCGGCAGGGACGTCGTGCTCCGGGTGGAGAAGCCGCCGTCGGTCTGCGGTGAGCCGATCCTGCGCGTGGCAGACCTGCGCGTCACGGACGACCGCGGGCTTGAGGCTGTCGCCGGCATCGACTTCGAGGTGTGCGGAGGCGAGGTCGTCGCGATCGCCGGGGTGAGCGGCAACGGACAGACCGAGGTCGTCGAGGCGCTTGTCGGTCTGCGGCGGCCCTCGGCGGGCTCGATCAATCTCAAGGGCGCCGACATCACCAGCGCGAGTGCGCGCACTTCGATCGAGGCGGGTGTCTCGCACATTCCCGAGGACCGGCACCGGCGCGGTCTTGTGCTCGAGTTCGATCTCGTCGAGAACCTCGTGCTGGGCGACCATCGCGTCGCGCCGTACGCGAGCCGCGGAATCATGCATTCGGCGATCATCGCGGAGATGGCGCGCACCCGGATCGCCGATTACGACATCCGCACCCCGTCCGAGCGCGTCACGGCCGGTGCGCTCTCGGGCGGCAACCAGCAGAAGGTCGTCGTCGCACGCGAGATCGGCCGCGATCCCACGCTGCTCGTGGCGGCGCAGCCCACCCGCGGTCTCGATGTGGGCGCGATCGAGTTCGTGCATCGACAGATCCTCAAGGAGCGTGCAGAGGGCAAGGCCGTCCTGCTCATCAGCCTTGAGCTTGAGGAGGTCCTGTCGCTGGCTGACCGGGTCCTCGTCATGTACGAAGGGCGGATCGTGCGGGAGCTCACAGCCGAAGAGGCCGATGCGGAGACGCTCGGCTACTACATGACCGGTGGCGGCGGCGGGAAACTCAACGATGACGCGTCCGTGAGCGGAGCGGGGGAGGACTCATGAGCGCGCCGGGCTCATCAGGCGGCTGGCGGTGGGGGACGATCGTCCGAACGGTAGCCACCCCGTTCGCGTCGGTGGCGCTCGCCGTCGCCGCCGGATCGCTGTTGATGTGGCTGTCCGGCTACGATCCGGCCGCGGCGTTCGCGGCGCTCTACAAGGGCTCGTTCGGGAGCCCGAAGGCGTTCGGTGACACCATCCTGCGGGCGACGCCGCTCATATTCACCGGCCTGGCGGTGGCGTACGGCTTTCGCGCCGGGTTGTTCAACATCGGCGCTGAAGGCCAGCTCTTCCTTGGCGGACTTGCAGCGACGTGGATCGGCCTCTCGCTCGCCGGGACTCCGTGGGTCGTCCTCGTTCCGGTCATGCTCGTGGCCTCGATGCTCGCGGGAGCCTCGTGGGCGTTCGTACCGGCCATCCTGAAGGCGCGGATCGGCGCGCACGAGGTCATCACCACGATGATGTTCACCTACATCGGCCGGTATCTTGTCTCCTGGCTCGTCCTCGGACCGCTGAAGGCCGAGGGCCAGATACCGCAGTCACGAGCGGTGGGTGTTGAAGCGCAGCTACCCCGTCTGCAGTCGCTGTTCTCGCCGGAGACCGTCGACGCGGTGCCCTTCCTCGCGCTCGGCCGGGCCCATCTCGGCATCGTTGCCGCGGTCATCGCCGCGGTCGCGGTGTGGCTCATCCTGAAGTACACGATCCTCGGATACGAGAACCGTGCGGTCGGCTTCAACCCGTGGGCCTCGGAGACAGCCGGTATCTCGGTGCAGGGGACGACTGTGAAGGCGCTCTGCATCTCCGGCGGTCTGGCGGGGCTTGCCGGCTCCGTCGAAGTCATGGGCGTCCATCACCGGCTCTTCGACCAGTTCTCGTCGGGGTTCGGGTTCACCGGCATCGCGGTCGCGCTCCTGGCGAAGAACCACCCGCTCGGTGTGATCCCGGCCGCGCTGCTGTTCGGCGCGCTCTCGGCCGGCGCGAGCACCATGCAGTTCGAGGCCGGTGTGCCGCAGAAGATCATCCTGATCATCCAGGCGCTCGTGATCTTCTTCGTCGCCGCGGAGGAGCTCATCTTGTGGTTCGTCCGCCGCCGTCAGAAGGAGGCGGTCAGCCATGCTGGGTGACATCATCACGCCGGACCTCTTCGCGGCCGCGTTCCGCATGGCGACACCGCTCGCGCTCGCCGCGATCGGGGGAACGATCTGCGAGCGCTCAGGGGTCGTGAACATCGCGCTCGAGGGCATCATGCTGACCGGCGCGTTCTTCGGGACCGCGACGGTGCTCGCTACCGGTAACCCGTGGCTCGGCGTGCTCGCCGCGGTTGCCGCGGGCATGGCGATCTCGAGCGTCCACGCGGCGGCGTCGATCAACCTCCGCTCTAACCAGGTCGTCTCGGGCACCGCGATCAACCTGCTCGCGCTGGGTGTGACCGGTTTCCTCATGGAGCTCTGGTACCGCCATCCCGGCACGACGGATCCGATCAGGGTCCTCAGGCCGATCTTCTCGTTCTCATCGCCCGGCGGTGACGTCCTGGCCGAGGCATGGCGGTGGATCAACGGCATCGTCTTCTCTCACACGCCGATCGTCTACCTGACCGTGCTCATCGCCGTGTCGGCGCATTTCGCGGTGTACCGCACGAAGTGGGGTCTGCGGCTGCGCGCGATGGGAGAGCATCCGCGAGCGGTGGACACAGCCGGTCTGAACGTCTACCGTGGCCGCTGGGTCGCGGTGATCATGAGCGGCGCGCTGAGCGGGCTGGCCGGCGCGAACCTCACCATCGAGCAAGTCGGTTCGTTCACCGAGAACATGACCAACGGCCGAGGCTTCATTGCCCTTGCGGCGAACATCTTCGGCCGGTGGACGCCGATCGGTTCCTACCTCGCGTCGCTCCTGTTCGGCTTCGCTGACGCGCTGCAGATCAAGCTGCAGATCCTACGCGGCGTGATCAGCGTGCCGCCTCAGTTCTTCCTCATGCTGCCGTACGTGCTTACGGTCGTGGTGCTCGCGGGCGTCATCGGCCGGGCGGTCGCCCCCGCGGCGGTCGGCGAGCCGTACGAGAAGCACTAGGGGCGCTGATGCTCGCGTCACGCGACGGAGGTCGCTACCGGGTAGGTGAGGGACTGCTCTGGTCGGTCACATGGGCGCTCGGCGTCGCGGTGGGCGTCGCTGCCGGCGGCTGGCTCACGGTCACCGGAGGTGCCGGCGCACCGGGCGCGCCCGCACTCGATCCGCTGTCGGACCTCGTGCTGCTACCCGGTGCCGCCTTCGCGGTTGTGTTCGGACTCCAGGTGGCCGTCAGGCTCGCCGGAGCGGCCCTGCGCGGCCGAGCCGTATCGAGCGGCGAGCGGAAGCGCGATAACGAGCACGGCGACGATCACGGCATCGCCGGGTAGATCGAGCGAGAAGTCGCCGCGGATGAGGCTCCGCGCCGCGTAGGCCGCGACCGGGATGGCGGCCGCGGCCCACAGGGGTATGCGTAGTCGCGGGCGCAGCACCGGATCACACGGTGTCTGTCGGCCCCGGCGTGCCAGGGTCTGACGGAAACGAGCTCCCCGCGCCGGGCGCCGCGTCCGGGGCGGCCGACGAGGAGCCGGCGGCTTCAGAGCGCTTCCGGTGACGGCGGACGAATGCCCGTGCGATGAGGAAGACCGCGATCCCAGCGATCCATAGCGGCGAAGTCGCGATCACAACCGCGATCGCTCCGTTGATGACGTTAGCCGCACCGCGGAAGCCGGCGGTGATCGCGTCACGGAATCCCCAGTCCTCGCCACCCGGACGGATGACGGGCTTCGGCTCGACGAGCTCGATCGTGATCGTCGCCATCGCGGTCTGACGCTCGAGGTACTTCACCTGTGCGTCCATGCTCTCGATCTCACCGCGGACGCGCGCGAGTTCGCGCTCGATCGCGATCATCTCCTCGACCGTCTTGGCCGCGTCGAAGAACTCGCGGAAGCGCGCTTCCTCCGCGCGCAGGTTCTCGAGACGGGCCGAGAGATCGACGTACTGCTGCGTGACGTCCTCGGAGGCTTCAGACTGCGCCTTGACCGTGCCGAGCGCCATCGCGTCTGCGACGAACGCATCGAACCGCGCCACCGGCACCCGGACGGTCACCCAGCCGCGAAGCGCGGCGCCGTCGCTTGTCGCGTAGCCCTGTTCGTCGTAGCGGTAGACGGGACTCTCCGCATCGGTGGCCACCTGCAGGTCGCTGATGAGGCCGTCGTGCTCGGCGACGAGCGTGCGGATGGCGGCAATGGTCTCGGTGGTCTCCGGGACCTCAAGCCGCATGGTCTTCGAGCGGATGACCATGCGGTCGGAATCCGGGATGTCCCCGGTTCCGCCCTTGGCGGCATCCGCGGAGTAGCCGCTGAGGACCGGCTCGTCGCCGGGCGACGGACCCGGAGTCATCTCCGCCGGGGCCGACATCACCCCGGCGTCGCCGCGACCGTACCCGTCGTTCGCGCCTTCGCTGGCCGAACGGCCGCCGCAGGCGGCGAGAAGCGCCGCAAGCGTCATGGCCACGATGATGACCACGGCCGCCCTGACGTTCCGTTCGCTCATGCCGTCACGCTCCTCTCAGCGTCCCTGGGGAATAGGAACGCCCCGTCCTGGTCCGTGCCAGGGCCCGGGGCGTCCGATCCGCTGCAGTGGGAGGGTGAGTGTCGGGACCATATACCCGAGAGCCCGAACCTTGCGCCGATTCTAGCGTGGCGGCACACCAGCCACAACCGCACGCATCCCCACCGCCGACGTCTTACGCACTGTGCCCTACCTCCTGAGACGCGGAAGCGACGCCTCGGGTTCACGCCGTCACTCCACGTCCCCGGCGGTCGCTGAGGTTACTCGGTTCAGCCGTGTTACCCGGCTCCGGCCGGGCGGCCGGATGCATCAGTGGGGGGTCACAGCGGTTTGGTGGGTGAATATCCCAAGAAGTGTTGCAAAGTGGGATAGTGTGGCATAGAGTTGTGACATGCCGGTTCCCGGGGCGGGTGCCGATCGACGCGAGGTGGGGAGGGACGGGATGTTTCTCGGCGAGTACCAGCACACGCTGGACGCCAAGGGGCGCCTGTCGCTGCCCGCCAAGTTCCGGAACGAGATGACCGGGCGGATCGTCGTGGCCAAGGGCCTCGAGGGCTGCCTGTACGTCTTCCCGTCAGAGGACTACGCCACGTTCTTGAGCCGGCTCACCGAGCGGGGCGACTTCGACAAGAAGTTCCGTCAGGTGCGGCGCTTCTTCACGGCGGGGGCGAAGGAAGACGAGCTCGACGGCGCCGGGAGGGTCGGTATACCGGCCGTTCTGCGTGACTACGCTGGTCTAGAGCGCGACGTAACGGTCATCGGCAACGGTGACAGGATCGAGATCTGGGACTCGGCGGCATGGACCGCCTACAACGGCGAGGCCGAAAGCCGCATCGACGAGGTGACGAGCGAGCTCGCGGAGCTCGGCTTCCTCTAGGTCCTTGAGAATGGAATACCGGCACACCCCAGTTTTGCTGGCCGAGGTCACGCAGCAGCTGACCTTACACGACGGCGCCATCTTCGTTGACTGTACCTTAGGCGGGGCAGGACACACGAAGCGGATAGCGCAGCTTGTGGCTCCCACCGGCATCGTGGTGGGGATCGATCAAGATGACGCCGCGCTCATCGCAGCAGCAGACACACTCCGCCTCGGCCAGCAAGAACCATCGACGACCATCCTGCTCAAGGGCAACTTCGGGGATCTCGACCGGCTCCTGCTCGAGGCCCGCATACCGTACGCGGACGCCATCCTGTTCGATCTCGGCGTTTCGTCCCCCCAGCTTGACGTCGTCGGTCGCGGTTTCACCTACCAGGAGGACACGCCGCTCGACATGCGGATGGACACCTCGACATCGAAGCTGACCGCGGCCGACATCGTCAATTCCTATCCCGAGGCGGATCTTGCGCGCATCATGCGCGAGTACGCCGAGGAGCGGTGGGCCTCGCGCATCGCAGCATTCATCGTAGCCGCGCGGGGTCGCCACCGGATCGAGACGACGGGGGAACTCGTCGACATCATCAAAGCGGCCATCCCGGCCTCAGCGCGCCGTACCGGCGGACATCCCGCCCGGCGGACCTTCCAGGCGTTGCGCATCGAGGTCAACGAGGAGCTCGATGTCCTTGAGCGAGGCCTGAGAGCGGCGGTGAGGTGGCTCTCGCCGGGCGGTCGGATCGCAGTCATCGCGTATCACTCGCTCGAAGACCGCATCGTGAAGCGGGTCATGGCGGAGCTTGCCGAGGGGTGTGTGTGCCCGCCCGATCTGCCGATGTGCAGCTGCGGGCGGCAGCCGGTACTCCGGATCATCACGAGGCGGCCGATCGTCCCTGGTCAGGCCGAGATCGATGAGAACCCGCGCGCACGAAGCGCGCGGTTGCGGGTAGCAGAACGGCGATAGCGTCAGGGGTCCCGGTGTCTGTGCCGGTCAGGAGCGGAAGGAGGCCCACGCTGTGGGCGCTGTGGCGCGCGTGCGCGCGACCGGGGTTCGGCAGGAGCGGCCGCCGCTGCGGCTCGTTCCCGCACGCCGCGGTCGTACACGCGCCTGCGCGTCAGCTCACGCGGCGCGGCTGTTCCGGGTTGTCACCATCTGCCTGCTCATCATCATCGCCTCCGGCGCGTTCCGGGTCGCGATCGCCGCCCAGGCGGCGGAGGCGGCCATCGACGCGTGGGAACTCAAGGCGGAACTCAAGAACGAGCGTCAACTCAGCCGCGCGCTGGCCGCCGAGACCAGCCGGCTCGCCGCCCCATCCCGTATCGAGGCGATCGCTAGTGAGGCGCTCGACATGACACGGCCGACCGCCGTGTGTTACTTGGAGCTTCCGTCCCCGGCGGTCGCTGAGCCGGCCGATCCCCCGGTGCGCGCCGCCGAAGCCGAAGCCGGACCCGCCGAAACCGGCTTGGCGGCCGTCGCCGCCAACGACCAGGTGCGGGAGAGCGGCGGCCTTCTGGCGGTGCTCGCCGAACTCGCTGCGGGCGAGGCGCAGGCCGTGCTCGTCGGCAACATGGGACTCGGCTCGGTGCGATGAGCAAGCGGCCCGCACGGTCGACCGGACGGCCAACCGGACGGGACACGAAGCGTCCGGCCCAGGCCGGGCGCTTCTCGCTGCTGCTCGTCGCGTTCTGGGCGCTTCTGTTGCTCGTCGGCGGCAGGCTCGCGTACGTCCAGCTCGTGGTCGGGCCCGCCTATGCCGCCGCGGCGGCCGACCAGCGCACGCGTGACATCGCACTGTCTCCCTCGCGGGGATTCATCTTCGACCGCGATGGGGAGGTCCTGGCTGAGTCGGTCGACGCACGCACCATCTACGCGGTGCCGCGCTCGATCACCGACAAGGAGGCCACCGCCCGGGCGATCGCCGAGACGATCGGTGGCGATCCCGCGACCTACCTTGAGCGGCTCGAGCGGGACACGGCGTTCGTCTACATCGCACGGAAGGTCGACTCAGGGCGTGCCGCCGCGCTCAAGGAGCTGGGTATCGCCGGGCTGGGCTTCACCGAGGATTGGCGCAGGACCTACCCGAGCAATGAACTCGCGTGCCAGGTGCTCGGTTTCGTCGGCGTCGATGACGCGGGTCTCGGCGGCCTCGAGCTGTTCTACGACGATCTGCTCGCCGGCGAGCCGGGGCGGCTCGTCGCTGAGCGTGACACGCGCGGGCGTCCTATACCGGGCGGGATCACCCTCGAGGAGGACGCGGTCGACGGCAGCGATCTCGTGCTGACCATCGATCGCGATATCCAGTATCAGGCGCAGCTGGCACTGTCCGAGGCGGTCACCCGGTGGGGTGCCGCTGCCGGCTCGGTCATCGTGATGGATCCGCGGACGGGCGAGATTCTGGCCAACGCCTCGGTCCCAGCCTACGATCCGAACCGCTATGCGGAGGCGGACCCGGCCTCGCACCGCAATCGCGCGATCACGGACACCTACGAGCCCGGATCCACCATCAAGTCCATGACGGCCGCGGCGGTGATCGAGCGCGGTCTCTTCTCGCCGGAGAGCATGTTCGATCTGCCGCCGACGATCATGGTCGGCGGGCGAACGATCCATGAGGCGCACGACCGGCCCGCGATGACGTGGAGTCTCACCCAGATCGTCACGAACTCGTCGAATGTCGGCTCGGTCAAACTCGGGATGGCGCTCGGCGCCGAGGGCCTGTACGAGTCGTTCGCGGCGTTCGGCCTCACCGAGAAGACCGGCGTGGACTTCCCGGGGGAGGTCACCGGCTACCTGCCTCCGACCGACCGATGGTCCTCCTCGTCGATCGCGACCATACCGTTCGGGCAGGGCATCTCGATGACGCCGCTTCAGCTCGCTCGCGCACTGGCGGTGATCGCCAACGGCGGCGACCTCGTGACCCCGCACTTCCTGAAGGACGTCCGGGGAGCGTCCGACGAGGTGCCGGACTGGCCGAAACGGCGGGCGCTCTCAACCGAGACCGCTCAGACCATGCGCCGGGTGCTCACCGACGTGGTCTACGAGGGCACCGGGGCGGCAGCGGCGGTGCCGGGCTACCAGGTAGCGGGCAAGACCGGCACGGCCCAGAAGGTGCGCACCGATGGTCAGCCCGGTTACGCGAAGGGCAAGTACGTCGCGTCCTTCTCAGGGTTCCTCCCGGCCGACGACCCGAGGGTGCTCATCGTAGTGACGGTCGATGAGCCGAGCGGATCCATCTACGGCGGGACGGTCGCGGCGCCCGCGTTCAGCCGCATCGCCTCGTTCTGTGTCGAGCATCTGAAGATCCCACCGGGTGACGCGGTGACGGGAACATCACAGTGAGGGGCCGACGTCCCCCGGCGGCTGTCACCGATGGTAGAATCGCGTGTCCCGCCGACGACCGGACAGACCGATGCCGATGAGACTCACAGACCTGCTCGACAACGCGCCGGAGGGCACAGGCGCGTCAGTCGACGTTTCCGGGATCGCCTACCGCTCGAGTCAGGTGGCGCCCGGCGACGTGTTCTTCTGCATCGCCGGTTTCAAGCATGATGGGCACGCATTCGCGGCCGAGGCCGCGGCACGCGGAGCGGCGGCGGTGGTCTGCACGAAGCCGGTCCCGGTCCAGGTTCCGGTCGTCATCGTGCCCGATACGAGGATCGCGCTCGCCGAGGCGGCCGATCGGTACTTCGGCCAGCCGTCGCGTGCGCTCGACGTCGTGGGCGTCACCGGGACCAACGGCAAGACGACCACCACCTACCTCGTCGACAGCATCATGCGCGCCTCAGGGCGGACGACCGGTCTCATCGGCACCGTTGAGACGCGGATCGCGGGCGAGCGGCTGCCGTCGGCGCACACGACGCCCGAGTCCGCTGACCTGCAGGCGCTGTTGGCGCGCATGCGGGACGCGGGGATCTCAGGGGTCAGCATGGAGGTCTCCTCACACGCCATCGATCTGAGCCGCGTTCACGCGCTCCGGTTCTCGGTGGCGGCGTTCACCAATCTCACCCAGGATCACCTTGACTACCACAAGACCCTCGAGGCGTATTGGGCGGTCAAGCGGCGTTTGTTCACCGAGCATGACGTCGGCGCACGGGTCGTGAACATCGACGACGAGCGGGGCCGGCATCTGGCGTCGGTCTGCGGCACCGAGTGGACGGTCGGGCGGTCGGCGGACGCGACCATCCGGGCCATCGGTGAGGTTCCCGGTCCGCACGGCACCCGTTTCACACTCGGCACCCCCTGGGGGCACATCGTCGTGGCGCTGCCGCTGGCGGGCGCGTTCAACGTGAGCAACGCTCTCGTGGCGGCTGGCTGTTCGCTCGCGCTTGGAATCGGGCTGGACGATGTCGTGGCCGGTCTCGAGCGGGCACCGCAGGTTCCCGGCCGTCTCGAGCGCATCGATCAGGGTCAGGGGTTCGCCGTCTTCGTCGACTACGCGCACACACCGGACAGTCTCGCCAAGGCGATCGCCGCCGTGCGCGCGGTGACCCTCGGCCGTGTGATCACCGTATTCGGCTGTGGCGGCGATCGTGACCCGGACAAGCGCCCGCTCATGGGCCGCGCCGCGGGTGACGGCTCCGACGAGGTCATCGTGACGAGCGACAACCCTCGCAGCGAAGACCCGGTCGGCATCATCCTCGCGATCGAGGACGGGCTCAGGCCGACCGGCGTCTCGTTCCAGTCGCACCCCGATCGCAGGACCGCGATCGCCCGGGCGATCGACCTTGCGGTCACTGGGGACGCCGTCCTCATCGCCGGCAAAGGGCATGAGGACTACCAGATCTTCGCCGACAGGACCGTGCATTTCGATGATCGTGAGGTAGTTCGGGAGGTGCTGAAGGCCCGATGCTGACGCTCTCGGTTGGGACACTGCTCGAGGTCACCGGCGGTGAGCTGCTCGCCGGTCCGGCTGTCACGATGGTCAACGGCCTCGTCATCGATTCGCGGGACGCGCATCCCGGAGCCGCATACGTCGCGTTCATCGGTGAGCGCGTCGATGGTCACGCGTTCATCCCCGAGGCGCTTGCCGCAGGCGCGCGCGCGGCTATCGTGACCAGGGACGACGACGCCGTCCGAATCGCGATCGCGTCGGCCGGCCGTCACGAGGTCGCGCTCGTGCGCGTCCCTGACGCGCGTGCCGCTGTCGAAGCACTCGGGTCGTGGCATCGGGAGCGGCTCCACTGTCCCGTCATCGGCATCACAGGTTCGACCGGCAAGACCACCACGAAGGACTTCGTGCGGAGCGTGCTCGCCACGAGGATGCGGGTCGTGGCCACACAGGGAAACCGGAACAACGAACTCGGCGTGCCGCTGACCGTGATGGACGCAGGTGCGGAGACAGAGGCGCTCGTCGTCGAGATGGCGATGCGGGGTGCGGGCCAGATCGCGCACCTGTGTTCGATCGCGCGTCCGACCGCCGGACTCGTGACGAACGTCGGCGTGAGCCACATCGAGGTGCTCGGGTCGGAGGCGGCCATCGCGTCGGCGAAAGGGGAGCTCGTCGCCGCGATCCCGGCACAAGGCCGGGCGTTCCTCAACGCCGACGACGCATGGACGGGGAAGCTCACGGAGCACGCGTCGTGCGGCGTCACGCGTTACGGTCTGAGCGGCGAGGCTGACGTGCGTGCCGAGGGCGTGGCCGTCGGTGCCGACGGCAGGCCGTCGTTCACCCTTGAGACGCCGGTGGGAGCCGCTTCTGTCACGCTCCCGACGGCCGGCCGTCACAACGTGTACAACGCTCTCGCGGCCGCCGCGGTCGGCCTGTACCTGGAGTTGTCCCTCGAGGACATCGTCGCGGGGCTGGAGGGAGCGGTCTTCTCGCCGTGGCGCATGGAGACGTTCGAGACGGCGAGCGGTGTCACGGTGGTCAACGACGCGTACAACGCGAATCCGGCCTCGATGCGCGCGGCAATCTCCGCGCTCGGCGACGTACCGGCCACCGGGCGCAGGATCGCCGTGCTCGGCGACATGGCCGAACTCGGTTCGCTCACCGAGCTCGCGCACTTCCAGCTCGGTGGTGAGGTCGCCACCTCCGCGGTCTCTGTGCTGCTGACCGTCGGTGAGCGGGCGATGCGCATCGCGGACGGAGCGCGCGCGGCGGGCATGCCGGAGGACGTCATTCGGCTGTGCGCGACCGTGGAGGAGGCGTCCGAGGTGCTCGATGACCTGCTGCATGTCGGCGACGTCGTCCTCGTGAAGGCGTCGCGTGTGATGGGGCTCGAGTCCGTCGTGGAAGGGATCATGGAACCCCGTGTTCAGCCTGCTTCCTGAGATAGCGCGCTACCCGACGTACCAGTTGTTCATGGCGGCGGTGCTGGCGCTCGTCCTCGCCGGCGTCTTGTTCCCGGTGTGGATCCGGCTGCTGCGTTTCCGTAACATCGGGCAGCAGGTCCGCGCCGACGGACCGCAGGGACATCTCGTGAAGCAGGGCACCCCCACGATGGGCGGTGTGTTGATCCTGCTCGTGACCGCTGGCGTCTACGTGAGCCTCGGAGAGGTCGGCCGGCTCGGCATCATCAGTCTCGTGGCACTCATCGGGTGCGGCATACTCGGATTCATCGACGACTACGCCAAGGTCGTGCACGAACGCTCGCTCGGCCTCAAGCCGCGGGCGAAGATCGTCGGACAGGCGGTGATCGCGTTCGCTATCGGCGTGCTCGCGGTGAATTGGGGGCACGTGAGCCCGGTCGTCAGTCTGCCGCTGCTCGGAAGCCTGGACCTCGGCATGCTGGAATCGACCGTCACCATCGGCGCGTTCACGATCGTGTTCCCGTGGATGTACATCGCCCTCGTGTTCTTCATG
>CAYYLR010000039.1:0-12244 GCA_964472485.1 uncultured Coriobacteriaceae bacterium
CGACCTCGTCGAGCAGGTCCTCGAAGGTCACCATCTCGCCGGTGCGCTTGCTCATGCGCACGACCTCACCGTTGCGGAACAGGTTGACGAGCTGCCCGATGATCACCTCGAGCTTGCCGGGGTGTCCGAGCGCCGCGACCGCGGCTTCCATGCGCTTCACGTAGCCGTGGTGATCGGCTCCCCAGATGTCGATGACGAGGTCGAATCCGCGGTCGTACTTGTCGGCGTGGTAGGCGATGTCGGCCGCGAAGTACGTGTAAGAGCCGTCGGCCTTCTTGAGCACCCGGTCCTTGTCGTCGCCGAAGCCGGTCGAGCGGAACCACACAGCTCCCTCGTGCTCGTAGACGTGGCCGGCCTCGGCGAGCCTGGTGATGCCCCGCTCGATCGCCGTCGCGCCCTCCTCCGCGGCCTCGTGAAGCGTCCGCTCGGAGAACCACACGTCGAAGTCGACCCCCATGCCGTGCAGCACGCGCTTCAGGTGTTCGAGCACCTGCGCGTACGCCTTCTCCTTGAAGTGCGCCTCACGCGCCTGCGGGCTGGCGTCGAGCCAGCAGGTCGCCTCCTCCTCGAAGATCTCCCGCGCGATCTCCGTGATGTACGCGCCGCGGTAACCGTCCTCCGGGAACTCGGCCTCCTGGCCGCACAGCTCCAGGTAGCGCGCCGAGACGCTCGCCGCGAAGATGTCCATCTGGACCCCGGCGTCGTTGATGTAGAACTCCCGCTCGACGTCGTGTCCCGCGTGCTCGAGGATCCGCGCGACGCTGTCGCCGAGCGCCGCCCAGCGGCCGTGGCCCACGTGCATCGGACCGACGGGATTGGCCGAGACGAACTCGACCTGTACGCGCGACCCCGTGCGCTCTCCGGCGCCGTACGCGTCGCCGTCTCGCCGGACCCGCTCCACGACGTCGGCGACGACGGCGCGCGAGAGGCGGACGTTGATGAAGCCCGGACCCGCGATCTCGACGGCCTCGGCGACGTCGCCCAGTCGCCCGCGCAATCCCTCGGCCACGATCTCGGCGACCGCGCGAGGAGGCATGCCGGCCGCCTTGGCGGAGATGAGCGCGACGTTGGTGGCCCAGTCGCCGTGCGAGGGGTCACGCGGCCGCTCCACCGAGACCGCGGGGGTCGCGGGCAGCGGTAGCCGTCCGTCGGCGATCGCGGCCGAGACGACCTCGGCGATGACGGTGTTCAGGGTCTCACGCACTCGGGCGCTCCTCGGACGGCGGGCATCGGGGGTCAAGGATACCGCCGCCATCAGGGAGCGGCAAACGGACGGCGGCCGCCTCACGCACGACACGCCCGGCGACCACCCGGCTCACACGACGTCCGGGCGATCGGCACCGGTGGCGGCGCGATACCGTCGCAACCGATCCCGGGTGACCGCCTCGATCCGCCGCCGGATGCCCGGCGGGGCGGCGTCCCAGCGGTCGGGGTGCCGCCGGATCCGCAGCCCGCGGAAGACGTGCCCCTCACCGAGCGTCCCGTGCGCCACCGCGTCCTGCGCGCAGTGGAGCGACCAGCCGAGCCGCTCGAGATCGAGCGCGACGCAGGCCTCGCGCAGGTAGCGCCGCGACCACCACCACGCCGCCGGGGCGAAGTGCCGCGAGAGGTTGCCCGGCGTGACCCGGGCCGGGAACCGGGCGTCGAAGTCGCTGTCAGCGCTCGCGATCGAGGCGGCCTCGGCCCGCGTGAAGCCCTCGGCGATCGCGAGGTCAAAGGTCAGGCGGAGGTGGACGTCAGGTCCCATCGGCTCACCGGTGATAGGGCTCGCCCCGCGCGATACGGAAGGCGCGGTAGAGCTGCTCGAGCACCACGACGCGGGCGAGCTGGTGCGGGAGCGTGAGCGGACCGAGCGACACCGACTCGTCGGCCCGGGCAGCGACCTCGGGCGCGAGACCCGCGGCGCCTCCGAGCACGAACGCGAGGTGGCTGCGTCCCTCGACGCCATGGCGCCCGATCCACTCCGCCAGCTCCACCGACGAGCGCTGCGTGCCGTCGATCGCGAGCGTCACGACGGTCGCTCCGTCGGGCAGCACGCGCATGACGGCGGCTGCCTCAGCCGCAAGCGCGCGAGGCTGGTCCGCGGTCACGTCGTGATCGGGCACCTCGACGACCTCGACGCGTGCGTACGGGCGCAGCCGCGTGCGGTACTCCTCGGCGGCCTCACGCCACCACGACTCCTTCAGGCGGCCGACGCAGATGAGCGTGATCCTCACCGGCGGTCGGTGTCCGAGCCGAGGGTGAGGTCGAGCGCGCGCTCGACGTCGCCGCGGTACAGGCGCACCCGCACGGTGTCGCCGATCGACTGGCCGCGGATAGCGGCGAACACGTCCTCCACGCTGCGCACCGGGATCCCGGCGATCTCGACGATGATGTCCCCGCGCTCGACGCCGGCGGCCTCGGCGGGCGAACCCGCGGCGACCGATTCGACGATGGCGCCCGCCTCGACGGGGAGGCCGTAGCGCGCCGCGATGACGGGCGACATCGTCAGCGTGGAGACGCCCATGTACGGGTGCGACGCGCGGCCGGTCCGGATGAGCTCGTCGGCGATCGCGCTCGCGTAGTCCACGGGGATCGCGAAACCGACGCCGGCGGACTGAGCGACGTACTCCGAGCCCGTCTGTATGAGCGTGTTGATACCGATGAGACGTCCGCGCGCGTCAGTGAGCGCCCCGCCCGAGTTGCCCGGGTTGATCGCCGCGTCGGTCTGTATCAGGCTCGTGTACGCGGTGAGCCGCGAGCCGGCGCTCTCGGCGAAGCTCGTCCGTCCGAGCGCCGAAACGATCCCGGTCGTGACCGACTGCGCGAGGCCGAACGGGCTTCCGATGGCGACCACGGGCTGGCCGACGACGAGCTCGGCAGAGGAGCCGATCTCCATCTCGGGCAGTCCGGTCCGCTCGACTCTGATGACGGCCAGATCGCTCGACGGGTCGCGGCCGACCACGGTGGCCGGCAGCTCCTCGACGCCGATGTTGACCGTGATGCCGTCGGCCCCCGCGATCACGTGGTCGTTGGTCAGGATGTAGCCGTCGGACCGGATGATCACGCCGCTGCCGTTGCCCACGGTCTGCGTGACCGTCCTGCGGGTGAACGGGTCGAACGCCGTCTGCTGTACGCCGATGCTGACGACCGACGGGGTGACCTTGATCGCGACCGCCTCGGCGAACCCCACCGCCTCATCGGATATCTCGATCGTCGTCGTCGCGCGCGGCTCCGTCATCGCGCCGCGGGTCGCGGCGCTGTCGTCCGCGGGGAGTCCGTAGCGCCAGACGAACGCGCCCGTGGTCAGCGCGGCGGCCACCAATCCGCCGCCGAGCGCCGCGGCGACGGTCGCACCGAGCCGGGGACGAGCCGTCGGCGCGGTCGTGACGATGTCAGGTCCGGCCACCGGGCCCGATGCCATGCGGGGATCGCCCGCAGACTGCCCGAAGTATCGGGGTTCTTCCTGCATTCGCATCATGCTCCTCGGCCAACGCGGCATGGCGAACGCCACGCGCTAGAAGGCTATACCCAACAACCTCAGGAGGGGCGATGCGAACACGCCGAGCGCAAGCGTGGCTACGGTGGCGAGCCCGAGCGCGATCGCTGCCCGGGGATCGCGCGCGAGCGCCGCACCGTCGTGCTGGACGAAGAACATCCGGCGGAGGATCCGGAAGTAGTACCCGGCCGAGACGACGCTCATCACCACCGCGAGCACGACCGGCCAGACCATTCCTCCCTCGACAGCCGATGTGAACAGGTAGAGCTTGCCGAAGAAACCAACCATCGGCGGGATGCCGATCAGGGAGACGAGCCACACGACCGCGCTGTACGCCGCCGCCGGGCGCCTGGACACGAGACCGCCGAGGTCATCGAGTCGTGCACCTTCCTCGGCGACAAGCAGCATGACCGCCAGTGACGGGACGGCGTAGGCGACCGCGTAGAAGACGGCCGCGGGTACGCCGGACTCGCCGACCGCGAGCGCGAGCAGCACGTAGCCCGTATGAGCCACGCCCGAGTACGCCATCAGGCGCCGCGTGTCATCCTGCGGGAACGCGGCCAGGTTGCCGAGCAGCATCGAACCGACGGCCGCGATGATGAGAACGAGGGAGGCCTGCGGCGTCGCCGGCGCGAGCGCAATGAGCAGATGCGCGAGCGCGGCCGTCGCCGCCACCTTCGGCACAGTGGACACGAACGCCACCGATGCGGCAGGCGCACCGGCATAGGCGTCGGGCGCCCAGAAGTGGAACGGGGCCGCGGAGAGCTTCGCCAGGAGTCCTGCGAGCACGAGGACGAACGCGATGGTCCTGAGCGCTCCCTCGGCCCCACCCGCGAGCCCGGCGTACGACGTTGTCCCGCTGATCCCGTACACGAACGAGAGACCGTACAGCATGACGAGACTCGTCAGCATCGACAGCAGGAAGTACTTCAGCGCCCCCTCGAGGCCGCGATGATCGTCGCGCGCGTAGCCCATGAGCACGTACGCCGGTATCGTCGCAAGCTCGAGCGCCATGAAAAGGACGATGAGATCCCGCGCCGAGATGATCAGCATGCCACCGACAAGGGAGAGCAGCGCGAGCGATGTCGCGGCGGCGACGCGGGCGGTGCCGATGCCCCGAGCGGAGACCCACAGCAGCCAGATCGCCGTGAGCGCCGCCGTCACGCTCCGCAGTGCGACCGCCGTCCCGTCGAGCATGAGCAGACCGCCGAGCACGGGACCGGCCGCGCCGATGGTCAGCGCGACGCCTGCGGCGAAGGCCGCGACGACGGCTCCGACGATCGCCGGCCATCGCCGACGGTCATCGTCACCGTCGACGAACAGTACCAGCAGTGCGCCGGCCACGAGAGCGAGTTCGGGAACGAGCGCCGCAAGTCCTTCCATGCTACGCGCCGCCCGCGAACGCAAGAATCGCTCGTACGGCCGGATCCGTGTACCGGAGCAACGAATCCCACCACACGCCTACGACGATCGTGAGCGCGACGAGCGGCACAAGCACGGCCATCTCCCGAACGTCGAGGTCCGTGATGGGCTCGACCGACGGTGACGGCGCCCCGAGCACGACCCGCTGGACGAGCCATAGCATGTAGGCCGCCGCGAGCAGCACGCCGATCGCCGAGATGATGACCCACACGGGCGCGATGTCGGACCTCCAGGCGCCGAGCAGGCTCAGGAACTCGCCGACGAAGCCGGACAGACCCGGCAGCCCGAGTGACGCGAAGGAGGCGAACGCAAGCAGGCCGCCGGCGACAGGCGTTCGAACCGAGAGACCCGAGACGTCCTCGATCACACGCGTGTGCGTGCGTTCGTAGACCATGCCGACCAGGAAGAACAGCATGCCCGTGACCACACCGTGGCTGAACATCACCGCTACGGCGCCGTTGATCCCCTCAGGCGTGAGCGAGGCGATACCCAGCATGACGAAGCCCATGTGCGAGACCGACGAGTAGGCGACAAGCTTCTTCATGTCGGTCTGCGCGAACGCGACGGCCGCTCCGTAGACGATCGAGATCGCCGCGAGCGCAGCGAGGAACCCGGACCACTGCTGAACGGCGTCCGGCAGGATCGGCAGCGCGATCCGGATGAACCCGTAGGTTCCCATCTTGAGCAAGATGCCGGCAAGCAGCACCGAGGCCGCGGTCGGCGCCTCGACGTGGGCGTCGGGCAACCACGTGTGCAACGGGAAGACGGGGACTTTGACAGCGAAGCCGAGGAAGAACGCCGCGAACACCCACCACTGGAACCCTGCGGCGAGACCGCCGGTCTCGGCCATCTGGGGGATGCTGAACGTGCCGGTGGTCAGGAACAGCGCGATGATGCCGACGAGCATGAAGACGCTGCCGAACAGCGTGTACAGGAAGAACTTGATCGCCGCATACTCACGACGCGGCCCTCCCCAGATGCCGATCAGGAAGTACATGGGAACGAGCACCAGCTCCCAGAAGATGTAGAAGAGGACGAAGTCCATAGCCACGAACACGCCGTTCATGCCCACCTCGAGCAGCAGCAGCATCGCGAACCACGTGGCCGGCTTCTTCTCCGTGTGCCACGACGCGACGATCGCGAGCAGCGTGAGGAGCGCGGAGAGCGCGAGCATCGCGAGCGAGATGCCGTCGACCGCGAGGTGATACTCGATGCCCACCTGCGGCACCCACGCCATCCTCTCGGCAAGCTGCAGGCCTCCCTCGGCCGGATCGAAGCGCGACGCGAGCCACGCCACCAGTCCGAGGTCGAGCGCGGCGACGAGCGCGGCGAGCCACCGTGCGACATCCCGATTGCGGTCGCCGAGCAGCGCGACGGCGATGCTCCCGGCGAGCGGGAGGAACACGATGACGGTGAGCAACGGCATGTTCACGCGTCATGCCCCTTTCACGAGGATCAGGATGGTCGCGAGAACGACCGCTCCGATGACCAACAACTGGTAGCTTCTGACCCGCCCCGTCTGGAGCCGGCGAAGTGACGCGCCTGCGCGCCTCACAAGAACCGCGGTGCCGTTCACGGCGCCGTCGATCACCCGGGTGTCGAACGACCACCCGAGCTTCGCTCCCGCCCTCCAGAGCCGCCCGACCCCGTTGACGCCGCCATCGATGACCGAGCCGTCGAAGGCGCCGAGCGCGGCCGCCAGACGTCCGTAGGGCCGGACGATGAAGTACTCGTAGGTCAGGTCGAGGTAGAACTTGTTGACGAGCGCACCGTAGACGTACGAGGCGCGCTGCTTCACCACGTTGGTGTTGAGGACGTACGTCCGGCGTCCGTAGGCCATCCAGCCCACGAACACGCCCGCGCTCGCGACGCCTGTGGAGAGCAGCGCCATCGGCCACGAGGGCCAGGGGATCGTGTGTCCGAGGAACCCGCCGAGGGCCGGTCCGAAGAAGCCCAACACCGCGGTGATCGCCGCCAGGATCATCGTCGGGATCGTCATCGAGCGATGCGCCTCATGCAGGCCCTCGGTCTGCTCCGGCCCGCTGAACACGCGGAACCACAGCCGCGTCACGTAGAACGCGGTGACGAAGGCGGCGAACAGCGCGCCGGCGAACGCCAGGTAGTGGTGCTCGTGCCAGAGCACATACAGGATCTCGTCTTTGGACCAGAAGCCGGAGAACGGGAAGATGCCGGCGAGCGCGAGCGACCCGATCCCGAAGACGGTGCTGGTGATCGGCAGGTGGCGGGCCAGGCCGCCCATCTCCCGCATGTCCTGGGTGTGGGCCACATGGATGATGATCCCCGCCCCCAGGAAGAGCAGCGACTTGAAGTAGGCGTGCGTTGTGAGGTGATACAGCGCGGCCGTCGCGCTCCCGGCGCCGAGCGCGATGAACATGTAGCCGAGCTGGCTCACGGTCGAGTACGCGAGCACCTTCTTCACATCATGCTGCACCGCCGCCATCAGTCCTGCCGCGATCGCCGTCGCCAGCCCGAGCGCCAACGTCAGCGTGAGCGCGATACCGCTGGCCTCGAAGATCGGAAACGCGCGCACCACCAGGAAGACGCCTGCCGCCACCATCGTCGCCGCGTGGATCAGTGCCGAGGCGGGAGTCGGGCCGGCCATCGCGTCAGGAAGCCAGACATGGAGCGGCACCTGCGCCGACTTGCCCACCGCCCCGAACAGGAGGAGCAGCGCCACGGCGGTGGCGGCTCCGGACGTCCATTCGTGCGTATGCACGGCCGAGAGGTCGAACGAGCCGACCTCGGCGAACAGCACCACCAGGCCGAGCAGGAAGCCGATGTCGCCGACGCGCGTGGTCAGGAACGCCTTGAGGCTCGCCTGCCGTGGCGGACGCTGCTCATGCCAAAACCCGATCAACAGGTACGAGCATAGCCCCATGACCTCCCACGCCATGAACAGCAGGAGGAAGTTGTCGGCAAGCACGAGGGTGAGCATCGCCGCGGTGAACAGCGATAGGACGGCGTAGTACCACCCGATCCGCCTCTCTTCATGCATGTAGCCGAGCGAGTACCACTGAACGGCAACGCCGACGACGCACACGACCAGCAGCATGAGCGCGGCCGTGGGCTCCAGCGCGATCCCGAACGACAGGACGGTGTGGCCGATGTGAGCGAACGCGAACCCGGTGCGGAACACGGGCTCCTCCGGGTGTCCGCCCGGCCAGACTCGCAGGAACGCCATCAGCGACAGTCCGAGCGATCCGGACACCGCAAGGATCGCCAACCACTTCAGACGGTTCCTGAGCGCGCGCGAGAGCGGCGCGAGTACCGCGAAGGCGATCGCTGGGAGCACCGGTATGGCGACGACGTAATCCACGCCTACCCCCTGAGTTCCTGCATCGCGTCAAGCTGCACGGTCCGCTTGAGACGGTAGATGGCAAGGACGAGCGCGAGGCCGAGACCGATCTCGGCCGCCGAGACCACCATGGAGAACGCCGCGAACACCTGCCCGGTCAGCGCCTCGGGGGTGACGAACCGGGAGAGCGCGACGAGATTGATGTTGACCGCGTTGGCCATCAGCTCAAGCGATAGAAGGACCATGATGGCGCTGCGGCGGGAAAGCGCCCCGTAGAGGCCGATGCTGAACAGCAGCGCGGCGAGTATGAGCAGGTGCGGCAATCCGACCGTCATCGCCGGTCACCCCCCGCCCACCAGACGGCACCGACCAGTGCCGCGAGCAGCACGAGCGAGGCGACCTCGAACGGAAGCGCCCACGTGGTGAACAGCGCTTCACCGAAGGCCTCAACGCCGGGAGGCGATTCCGGGAGGGAGGCGAGGACCGGCTCGAATCGAGCCAGACCGAGGACCACCATCCCCGCGAAGAGCGCGGCGACGACCAGACCGGCCCAGACCGGATCCTGCGGCAGCACCGCCTCTTCGCGACGGCGGAGTGTCAGCATGATCACGAACAGCGTGAGGACGGTGACCGCCCCCGCGTACACGAGTATCTGCACGAGCGCGAGGAACTCAGCGTCGAGCAGCAGGAACAGTCCTGCGGTCGCCACCATGACCTCGAGCAGCCAGAAGGCGGCGTGCACGACGTTGCGCGTGATCACCATCGCGAGCGCACCGCCGACCGCGGCCGCCGCAAGCAGCCAGAACGCGAGCGCGGGCAGGGTCTCACTCACCAGCCTCACCGCCTTCGGCCGGCTTCGCCTCACGATGCCGCGCCGTGGCCGCGGCATCGATACCTGCGAGGAGCGACTCGGTCAGCTGCGCGCGATCGGTCACCGCGAGTTCGTAGTCGTGGCCCATCTCGATCGCGCTGAACGGGCACGACTCGACGCACAGCCCGCACATCATGCACGCGCCGATCTCGTAGTCGAACCGCGTGATGTGCTTCGTCTTGTCCTCGCGGGTCTCGACCTCGAGGATCAGGATGTCATCCGGGCACGCGCGGACGCACGTCATGCACGCGGTGCACTTCGGCGTGCCGTCCTCGAAGTACGTCGGTCGCACGGCCCAGCGGGCGCGTTCGGGCAGTCCGAGCTTCTCGTACGGGTAGACGACCGTGATCGGCCCTCGCAGCAGGTTCCGCATCGAGATGCGCAGGCCGTTGATCAGTCCCGAGCCCCACATGATCAGCTCGCCCCCTTCGCGAAGAAGGTCATGACGAGCTTGTGCACGATGCCGGTGAGCACGATGAGCGCGAGCGAGGCGGGGATAAGCCGCTTCCAGCCGAGGTCCATGAGCTGATCGATGCGCACGCGCGGGAACGTCCCGCGGATCCACATGAGGATGAAGATGCCGATGTACGTCTTCAGCAGGAACGCCGCGGGCGCCAGGAACGGCGCCGCCTCGTACCACGACATCGGCGCCCACGGGACGAGCCACCCGCCGAAGAAGAGCGTCACCGCGATCGCTGAGACGATGAACTGGTTGCTGAACTCGGAGAGGAAGATCAGGCCGAACTTCATCGCGGAGTACTCGGTCGCGAATCCGGCGACGATCTCCGATTCGCCCTCGGAGAGGTCGAACGGCGTCTGGTTCGTCTCGACGAGCGCGGCGATGGCGAACACGATGAACGTCGGCCACAGCAACGGATTGGCGATGAACCACGCCGGAAGCACACCGAGGACGGTTCCGCTCTGCGCCCGGACGATCTCGCCGAGGTCCGCGGACCCGGCGATCATGACGACCGGCAGCGCCGAGAGCAGGAGCGGCACCTCGTACGCGATCTGCATGGCGGCGGCGCGCATGCCGCCGAGCAGCGCCCACTTGTTCGCCGAAGCCCAACCGGCCATGAGCACGCCGATCGGCACGACCGAGAGCGCAGCGAACGTGAAGAGCAGCCCGGTCTCGAGGCGCACGCCGCTCAGACCGTCGCCGAACGGCAACGCGAGGTACGCCACGAACGAGGGCACGAAGATGACGGCCGGGGCGAGCGCGAAGAGCCACCGGTCGACAGCCCGCGGCGTGACGTCCTCCTTGGTGAGCAGCTTGATGACGTCGTTGATCGTCTGCAACGCGCCGTGCCACCCGACGTGGAGCGGTCCGCGGCGCAAATGCAGGTGGCCGAGGACCTTCCGCAGCATGTAGATCATGAACACGCCGTTGGCGAGCATGAGCCCGAGGAGCGCGACCACGCGCACGATGATCTCGACGGCGGGGCTCATCGGTCCGTCTCCCCGAGCATGATGTCGAGCGAGCCGACCAACATGACGACGTCAGCGATCAGGTGGCCGGGCGCGATGTCCTCGAGCGCCTGAAGGGCGAACAGCGACGGTCCGCGGTAGTGCATCCGGTACGGCATGTCGCCGCCCCTCGAGATGAGATGGATCCCGGTCTCGCCGCGCGAGGACTCGACGGCCGCGTACACCTCGCCCGCCGGCGGACGCAGCACCTTCGGCACCTTCGCGGTGTGCTCGCCTTCGGGCATGCCGTCGATGCACTGCCGGATCATCCGCGCCGCCTGCGCCATCTCGCCCATGCGCACGCGATAGCGGTCGTGCACGTCGCCGGTGGTGCCGAGCGGCACCTCGAAGTCGAGCTCGGGGTACGCGTCGTACGGGCGCTGCTTGCGCACGTCGAAGTCGACACCGGCGGCCCGCAGGTTCGCGCCGGAGAGTCCGAACGCGAGCGCCTTCCCGGCGTCGATGACCCCGGTGCCGTTGACCCTCGACTGGAAGATCTCGTTCCCGCCGAGGAGCGCGTCGTGCTCGCTCAGGTACATGTCGAAGGTATCGCAGAACGCGCGGATCTTCGCGTCGACGCCGGCGGGAAGATCGGCGACGACACCGCCCGGACGCACGTAGTTGAACATCATCCGCTGACCGGAGATGGCCTCGAGGATATCGATGAGCGCCTCGCGATCGCGCATCGCGTACAGGAACTGACCCATGCCGCCCATGTCCAGGCCGAACGTGCCGAACCAGACGAGGTGGCTCGCGATACGCGTCATCTCCGCGGTGAGTGAGCGGATCCAGCGGGCCTTCGGCGGCACGTCGATCTCCATCAGCCGCTCCACAGCGAGCGCGACCGCGGTCTCGCCGTGGATCCCCGAGACGTAGTCGCCGCGGTCCATGAGCGTGCCGAGCGCGGTGTAGCGGCGGTGCTCGGCCAGCTTCTCGATGCCGCGATGCAGGTAACCCACGGACGACTCGAGCGCGACGATCTCCTCACCGTCGAGTTCGATGAGCAGTCGCAGGACGCCGTGCGTAGATGGGTGCTGCGGCCCCATGTTGACGATGAGGTGGTCGGTGGTGAGCCCGTCGACGCCGGACGGTGCGCGGCGGATGCCCGCCGGGGCGCGGTCCGACTCAGCGGCGCCGTCACCGAGCAGGCCGACGTGCGCGATGTCGACGCGCGGGTCGCTCATCGCCGCCTCGCCTCCTCCGGCGTGCGGATCGGCACGTCCTTGCGAAGGAGCGGCGGAACGCCGTCGGTGGTGAGCAGCCGCTTCGGGTTCGGGTGGCCTGAGAGCCTCAGCCCGAACAGCTCCGCGGTCTCTCGTTCCGGCATGAGCGCCGAGGGGTACACGGTCCACACCGACGCGATCTCGCCGTCGTAGCCGACCGTCGCCTTGAGGTAGACCTCGCCGCCGCGCGTGTAGGAACGCACGCGCCAGGTGAGCTCGACGGTCTCGCCGGTGTCGGTGCCGTCGAAGTCCATGAGCGACTCGAACCCGCCCGCCTTGAGCGCCGCGAGCGCCTCCAGAGCCGCGTGCGGCTCGACGTGCGCGACCGGACCCATCGTCGTCACCTCGACCTCGGCGGACAGACCCGCGCCTGACAGGAGGCGGCTAAGCGCTGTCGCGTCGGGCAGCAAGCCGCTCCTCCGTCCTCGCACGGATCATCTTCCTGAGCTCCAGGAAGGCGTACTGCA
>CAYYLR010000040.1:0-12118 GCA_964472485.1 uncultured Coriobacteriaceae bacterium
CCGCCTCATGTCAGGCGGCCGGGCCTTCGTACACCACTTCCGGGGACGTTAACGCCTGCTTCTTCAGGGTCCGACGATGGTTTCCACTGAGTGGCTGGCCTGACTTAACGATATCATCAGTGCTTCAGATGATATCGTTAATGACTCATTGAGTCGTTCGCTCCCAGGTCGCGTCGCGCCCGCCCTTGGTGCATCTGATCTCACCATTGTCTCGAAGCTCGCCGAGCACGCGCACGATTGTGGGACGGCTCACGCCCGGACAGGCTCGCTCGACGTCGGCATACCGGAAGGTCGCCGGTAGGTGCCGGATACAGTCGATCACCATCTCGCGTTTCGCCCCGCGCCCTGTCCCCATCTGCCCGACCCGCTGCTCGAACTCCAAGTACGCTGCGATTAGAACGCCATGCGAGTACTGGAGCCAGGGAACAAGGTCATGTCGGCCCTCGTGCCATCCGTCCGACGAGGCTTCGAGCGCCTCGTAGTACGTCTCCTTCGAGTCCTCGATGACCTTCTCAAGACTGACGTAGCGGCCGACATCATAGCCGGCCTGGTAGAGGAGCATGAGATTCAGGATGCGCGACATCCGTCCGTTGCCGTCGGAGAACGGGTGGATGCACAGGAAGTCGAGCACGAATGCGGGGACCGCGATCAGCGAGTCCACCTGCCCTCCCGACACGAGCGCACGAAAGCCCGTGACGAGCTCGTTCATGGCGGTGTCGACGACGTGCGGTGCAACAGGGCTGAACCTCAAGCGGTGCGTGCCATCAGGCAGGACGTCGACGATGTCGTTGGCCGTGTTCTTCCACGCGCCGCCCGGAGAGGGTGAGAATTGGTGGAGGTCCCGGTGAAGCTGAAGCACGAGACCGGTCGAGAGGTCCATGACGAGCGCGTTCGCGTGGACGGTCGACAGTACGTCGCGGTAGCCCGCGATCTCCTGTTCTGAGCGGTCTCTCGGCGTCGTCTTCTGGGCAGCGAGCTCGGCCACACGCCCCGAGGCCGCGGTCACGCCCTCGATCCTGTTCGACGACTCGATGCTCTGGACTCGCGCGGTTTCGTGAAGCGCGCTCAAAGCCTGAGGCGACTGCTTCTCGAAGAGCTGTTGCTTGCCCTTGTACTCGCCGAGGAGACCGATAGAGCGGACCGTGGACATGGGCACGGTCATCTGCTCGAGGTGACCTGGTTTGAATGAACCGCGCATGCCATCTCCTCACGAGAATGAATCGCAGGACAGCCAGATGATATCGTTAATGCGTCATGATGTCATTCACGGGTCACGCAATCGTGGGGGGGCACCAAGAAACCGTCAGCGGAGGCCCACGGCCCCCGCTTCGCATGGCACGAGCGCCCCCGTCCCCGCTCCTCCACCCGCCGTTGTGTCGGCGCCACCTGCTATGATTGAAGGCGGCAACGATCGCGCTTTCGACCGGCCGGGCGGTCGACGCACTTTCTGGGGAGGATGGACCGCGCATGCGCTCGTGGGCTCGGGTGATCCGCCTTGCGGCGTCGGGCCTCGTGCTGCTCTCCCTCGTCGTGCCGTTCGGCTGTGCCGCGCGCGAAGAAGCGTCCTTGCCGGACGACGTCCGTCCGGTCATCCTCGGTGTCAGCAGGGAGAGTCTGTCCGGGCTGGCCTACATCGCTCGTGATCACGGCTCCTTCAGCCGCGCGGGTCTCGACGTCACGTTCGTCGAGTACTCGAGCAGCCAACTCGCCTTCGAGGCACTCATCTCCGGCGAGGTGGACGCGGCGCTGTGCGCGGACACGCCGATCGTGCGCGGTGCGCTCACGGGCCGCCCGGTCCGCGTCATCGCGACGATTGCGACCGCTGCCAACGACATCAAGTTCGTCGCGCGGCGAAGCGCCGGTATCGCGACGCCCGCGGACCTTGCGGGCAAACGGATCGGCACACGAGCGGGAACGGCGGCGCATTTCTTCATGGACAGCGCCCTGCTCAAGTACGGCCTCAGGGGGACGGATGTCGAGGTGACGTTCGGATCCTTCGAGGAGGTTCTAGAGGGACTGCTGACCGGCGAGATCGACGCGATCGCGACTCGTCAGCCGTTCGTCCGGCAGGCGCAGACCGAACTCGGCGCCGACGCCTTGGTGCTGGAGGAGCATGGGCTCTACGAGAAGACCATGAACCTCTGCGTGCGAACCGATACGGCCGTATCCGATCGCGAGGTTCGCGGGCGGCTGGTTGACGCGTTCATCGACGCGGAGGGACTGGCCGTCGCTGACCCGGATCGGGTGAGACGCGCAGTCGCCGATGAGCTCGAACTCACGCTCGACGATATCTGCGACTGTATTCTCGTCGATGGCGCCGTCGCGCTGAGGCAGTCGCTCGTGCTCAACTTCGAGGCGCAGGCCAGATGGGCTCGCGCGGCCACGGACGTCGACGGCTCGGCGCCGCTGAACTGCCTCGCACTCATCGACACGAGCGTGCTCGAACAGATCGATCCTGATCGCGTGACCATCGTGCGATGAGGATCGCGACCCGCTTGCGTCTCGCCGCCGCACTCGTGCTGCTGTCCTCGGCGCTCATCCTCGGTGTGCTGGTCGCGGGTTTCGCGACGGTGACGAGCGCCGTCGAGCGAGGAAGCGACATCACGCTCGCGATGAACGATATCTTCGAGCTCTCGATGCTCACCACCGATTACCTGATCACCGCCGAGCCTCGCGCGGAGGTGCAGTGGTTTCGGAAGCACGCGGGTCTGGGCGCGCGCCTGGAGGCTCTGAGGACCGCGGCCCCCGCCGATGCCACCTCCGTCTCTAGACTCAAGGAGGCCCACGGGTCGGCGCGCGAGCTCTTCGAGGAGATCGTGCAGACGCGACGCAGTGAGGCGCTGGATGCCGCCAAGGAGGACGCGCTGCTCGAGCATCGAGCGCGCCTGGCGGGCCGCCTTCTCGTGGTGATGCAGACGATGGTCTCGGACTCGAAGCAGATGAACGACCGCGCTAACGACGAGATCCTGGCGCTCCGAGGGAGAATGGTCGCCGAGGTGATCGGCATCTCGCTGTTCGGCCTCGTCCTCGTGACCATGAGCGCCGCCCGTACGACGCGCGCCGTCATCGTGCCGCTCGACCGCATCCGGGATAGCGCGGCGGCGGTCGGTCGCGGGCACCTGGACGTGGCGACGGGAGTCGTCAGCCCCGATGAGTTCGGCGAGGCGGCTGCGGCGTTCGATGGCATGGTCGCGGACCTCAGACGCTCATACCGGATGCTCCAGGAGGAGATCACGGTTCGTAGGCGGGCCGAAGAGGAGGTCAGCGACTACCGTGATCACCTCGAGCAGCTGGTCGAGATGCGGACCGAGGAGCTCGTGGCGCTCAACGTGGAACTGCAGGAGGCGACACGCGCCAAGGACGAGTTCCTCGCATCGATGAGCCACGAGTTGCGCACCCCGCTCAACTCGATCATCGGGTTCACGGATCTCATGCTCAAGGGTCTCGCGGGCGAGACCACCGAGGAGCAGCGGCGCCAGTTGCTCATGGTACATCGCGCGGGAAAGCAACTGCTCGCCCTCATCAACGACCTGCTCGACCTCGCCCGTCTCGATGCGAGCAGACTCGACATCACGCTCGCTCCCATGGACCCGTCCGAGACCATCGCGGTGCTTCTGGAGACGATGCGGCCCGCCGCCGACGAGCGGCAGATCGCGCTTTCGTGGCGTTCGGAGCCCGGGGTACCCCGCTTCATCTCGACCGATAGCGGGAAGTTCGAGCAGATCATCCTTAATCTCCTCTCCAACGCCGTGAAGTTCACCGATCAGGGCAGCGTCGAGGTCGTGGTTCGTCCGGCGGGCGAGGGCGCCTTCGCGGTGGACGTCAGAGACACCGGCATCGGCATCGCGGCGGACGAGCTGCCGATGGTCTTCCAGCGCTTCCATCAGGCGGACCGTGAGCGCGCCATCCGGTACGGAGGCACCGGGCTCGGTCTCGCGATCTCGACCAGGATCGCCGAAGCGCTGGGCGGTACGCTCACGGCCGAGAGTGAGCCCGGCACCGGCTCGGTCTTCACGCTCACCCTCCCCGTCGATGGTCCCGGCGCGCTGGCGGCCGACGCATCCATGGAATCCGCAGTGTCCGGGGATTCGGCCGGGGATTCGGGCTAGGCAGACCGGAACCGCTCTTGTAACATCTGCAACAATGTCTGCCGACCAGCCTGGGGGACACATGACCGCCTTGTTCATCGAGGACCGGGACTTCGAGCCGTTCGTCGACGCGCTGATCGGCGCGCGACGGGTCGTCGCTCCGGTCGTCAAGCGCTCCAAGTTCGTCTTCGCGGACCTGGAGTCAGCGGAGGATCTGCGTCTTGACTATGACGTCACGATCCTCCCGCCGAAGAAGGTCTTCTTCCCGCCGACGCAGCGGATCGTTCGGTTCGAGGGCGAGGCCGTACGCGACTGTATCGAGCCGGTGGACACCGTGCTGTTCGGCGTCCATTTCTACGACGTCAAGGGCATCGACCAGACCGACCGCCTCTTCCGCGAGCGCAACGCCGACTGGGACTACCTCGCGCAGCGTGAGGCGACGACGATCGTCGCGTCGAGCATCCGCACGGTCTCGCTACGTGCGTTCTGGGGGACGGTTGGAAGTCACGTTGAGCCACAGGGTCACGACGCGTTCCTGACCGCGATCGACGGCGGCTACGTCTTCGAGACCCGCACCCCCAAGGGGGAGGCGCTTGCGCCTTACGGCGCCTTCCGGCCGGCGACCGATGCCGAGACGGCCGAGGCGGCACGTGTGAACGCCGATGTCATGGACCGTTGTCCTGAGCGGCTGCCGTACTCGAGCGAGGCGATCGCCGAGAAGGTGCGTGAGTCGTTTGGCAACGAGAAGATGTGGGACGCGCTTGCCGAGGACTGCTTCAGCTGCGGCTCCTGCAACACCGTCTGCCCCACATGCTACTGCTTCGATGTCCGGGACGCGTGGAACGTCGATCAGCGCTCGGGTGCCCGCACGCGCTACTGGGACGCCTGCCTGACGCGCGAGTTCGCTTCGGTCACGCAGGCCGGCGGCGAGAAGGAGAACTTCCGCGAGCATCACCAGTCGCGCTTCCGCCACCGCTTCATGCGCAAGGCGGCGTATCTCAACGAGAAGCTCGGCGGACCGGCGTGCACCGGGTGCGGGCGCTGTTCGCAGGCGTGCACCGCGAACATCGCCGATCCGGTCCGCGTGATCTCGCACATCATGGAGGTGGGGTCATGAGCACTGAGACGATCACGCCTCAGGCGTCCGCGCACAAGAGCCTCTTCCTGCCTCGCGAGGCGAGGATACTGCACACCTCCCAGCCGACAGCCACGGAGAAGCACTTCACCCTGCAGCTCGCCGATGGCGGTCAGCTCGACTTCCAGCCCGGCCAGATCCTGGAGATCGGCATCATGGGGTACGGGGAGATCCCGATCGGACTCGCCAGTTCCCCGACGCGCACCGGCTCGTTCGATGTCGTCGTGCGCACGGTCGGTCGCGTCTCCACCGCCATCAACTCGCGGGGCGTCGGCGATTCGCTCTGGATCCGGGGCCCGCTCGGCCATGGGTTCGACCTCGACTCACTGCGCGGCCACGACATCATGATCGTCGCGGGCGGCATCGGGCTGTGCCCGACCCGGAGTCTCATCCAGTACGTGCTCGACCGGCGTGATGAGTTCGGCCGGTTCATCCTGCTCTACGGCGCTCGCGACCCGCTGCAGCTGCTGTTCACCGAGGATCGCATGGTGTGGCGCGCGTCTGAACACGTCGAGTACCACGAGACGGTGGACCGGGCCAGCGCGCACTGGACCGGCAACGTCGGCGTCATCACGACACTCATCCCTCGGGTGAAGGTCACGCCTGACACCCGCGTGATCATCTGCGGACCGCCCGTCATGTTCGAGTTCGTGATCCGCGAGCTGAACGCGCTCGGCGTGGCGAGGGAGAACATCTTCGTCGACCTCGAGCGCCGCATGAAGTGTGGCGTGGGCAAGTGCGGCCACTGCCAGATAAACGACAAGTACTGCTGTATCGACGGGCCGGTCTTCACGCTCGCCGAGATCCAGGCCCTCGAGGAGGCGATCTAGCATGGCGAAGCCCACACTCGCGTTCTTCGACTTCGCGTCTTGCGAGGGATGCCAGATCGAGTTCACCAACTTCGGTGACGCGACGATCCTCGAGCTGCTGAACCATGTCGACATCGTCGAGTTCCGCGAGGCGATGAGTGAGACGACCACCGGTCGCATCGACATCGCCCTCGTCGAAGGCAGCTTCACCCGGGAGGCCGATCGCGCTCGGCTGCAGGAGATCCGGCGCCGCGCGCGCGTGGTGATCGCATACGGCGCTTGCGCGTGCACCGGCGGCATCAACGCGCTCAAGAATCACCAGGACGACTTCGCCGAGTACGTCTACGGAGACGCGTCCCGCATGCCGCACCTGCAGAGCGGGACCGCCCGGCCCGTTTCGGCCGTCATCAAGGTCGACTACGAGGTACCGGGCTGCCCGATGAACAAGTACGAACTGCTCGACATCCTGTCGAGCCTGCTCCACGGCGCCGCGCCGGTCCACCCGAGCCACCCGGTGTGCGTCGAGTGCAAGCGTCGCGAGACGGTCTGCCGCTATGAGGAGAGCGACCACTGCATGGGTCAGGTCGCCCGTGCCGGGTGCGGGGCTCCGTGCCCCGCTGACGGCATCCCGTGCGAGGCCTGCCGCGGCTTCGTCGATGACGCCAACCTGCCCGCGCTTGAGAAGGTGCTGATGGAGCGCGCCGGGTTCACGCAGCGGCGTGCGGTCGGCAAGTCCCGTATGTTCACGGCGAACCAGAGGAGCTAGTCCGATGCTTCAGAACCTGGATATCGACGTCCATCACCTCACGCGCGTCGAGGGTCACGGCAACATCGTCGTGAACGTTGCCGATGGCACCGTTGAGCGCTGTGAGTGGCAGGTTCCGGAGGCTCCGCGGTTCTTCGAGGCGATGATCCGCGGCCGGCACTACTCGGAAGTCGCCCGCATCACGAGCCGCATCTGCGGCATCTGCGCCGTCGGCCACACGCTCGCCTCGGTCAAAGCCACCGAGGTCGCGCTCGGTATCGAGGTGACCGAGCAGTCCAAGAAGCTGCGCTCGCTGCTCAAGCACGCCGAGAACTTCGACTCCCACGTGCTGCACGTCTACGTGCTCGTCGCACCCGACCTGCTCGGGGCTCCGTCGGTCTTCCCGCTTGTCGCCACCCACGGCGAGGTCGTCGCCCGCGCGCTGCGTCTCAAGCGGCTCGCGCACGAGTGGGGCTCGACGATCGGCGGGCGCACCACGCACCCCACCACTGTCATCCCGGGCGGTTTCGCGAAGCTTCCCACCGCTAAGGAGCTCATCGAGCTCAAGAGCAAGCTCATCGCCGCCGTGCCGGATCTCGAGGCGACACTCGACACCGTCGCCGCGCTCGCGCCGGGCATCCCGGCGTTCGACCGGCCGACCGAGTACATGGCGGTCACGTCCGATACCGAGTACGGGCTGTACGACGGCTACGTGCAGACGATCCTTCCCGACGGCGACCGCGCACGCTACGACGTCGCTGACTACCGAAGCTGCACGAACGAGTACGTCGTGCCGCAGTCGACGGCGAAGTACACGAAGAACCGTCTCGCGAGCTACGCGGCCGGCGCGCTGGCCCGTTTCAACGTCAACTACGACCTGCTGCGTCCGGAGGCCAAGGCGGTCGCCGAGCGCCTCGGTCTGGCGCCGATCTGCACCAATCCGTTCATGAACTCCGTGGCGCAGGTCGTCGAGATCGTCCACTCGGCGTACGAGGCGCTGCGGCTGATCGATGAGCTGCTCGAGACCGGCATCGTCGAAGAGGGCATCGTGCAGCCGGCACGGTTCGGAACCGGGGCCTCGGCGGTCGAAGTACCGCGCGGCATCCTGTTCCACGAGTACACCTACGACGGTGAGGGCTTCTGCACCGGCGGCAACTGCATCATCCCGACCGGACAGAACCACGCGAACATCCAGGGCGACTTCGACGTCCTGCTGCCGTGGTTGCTCGAGTCCGGCAAGTCGGAGAAGGAGATCGAACTCGCGTTCGAGATGCTGGTCCGGGCGTACGACCCGTGCATCTCGTGCTCGACGCACTACGTGGACATCGAATTCAAGCGATAGGCCACGGTCCGGCGGGTGTTCGAGCGGAGAAGAGGGACATGCGCTATCTCGTCGGTGTGGGCAACTACTACGGATTCGACGACTCGATCGGGCTTCGCATCGCGGAGGCGATCGGTGAGCCGGGTACCGATTGCGGCTTCCGGGCGTTCGACCTCGGAGGCAACCTGCTCGACCTCGTGCATTACCTCGATCCGGAGGTGGAGGAGGTGCTTGTCGTCGACTCGGCGCGCATGGGGATGGCGCCGGGCGAGTACCGCTTCTTCACGCCGGATCAGGTGAGCACGGGCAAGGAGCTCGCGGGGATCAGCACGCATGAAGGTGATCTCATGAAGGTGCTCGCGCTCGCGGCGTCGCTCGGCGGGCCGCTGCCGCCCATCACCGTGATGGGGATCGAGGCCGAGCGGATCGAGTCAGGCTACGGGCTGTCGCCGGAACTCGAGCGCCGGTTCGGGGAGTACATCGAGGCGGCGATAGAGTTCCTCTCGCGGTAGCGCCCCCGGCCGGCTCGGCCGGTCCGCCATCGATGCAGCGGCATGGTGCTATAGTGCCCTACACATGCAGGTCGGCGCATGAAGGGGAGTGCGGGTGCTGGAGACGCGGACGATCGGCTTCCCGCGCGCGTTGCTGTACCACAAGTACCACGCGCTCTGGGCGGCGTTCTTCGAGGAACTGGGCTGCCGTACGGTGGTGAGTCCTCCCACCAACCGAAGGCTCGTGGACCGCGGAGTGGGGCTCGCTGTCGACGAATCATGTCTCCCGATGAAGGTGTTCCTCGGGCATGTCGCCGCCCTCGAGGGTCGCTGTGACGCGGTCTTCGTCCCGCGGCTCGAGTCGCTGACCCCGGACGAGCACCTCTGCGTCAAGTTCATGGGCGCCTACGACATCGTCCGGAACACCATGCCCGATCTTCCGCTCGTCACCTACGATGTGGACGCCGCGAACGCGGTGCACGAGCGGGAGAGCATGGTGCGTCTCGCGCGTCGCATGGGAGCCGGGCCGGTCGCGGCGCGACGGGCGTACGCCCGGGCACGAGCGGCCCAGGCCGAGCATGATGGCGACCTCGCTGACGCGCAGGAGGCGGCGCTCGCCGCGGCGCGTGCGGGCACCGGCCGGGTGCGGATCCTCGTGGTCGGCCACTCGTACAACCTCGCGGACGAACTCATCGGCAAGCCCGTCCTCTCCTACCTCACATCGCTCGGCGTCGACGTGGTGACCTCCGACGCGATCGACAAGGCACGGGCCCGCGCGCTCTCGGCCCGCCTGTCGCCCGGAATCAAGTGGACCTACAACAAGGAACTGCTCGGCGCTGTGGAGCTCCACCGCGAGTCGGTCGACGGTATCGTCTTCGTGGTGACGTTCCCCTGCGGGCCGGACTCGCTTATGGGCGAGCTCTGCCAGCGCCGCATCGAGGGCGTGCCGGTCGCGACGATCGTGATCGACGAGCTGCAGGCCGAGGCCGGACTGCGCACGCGTCTCGAGAGCTTCGTCGACGTCATCGTGGCCACCCGGCGCTCGCGCGGCCATGGGCGCGCCTCATGAACGCTCCGAGGCGGGTGACGTTCCCGCACATGGGCAACTACTGGATCGCGTTCGAGACGCTTGTGGAGATGCTCGGCGCTGAAGCGGTCGTGCCGCCGAAGATGACGCGCCACACGCTCGAGGCCGGAGCGCAGGAGAGCCCCGAGTTCGTGTGCGTGCCGTTCAAGTACAACATGGGCAACTTCCTCGAGACACTCGATCGCGGCGGCGTCGACATCATCGCGCAGGCGGGCGGCGGCTGCCGTTTCGGCTATTACGGCGAAGTCCAGGAGGCGATCCTCTCCGACCTCGGCTACGAGTTCGAGATGGTGAACCTGATCGAGGCCACGGGTCTCGTCGACCTCGTTCGGCAGATACGGAGGGTCCAGCCGTCGGCGTCGTTCGCGCTGGCCGCCCGCGCGCTGGCGGTGGCGTTCCGCCAGGCGCAGGCGATCGAGGCCGTCGAGGAGTTCTGGCGCCTGAACGCTGGCTTCGAGATCGAGCGCGGCTCGATCGACCGCATCGCCGCCGGCTTCTATCGCGACCTGCGCCGAACGCGCACCCGCCGCGCCGTCCGGGCGCTCGAGCGCCGCACCCTCGAGCGGCTCGCCGCCGTACCGCTCGACAAGCCCGCCGACCCGCTTCGGATCGGTGTCGTCGGCGAGCTCTACGTGCTCATGGAGCCGTTCGCGAGCTGCGAGGTGGAGCGCCGGCTCGTCGAGGCAGGCGCCGAGGTGCATCGCTTCATCACGCTCACATCGATCATCACCAACGGGCTCCGGGGTCGCGGGCACGTCGAGCATGCGCTTGAGACCGCCGGACCGTGGGTGGAGTACCACCTCGGTGCGGACGCCACCGACAGCGTCGCGAAGACGTGGGAGCTCATGAACCGCGGCTTCGACGGGATGGTGCACCTCAAGCCGTTCGGCTGCATGCCTGAGGTCAGCGCGATGTCGGTCCTGCAGCGCATCTCGCGGGAGCACACGTTCCCGATCCTGTTCCTCAGCCTCGACGCGCAGACGGCCGAGGCGGGCGTCGCGACGCGCATCGAGGCGTTTTGCGACATGCTCATGATGAGACGGAGGCGGGTCGTCAGTGCGTAAGGGCCATCTTGGCGTGGACATCGGCTCGATCTCGACGAAGGCCGTGGTCATCGAGGACGACGGCGCGATCCTGGCCGAGTCATACCTCTGGACCGAGGGCAACCCGATCGCGGCGGTCAAGCGCGTGCTCGTGGAGATCGAGCGGCAGCTCGCGGGCACGGACGTGGGAGTCGTCTCGGTGGGGACGACCGGCTCGGCGCGTGAGCTCATCGGCGCGGTCCTCGGCGCGCAGGTGGTGAAGAATGAGATCACGGCACATGCGATGGGAACGCTCTCGCTTCACCCTGAGGTGCGCACCATCTTCGAGATCGGCGGGCAGGACTCCAAGATCATCGTGTTGCGCGACGGGGTCCCGGTCGACTACGCGATGAACACGCTCTGCGCCGCCGGCACGGGGTCGTTCCTCTCGTCGCAGTCGCGGCGGCTCGGGATCCCGGTCGAGGAGTTCGGCGCCTACGCGCTGCGCTCCACGCGCCCCACGAAGATCGCGGGGCGATGCACCGTCTTCGCCGAATCCGATCTCGTGCATAAGGCGCAGATCGGCTACGCCACCGAGGACATCATCGCGGGTCTCTGCAGCGCGATCGTCGGCAACTACCTCAACAACGTCGGCAAGGGCAAGGAGATCGAGCCGCCGATCGTGTTCCAGGGCGGGGTGAGCAAGAACGTCGGCGTGGTCCAGGCGTTCGAGCGGCTGACCGGGCACGAGGTGCTCGTGGATGACTGCGGGCACCTCATGGGCGCGCTCGGCATCGCGCTGCTCGCGCGGGACAGCGGCGCCGAGGCGCCGTTCGATTTCGGCGTGCGGGACACGCGCTTCGAGACCGTCGGAGACGAGTGCGGCGGCTGTGCGAACGACTGCGAGGTCGTCTGCGTACTGCGTGACGGTGAGTTCGTCGATGGCTGGGGCAACCGGTGCGCGACCGGCATCGACCGTGTGCGCGTGTCTGTGTCACGAGTCTGAGACCCGCTGTTCCGTACAGCCCTGCTATCATGGCCCTCGCACCACGTCCGGGCGATTAACTCAGCGGGAGAGTGCCTCCCTTACAAGGAGGAAGCCGGGGGTTCAAATCCCTCATCGCCCACCAGCGCGCGATGGTTCCCTGGGGGGTTGCCCTGCGGACTCCCCAGGGACCTCGATACCGCGCCGATCGCCCGCTGCAGCCCGATCTCGACGTACTTCTCGTCGAGCAGCTCCTCGGCGCTCAGCGTGATCTCCGGCGCCGAGGACGCAAGAAGCCAGAGTGTCTCGGGGCATTGGATGGGTTGCCGTGACACCGCGGTGGCGATGAATGAGTGGTCGTTCTCGGTGACGATGCCGGTCATGTCATGCCTGGGGAGTGCCGCGACGATCGCGTGAAGGCGCTGTCGTAGGCAG
>CAYYLR010000041.1:0-11864 GCA_964472485.1 uncultured Coriobacteriaceae bacterium
GATCCTGTCGGCGATGCTCATGCTCAAGCACCTCGGCGAGACCGAGGCGGCCGCGCGGGTCCTGCACGCGGTCCGCACGGTCATCGGTCGCGGCGAGCACGTCACGTACGACATCAAGCGGTCGGTCACCGGCTCGACCGACGGCTGTGTCGGCACGCAGGCGTACGCCGACGCGCTGATCCGCGAGCTCTAGGACGCCGGGGCCGCGCGTCCGGGAGATGATGGAGGTATGCGATGAGGGTCGTGGCGTTCAACGGGTCGGCACGCGCCGACGGCAACACGGCCGTGCTCCTGCGTCGCGTGCTCGCTGAACTCGAGTCGCACGGCATCGAGACCGAGCTTGTGCAGCTCGCCGGCAAGCGCGTGCAGGGCTGCACCGTCTGCCTGAAGTGCGCCGAGACGCGTGACGGGCGCTGCCACGGACGCGCCGACTTCGGCAACGAGTGTATCGAGCGCATGATCACGGCCGACGGTGTGCTGATCGGCTCGCCGGTCTACTTCGCCGACGTCACGCCGGAGACCAAGGCGCTCATCGATCGCGCCGGGTACGCCGCGCGCAGGGGAGGGAATCACCTTGCGCGCAAGGTGGGGGCAGCGGTCGTGTCCGTCAGGCGAGGCGGCGCGATCCACGCGTTCGACACGATCAACCACTTCTTCTTGATCTCCGAGATGATCGTGCCCGGTTCGAGCTACTGGAACATCGGACTCGGGGGTGCGCCCGGTGAGGTTGAGGATGACGCCGAGGCGCTCCGCACGATGGACACGCTCGGCCGCAACATGGCGTGGCTGCTGGAGCGGACGCGCGACTGAGGGACGTCGCGCTCACTCCGCGTTGAGCTCGGCGATCGTCCGTCTCACCTGGCCGAGCAGGTCGGCCCGCTGCGCTTCGGTGAGCGACGGCGGCTCGTCGTCGAGGAAGCCGTCCGGCAGATCCGCCTCGGCGAGGGCCGCCGCGACCGCCGCCCACGCGTGGGGCACGACGTGCCGCCATTCGTAGCCGCCGCCGCCCGTGGCCACGATCCGTCCCGAGCAGCGCTCGTCGGCAAGCGCCACGAGAGAACGCGAGATCCAGGCGCTGCCGGCGAGGGTGAGGCCGAGGGTCGTGAGCGGGTCGGCGTGGTTCGCATCCGCACCGTTCTGTGTGACGAGCAGGTCGGGCGAGAACCGGCGGACCGCGGGTGCGACGACCTCGGTGATCGCGAGCCGGTAGCACTCGTCATCGGCGTATGGCGGCACCGGCACGTTCACGGCGGTGCCGCGTGCCGCGCCTGCGCCGCGTTCGCGGGGGAAGCCGGTGCCCGGAAACAGGTAGCGTCCGCTCTCGTGTACCGAGACGGTGAGCACGCGCGGGTCGTCGTAGAAGGCGGCCTGCACGCCGTCGCCGTGGTGTGCGTCGATGTCGATGTACGCGACACGCAGCTCCGGCTCGCGATCGAGAGCGGCCGCGATCGCCACCGCGACGTCGTTGTACACGCAGAACCCCGAGGCGCGGTCGCCGTGCGCGTGATGGAGCCCCCCCGCGGGCGCGAAGGCGCGGGTGAACCGGCCGCTCGTGACCGCCTCGGTCGCCGCGAGCGTCGCCCCGGCGATGAGCGCCGAGACGTCGTGCATATCCAGGAACACCGGGTTGTCCGCGGTGCCGAGGCCGTGGCGCGGATCGATCGAGGTGCCGTCGGAGCAGCGGATCACCGCGTCGACGTAGCCGGGGTCGTGGACGCGCTCGAGTTCCTGGCGCGTCGCGGGGGGCACGGGGATGGGCACGAGCGGACCATCTTCGCCGATGAGCCCGAGTTCGCCGAGCAGCGCGACCGTGCCGCTCACGCGCTCGGGACGGAGCGGGTGGAGCGGCGCGAGGTCGTAGGCGTCGAGATCGTGCGAGTAGGCGAGTGCGACATCCATGGGACGTTCATCCCCGGTCACGCCCTTCGCCGAGCGCGCCTGTCATGCGGTGGGGGCGACGAACTTGAGGTTGGCAGGCCGGTCGATTACGGTTTCGGTATGGAATGATCACGCGTGCGGCACCGGCGGGGGCCGGTGCCGGCGGAAGGAGAGCGACCATGGTGCGTGTCCGTCTGCTTGCAGCTGTGCTGCTGTCCGCCCTCGCGCTGGCCGCCGGGTGTTCGGCCACGCCGGTCGGCGAGACCACCGAGACCGCCGAGCCGTCCGCCCCGGAAGCGAGCGCTCCTGCCGAGTTCACGGTGAACCTGCTTGAGGGATGGCCCGAGGACGTCGTGCCGCTCTACGAGTCGGAGCTGCTCGACACTGTGTACTTCTCGGTGCGCAACGACCCGCAGCGGGCGGCCGTGGAAGGCGGGCTCCGCAACATCCACCATGTGGTCTACCAAACGTCCGCCGAGCCCGCGGCGGTGCTCGAGTACTACCTTGGCCTCATGAGCGAGAAGAGCGATGCTGACGCGTCGGACGGCTACATCACGGGGACGATCGGCACGTACCCGGTGGAGATCAACACCACCGAGGAGAGCAGCTACAACGCGGTGTACGTGACGGTCGACCTTCCCACGGCCGAAGTGACCGAGACGAACCCGTTCTACTCGGAGTACCCCGCGGAGCTCGTAGAGGTGCCGGGCGAGTTCGCGTTCTTCGAGGACAAGTACTACGAGTACCTCTACCGGAAGACGGACATGGCCTACTGGCGGCAGTTCGACATCGTCGATCGTGACGGCGTCAACGGGCCGGACCTCTCGCTTGAAGACTGCTACGCCTACTACCAGGATCGCTACGGCGATAAGCCGGAGTTCACCCTCACGCGCGACGCGCGGATGATGACCTGGAAGGACGGCATCTACAGCATCACGATCGCCTTCTATCAGGGTGGCGGTAGGGGCGTGCTCGAAATCGGCTGGGACCAGGAGGGGTAGGGCAGAGCGGGCGGTGGCGTCGCAAGACGCCGAGCGGGGAGAGCCGAGGAGCCATGACCGACACGCGGAAGCACCCCCACATCGAGATGCCCTCCGAGGACCAGCTGCGACGAGTCGTCGAGCAGCGGCCGCTCGAGATCCTGGACCTCTACCTCGCGGTGCACCGCCTGGTGACGCGCGCGCTCCCCGACGTGGTGTACTCGGTGGATCAGACGGACGCGCACATCGGCTACGGAGCACGTCAGTACGGCTACAACGGGTGGGGGATGGCCGCGCTCGCTCCGGCCTCGAAGTGGGTCTCGCTCGCGTTCATGCGGGGCGCGTCACTTGCCGATCCGGGGGGCCTGCTGGAGGGAGCGGGACGAGCGGTGCGACACGTCAAGATCCGCTCGATCCGGGACCTCGACGCTCAGCGCGATCACATCACGGCGCTGCTGGTGTCGGCGTCAGGGCTGAACCGCGCGTGATGGACCCGCGCGGGTTCCGGCATGCCGGTGAGCTGAGGTGAGCGACGCCATCGCTATCTGCTACTTCTCGGGGACGGGGAACACCGCCCACGTGGTGGAACTGGCACGGCAAGCCTGCGCGGGCCGGGGCGTGACTGTCGATGTGTTCCGCATCGAGGACATGCGGCGCAGCGGCAGGACCGAGTTCCGCCCGACCGACTACGACCTGCTCGGGATCGCGCATCCGGTGCTTGGCTTCGATGCCCCGGGCTTGGTCTACGACTTCGTTCGTACGCTGCCGGAAGGTGCGGATACGCCGGTGTTCCTTCTGAAGACGGCCGCGGATTACCACTCGATCAACAACAGCTCGTCGTACTCGATCAGGAAGCTGCTGACTCGCCGGGGGTACCGGCCCTTCTACGACGAGATCGTCGCAATGCCCTGCAACTGGCTCGTCGCCTATGATGACCAGCTCAGCCGACAGCTCGTTGAGGTCGCCCCCGCCCGCGTGGAGGCGGCCGTCGAACGGATACTGGCGCGCGAGCCGAGGGCGGCGTCGAACGGTCCGCTCCTGCGTGCCATCCTGAAGGTGACGAGCCTCCTGGAGGATCGGATCGGCGCGAAGGAGTTCGGCAAGCGGCTCGTCGCCGGCGACGCCTGCACGCGGTGCGGGCGCTGCGCCAGCGACTGCCCCGCCGGCAACATCGCGCTTGCCGGCGGTGAGGTCCGCTTCGGGGGGTCGTGCACCTGGTGCATGCGGTGCGTCTATGCGTGTCCCGAGCGCGCGATCCGAGCCGGGTACCTGGACTTCGTCGTGCTGAAGGGCGGGTACGACCTGGCGCGCACCCGAGCGCTTCCGTTCCGGCCGATCGACTACACGGCGCCGAAGCTCGCGCCATGGCACGGGTACTTCAGGCGGTACTTCACGGAGTGCGGCCGCTGAGGGGGAAGTGCGCCCGAGGCGGCGGCGCTCCTCGGGCGTCTGGAGCCGGTCCACGCGCTCGCGGTATAGTGAGCGCAGGGATCCGGTCGGCCGAGACGGGGAGGCGCGATGAGAGGCCGCGGCGTGCGCGGTGTGTGCGGCGTTGCCGCGTTTGCGCTCCTCACCCTCGGACTCCTTGCACCCGCGCACGCGCAGACGACCGAGCCGACGGTGGATCTGTCGATCTCGATCACCAACGGGACGGACGTCTACGCGCCACTGCAGTGGACGACCTACACCGTGAAGGTCACCAATGCCGGGCCCGACCCGTGCACCGGCGCGCGCGTCGTCGTCGACCTCCCGGACAGCCTGCGGCGGGTCTCGTGGTCCGCGACGTATGCGATCAGCGGGTCGGGCGGTCCGCGTGAGGGCTGGACCAGCATCGACACGCTCGTCGACCTCGCGCCCGGAGGCTCGGTCACGTTCAAGATCACGGGGTCGATCGCCGGCGGGACCGGCGGCGAGCTCGTGGCCGTTGCCAGCGTGGAGCCTCCCGCGGGCACGGTGAACCTCGGCCTCGAGACATCGGCCAGCGACATCGACCGACCCGATACACGCGCCGACCTGCGCGTCGGGCTGTCGGTCTCGCGCATCGACTACATCCCCGGCGCCACGCTGCGCTACGAGCTCCTGGTAACGAACAACGGACCGGGCCGCGCGCCCGGCATCCGGGTGCTCGCCCGCCCGCCCGCCGAACTTGCCAACGTCAACTGGACCGCCGCCTTCGCGCTCGGCCGGGGGACCTCGCTTTCCGGCACCGGCGCCATCGACCAGCTCGTCGATCTCGATCCCGGCGGCAGCGTCACGTACCGCATCGTCACGACCGTGCTGCCCGGCGTCTCTGGCCCGATCGCCAACACCGCGTCGGCGACCGTCCCGGACGGCACCACAGATCCCGTGCCGGGCGACACGAGCCTGACGGTCGTCAACACGCTTCGCACCGACCTTCCGAGCGCGCCCGCGCAGCAGAAGAAGGCCGATGACGACCGGGGCAGCCTCGCCGGTGACGCGTCCGGAGAGCCCGAGGATGCCGAGGAGCCGAGCGGGCCGGTGGGCGCGGACGTGACGGCGGGGCCGTCAGGCTTCGGTGGCGACGTGGGCACGCCGCTCGGCACGCTCGCGTGGGTGGCCGTCATCACCGTCATCGTGTTCGGCCTCGTTGGGCTGGCGGCGATGGCGCGGGGCCGGGTGCCCGCGCGCACGGGGCGGCCGGCCGTTGAGCGGATCATCGCCGCCGCGCCCGAGCCGGAGCCCGAGATCGATCCCGAGTCTGCGCCTGCGGCCGCCAACGATGACTGACCCCTCCGCGACGCTCGAGATCACCATCACCCATCCGCCCAGCTCCGCCTTCCAGGAGCTCGCGATCCCCATCATCGAGGTCGACGGCGAGCAGCACCGCGGGGTCTGGGGCCTGAACACCGTGCCGGTCACCGCGGGTCGCCACACCGTGCGCGCCTACCACCGGTGGTTCTTCTTCCGCGAGGCGTTCGCGAGTGAGACCGTCGTGGAGGTGGCCGAAGGGGACGTCGCGCACCTGCACTGGCACACCGGCGCGGCGGTGACGCGGCCGGGTACGTGGCGGGCGCTGTAGAGAGCGGGGCGCCGGGCCGGGGTCGTCGGCACACGTGGGTACGGACTATCCTAGCGAGTAACTGCTTCTCGAAGGAGTGAACCACCATGGCCAACGAGACGACCTGGCGACCCAACCCCACGCACGGCAAACCCGCACTGGCCGCCCTTCCGGAGTCAGCGTTCGCGTTCTCCACACGCCGAGCGCTGCCGCTCACCGACGAGGGTAGCGTGCGTGCCGCTATCGAGGCGTTCGCCGAGGTGGAGGCCGTTGACGACGACGACCGCGAGCGTGCGTTCGCGAACATCCGTAAGGCCGCGGCGTTCTACCGCGTGCCGATGACTGAGACCGACTGGCGCCAGCTTGGAGCGCGGCAGGTCGAGCGGGCGTACGAGCGCACGGCATGGGGCGGGAAACGGTAGATCCGAACCCCGATATCAGCGCGCCCGCAGGTACTCGCCAGGCAGCATCACGCGCACGCCGTTCACGGAGGTGCCGAGACAGCGGCCGAAGTGCGCTCGACCAGCTCGTATGCTCGATCGAGCGATAGCTTGCTCACGTTTGCCTGCGTCAGGAACGCGCGTATCCGCGAGCGTGCAGCGGGCCGCTCGCTGGTGAACTTGTGCTGACGCATCACAAGTACTACTCTAACTAGTACTTATTGCACCAGGAGGCAAGTCATGCGTTCCGAGGACTTCTTCAGCACGCATCCGGTATTCACGTTCGATGAGTACCGGGCGTCCCGCGCGGATCCGAGTAGTCCGCTGAGTACCGTGAAGAACCTGTTGGCCGGGCATGTAGCGTCCGGGCGTGTGATACGCGTCCGGCAGGGACTCTACGCGAGTGTTCCGCATGGGGTCGAGGCCACCGAATTCGAACCCGATCCTTATCTGGTAGCGTCGAACGCGGCGCCAGGCGCGGCGGTATGCGGGCATGCGGCGCTGCAGTTCTTCGGCAAGACGTACTCGGTGTGGAGCAGGTTTCACTTCTTCGCTCCCGCCCGGCGGCGCGGGTTCACGTTCCGGGGGGCGGCGTTCGTCCCGCTGCTGGATCCGGTGCCACTTCGCGACTCACCGGCACGGGAGTCGGGCGTGCTTACGCGACCACATGCAGGCGGGACGGTCCGCGTGTGCTCGCTTGAGCGCACCTTGGTCGACGTGATGAGCACCCCCGAACGGGCGGGAGGCTGGGAAGAGGTCTGGCGATCGCTCGAGATGGTCGAGTACTTCGACCTCTCCGCCGTTGCGGGCTACGCGCGGGCCGCGGCCTCAGCGCTCACCGCCGCGCGTGTTGGGTTGTTCCTGGAGTTGCATGCCGAGGCACTGCTTGTTGAGCCTGCCGATCTGGAGGCGTTGCGGGAGATGGCACCGCTGCAGCCGCGCTATCTCGACGCATCACACCGCCCGGGCCGACTCGATCCACGGTGGAACGTGATCGTCCCCGACTGGCTTGAGGCACGGACCTGGGAGGAAGCCTCCTGATGCGCACTCACGAGCAGCTGCTCCGCGCGGCGAGCGTAGCCGGATTCCCGCCCGAGCCGTTCGAGAAGGTCGAATGGCTCTTGGAGCTCCTCGCGGGCCTCGACACGCACCCGTATCTGAGGGGGCGACTCGCCCTCAAGGGCGGGACGGCGCTCAACCTTTTCGTTCTGGACCTGCCGCGCCTGTCTGTGGACATAGACCTCAACTACATCGGTGCCGCAGACAGGGAGACGATGCTCGCCGAGCGGCCGAAAGTGGAGCAAGCCGTCGAGGCCGTGTGCGCCCGGCTTGGTCTCCAGGTGCGGCGCGTCCCAACCGACCATGCGGGCGGGAAATGGCGACTGTCGTACACGACCGCCTCGGGTCGACCAGGAACACTCGAACTGGACCTGAACTTCCTGCTCCGTACTCCGCTATGGACGGTCGATCGCGCCGCTGCCCGTTGGGTGCATGATGCCGAAGCCGTGTCGTATCCCATCCTCGATGTTCATGAGTTGGCCGCAGGCAAGCTCGCTGCGTTGTTTGGAAGGACCGCCGGTCGCGACCTCTACGACGCCGTGCAGTTGCTCGCATCGAACCGTCTCGATACCGAGCGATTGCGCCTCGGTTTCGTCGTCTACGGGGCGATGAGCCGACGTGACTGGCGAGGTGTCCACCCAATGGAGCTGGGAGTAGACGCGGCGGAGATCGAGCGCCATGTGGTGCCGATGTTGCGCGCCGGGGCCCGACCGGCCGCCAGCGACCTCGACACGTGGGCCGCCAGCCTGGTTGAACGGGCTCGCACCCTGCTTGGCGCGGTGCTGCCACTAACGGAGTCGGAACTCGCGTTCCTCACGGCCGTGAACGACAGCGGAGAGATCGTGCCTGAGCTGCTCACTTCCGATGAGTCGCTGCGTGCGATCATCCGTAAGCACCCGGCGCTTCTATGGAAGACGCAGAACGTGCGCGAGTTCCGGGAGCGGACCCGGGGGTGAGGCTGCATCATGGTGCGCGAGCCTAAGGGCTAGGCGCCCACCATGGTGCGCGGTCGTTCTCACCCATGGTTCGTGCTCCTCCTTCAGGATCGCGTCGTCGCGGAGTCCCTCCGCGCCCGCGGGCACGCGGCCCGCACGTTCCTTGTACGACGCGCAGGCGCGGGAGTGGTTGCACCGGCGCAAGAACATCGGGTCGGAAACGCTAACGCGCGGTTGCGCGCCTGTTGAACGTGCGGGTAAGGCGCGGCGGGGAGCTGCGCAGCACACCCCCTGCGCTACACTCGTCTCAGATCAAGAGGGAGGGTGGTCGCCCCGTGTCAGCGCATGCCTACAGCGTCTACGTGATCGAGCTCGACCCCGAGATCCTCGTCGCCGAGCCGAAGTTCCGCCGCGCCAACCCCGACTGGCAGGACGGTAAGCCGTGCGTGTACGGGGGCTCGACGGCGCTCACCCCCGAGGAGCGCTTCTCCCAGCACCTGGCCGGCCACAAGGCCAACCGCTACGCGCGCGCCTACGGGGTCCGCCTGCGGCCGAGGCTCTACGGGGGATGGCAGCATTACGCGTCGCGACCTGAGGCCGAGCGGGCCGAGGAGCAGCGAGCGCTCAGTCTGCGCAAGCGCGGCTACGCCGTGTGGTACGGGGTGTAGGGGGGGAACGCGGGCGTGCGTGACTGGAGACTTGCACGTTCTTCCATCCGCATGTGATATTTCAGCGCGCGCGAATATAGACCGAATGGATAATAATGCAGCAAGAAGTAGCCATAGCCGAGGATCTGGCGTTCCGTCTGGCCGAGTTGGGGCTCGGGGAGTTCGTTGCACGCGACGGACTCGTGGTGCGCACCACCGCACCACTCACGCTTCACCCCGTGAACGCCGGCCGTGGGCGGCCGTCTGACACGGAGCGTGCTCTGGCTCGGGTTCGCGATATCGCGAACCCGGTCATCGTGGCGGATGACTTCTCCCCGGGCGCCATGCGCATTCTCGAAGCCGACGCCGCCAGCTACGCCGACCGGCGCCGATTGCACATCCACCTTCCGGACGCCGGGCTATCAATACACGTCGAGGAGATAGGGTTTGCCCCGAGCGATGCTGCGCCGAGTGCTCTCACGAGCCTGGGCGGCGCCAGCGGCGCCGTGGTACTCGCGCTCCTCGAGTCGCCTGACTCCGAGCACAAGGTCACCACCCTCGCCGGTCGGGTCGGTGTGTCACCCGCAACCGCCCAAAGAGTGCTCTTCGGCCTGGAGGCGGACGGCCTGCTCGCTGCGGCCGGGCGGGGTCCGAACAAGGTGCGCACGCTTACGAATCCTTCGGCACTGCTCGATCGGTATGCGGCCGACGCGGTTGCGGATCGACGTCTTGCGCTACGCTGCCGCATCATCGGCGATGATCCTATCGAGATCGTGGAGCGTGCAGCCGAGGCTCTCGGTCGCGCGTCCGTACTCTACTGCGTCACAGGCGCCGCGGCCGCGCTGCTCGAGGCGCCCGCGCTCACTGCGGTTCACCGCCCGGAGTTGTGGATCCAGGGACCGAGAACTCCCGAGTACCTGCTCAGGGCCGTCGACGGCCTCGCATCCGATGATGGCGGCAACCTCATCCTGTGGCGCGCCACCACACGCGGGCCGATGGCGTTGTGCCGGTATGGCGAGAGCCCTCACCTGCGTCTGGCCGCGAAGTCACGCGTGTACGTGGATCTGCTCGCCGGCTCGCAGCGGGGCAGAGAGCAAGCCGAGGTCTATCGCGAGCGGATCATCGGGTTCTAGATGACCGCCAAGGAGATGGCATCCTATTCCGAAACGGCGACGCTGCGGTGCGAGCGTGTGTTTGCGAGCATCCTACGGGCGGTCGGATCTCCCTGGCGGAACCGCATCTGCCTCGTGGGAGGCTTGGTCCCGCGCTACCTGTTACCCGAAGACGCAGCAAGACCGGGAGCCGGGCATGTGGGGAGTACAGATATCGATCTGGCAATCAGCCTGGTTGTGGGTCCGGCGGATGGTGCTGCGTACTCGACGCTTGAGAACAACCTGAGGCGTGCGGGTCTGGACCGCTACAAGTCGTCGTCATGGCGTTGGGTTGCCAATGTCGAAGGAAGGCCCGTCACAACTCCGTGTACTTCGCCCTGTTCCCCTTCGCTCTCTCAGCTGGGTACTTCTCGCTGTTCTTCGCGAGCTTCCGCCGCACGGCCTCGGCTGGGTCTATCCCCGTGTCGTGCGCGAGCAGCAGGGCGTAGATCAGCACGTCGGCGATCTCCTCTTCGATCTCGCTGCGATGATTCTCCACGTCATCGGCGATCGTCTCGTCGCTGCTCCACTGGAAGCACTCCAGCAGTTCGGCGGCCTCGATGCTGATGCTCGCGGCAAGGTTCCTCGGCGAGTGGAACTGCTTCCAGTCGCGCTCATCGCGGAACGCCACGATCTGTCGGGTGAGGTCTTCGAGCATTGGTATCAACCCTCCAGCGGGTCTTCGGCGGCAAGAGGCGCAGCAGTCGGCGTGAGCGCGTAGTCGCGCTTCGGCATGCGGCTGCGCAGGTACTCGGCCAGCGCGGTATCGGTGCAGAAGACGTAGCAGCCCTTCATGCCGCGGGTCATGAGCACGCGGTAGGTATTGCGGATGAGCTCGTCGGCGATGCGGGCGGCGCGCTCGGGGTCGTGCTTGGCGAGCTTCACGATGCCGCTGAGCGCCTTGTCTGACTTCGCGCGCTTCGTGCGGTCGGTGATCACGCGGCCGTCCTCGAAGCGCAGGTCGTCGCCCACGATCACGCCCACGTAGTCGAACTCGAGTCCCTGGCAGGTGTGGATGCAGCCCACCTGGTCCACGGACCCCTCGTCGATCGCCCACGTGTCGCTGTTGTTGAGGTTCCACGAGCGAGCATAGGTGTGTACGGGGATGACGATGTCGTGGTGGTTCGGGTTCGCGCGCTTGGAGCCGCTTTCCCACTCCCAGCAGTAGCCGGCAACCACGCGCGACTTGTTGGCCACGCGGTTCTTCTCGGCGATCGCGGCGTGCATCTCGTTCGGGTCGTCGAAGACGCGGAAGTCGTAGTCGAGGTCGGCCACTCCCTCTTCGGCAGGGCGGATGCCCAGCACGTCGTCGAGCCAGGTGAGGTAGCCGTCGCTGCCGTTGCAGCGGAACTGCGAGAGGAGGTCGGCCTCGTGGATGTGCGCGCCCGTCGCCTCGGCATGCGCACGGATGTCGGACACCGTGCCGGCGTCGCGGAGCGTGACGCGCTGTGTCTCGTCGATGAAGAAGACCGTGAAGCGCGCTGCCGCGATGAGCTCGGCGATCTGGTTCTCGCCCAGGTTGCCGTAGAGGCCCGACTTCGCGTTCAGGCGGTGCGCCTCGTCGATCACGAGCGCGTCGAACGACTCCTCGGCCAGCTCCCAGAAGGCGCCCGAGCCGCGGAAGAGGTTGTTGATGTAGGAGAGGGTGCGGTCACGCCCGCGGAGAAGGCGCGCGTACACGTTGCGCGGCGCGCTGTTCTTGGAGACGTACTGGACCGTCATCTCCTCGGCGGTGAGGCGCACGAGCAGGTTCAC